>CAJOHR010000013.1 GCA_905234425.1 uncultured Oscillospiraceae bacterium | reverse complement strand
TCCTGAGCGTAAGCGAAGGATCTTTTACCTGAAATCGTGAATAATGCCAAGATTCTTCGTCACTTTGTTCCTCAGAATGACAGCGACTGAACAGATACTGCAGATAAATATAAATGAAATGCTGAAGGAGCGTGAGCTGTGGA
Source organism: uncultured Oscillospiraceae bacterium (assembly GCA_905234425.1). Taxonomy (GTDB): domain Bacteria; phylum Bacillota; class Clostridia; order Oscillospirales; family Oscillospiraceae; genus HGM13006. The sequence goes on along the minus strand of CAJOHR010000013.1, from coordinate 27,459 downwards.
TGAGAGTCTATCTTGATATGTGCTGTTATAATCGTCCATATGATGATCAGTCGCAGCTACTTGTGGCCATGGAAACACAATCAAAGCTCCACATTCAATCTCTTATAAGGGAAGGGACGCTTGACCTGATCGGTTCCTATACTTTGGATTATGAGGTTAGCAGAAATCCCTTTGAGATGCGCAGGAAATCGATCGTAAAATTCCTGCATGATAATATCGCAGGATATGTGGGACCGGAAAGAGCAGATAGTATCACCCCGATTGCGGATTCAATCATGGAAACAGGCGTCAAGGAAAAAGATGCGCTCCATGTTGCGTCTGCAATTTATGCAAAATGCGATTATTTTATTTCAACAGATAAACGATTACTGAAGTATCAGTCTGATCAAATCAAGCTTGTAACGCCCATTGAATTTGTAGCAGAAACGGAGGGGGAAGAATGATTACAAGTACGGCGGAAATCATGAATCGGGGAATGGAATGCCTTACAGAAAGCCTTGGCGCAGTGGATGCGGAGCGTTTTATCTCCTTGATCATCCGGGAAAGGTTTGACTATACAAAATGGCAGCAGACATATTTTGACGAAATGTCTCCCGGTGCGTTTCATCAAAACGCATTGGAGTATGCAAAGACACATCCCTATACAGGGGCCGCTGAAAGACTATAGGAAGTCCCCACTGCACGGCATAAAAATCCCGGCGGCCGAATCATCGGCCGCCGGGATTTTTGCATTATGGATCACATGCCGCCCTGCATCTTGGGGGGCTCCCACATCTCCTTCTCCTCATGGACGGTGATGTTGTTGTCATGGGCAAATTTCAGCATCTGCTGCTTCATCTTGTCCCAGGAGCCCTTCTCCTTGGCCTCAAAGGCGGACTTCACAATGGGCATGCCCTCGTGGTTGCCGGTGGGGCCGCCGGGGCCGTGGGGCGCCGCGGCGCTCCGCATCTTCAGGATCATGACCTCCGATTCGGATTTGCTCAGACCCAGGAAGCCGCCCTTCTCCATCGTGGGCTGGAAGGTGATGGTAGTGATCTGGTCCGCCCGAATGTCCATGCTCATGGCCTGCTTGTCAGCCATCCGCAGGACAAATTCGGTCTTGTCAAAGAGAATATCAGCCTTTGCCATGGATTTACCTCCGATTTCTCGGCTCCCGCCCGTTCCCGGCAGGACGCCTGGAATATGTTTTTGACCAACTTATATGGTAACGAAATCTGCTGAAAATGTCAATAGAATTCTCCCATTAGAATCTAAAATGTAACCTGAGCGTAAGCGAAGGATCTTTACCTGAAATCGTGAATAATGCCAAGATTCTTCGTCACTTTGTTCCTCAGAATGACAGCGACTGAACAGATACTCTAAAATATCCACCCTGTCATTCCGACGTAGTAGCTCACACCGGCGTGGGAATCTGATAGAAGCACCAACCAAAAGATTGCCACACCAGTGACGTCGGTCACTGGTTCGCAATGACACGGTTCTTAGGCTCCCGGTTACCTGGAGGTAACAACCATACTTTTTTGTGCCCTCTTCACAAAGGCGCAAAAACGTGTTAAGGTGGACGCAGCTAAAATCGGAAGCATGAGAAAGGAAGTGTCTTAAATGGCCTGCAGCAAGTATCCCAATATGTTCAAGCCCATGACCATCAAGGGCGTCACCTTCAAAAACCGGGTGTTCGCCTCTCCCATCACCACCAACCGGATCGTGGACCACGGCTATCCCACCGCCGAGGGCATCGACGTCTACGAGACCAAGGCCCGGGGCGGTTTCGGCACCGTCACCCTGACCGAGGCCTTCGTCAACGACACCTACGCCTGGCGGCATGAGCACGGTCTCAACGTCTACGAGCGGAACATGACCACCTTCAACATGGAGTCCATCATGGTCCTTACCGAGGCCATCCGGGCCCACGGCGCCGTGGCCTCCATCCAGCTCAACCACGTGGGCGCCATGAACCACCCCGACACCATCAAGGGTCACAAGAACCCCATCGGCCCCAGCGCCTACCTGCGGGAGGACGGCATCCAGGTGGAGGAGATGACCCGGGAGCAGATTATGGAGACCATCGACGACTTCGCCGAGACCGCCTGGAACTGCAAGGCCCTGGGCTTCCAGATGGTATGTCTCCACGGCGCCCACGGCTGGCTGCTCAATCAGTTCATTTCTCCCCGGTTCAACCACCGCACCGATGAATTCGGCGGCTCCATGGAAAACCGCGCCCGGTTCCCCATCATGGTCTGCGACCGGATCCGGGAAATCTGCGGCGACGATTTCCTGATCGAGTACCGTATGTCCGGCTCCGAGCGGGTGGAGGGCGGCCAGACCCTGGAGGACGGCATCGAGTTCGCCAAGCTGATCCAGGATCATGTGGACCTGATCCACGTGACCTCCGGCTACTATCAGGACCACGTGGGCACGAGACAAGCACGGCTGCAACCTGGATCTGGCCGAGGCCATCAAGAAAAACGTCCATGTGCCCGTCATCGCCGTGGGCGGCTTCAACCAGCCCGATCAGATCGAGGAGGCCATCGCCTCCGGCAAGTGCGACTTTGTGGCCATGGGCCGGCAGCAGTTCGCCGATCCCGATTTCGTCAACAAGACCCTTATGGGCAAGGAGGACACCATCGCGCCCTGTCTGCGCTGCTCCTGCTTCAATCCCCTTGCCTCCGATCCCGGCGCCCGGCCCATTCCCGAGCTGTGGCACTGCGCCGTCAATCCCTGGGGCCAGCGGGAGCTCCGGTGGCGGAACGCCCCCAAGCCCACGGGCAGACGGAAGGTGGTCGTGGTCGGCGGCGGCGTCTCCGGCATGTACGCGGCTGTCACCGCCGCGGAGCGTGGTCATGACGTGACCCTTCTCGAGAAAGAAAACAAGCTGGGCGGCCTGCTCTGGTTCACCGAGGTGGACACGGACAAGGAATCTCTGCTGAAATTCCGGGATTCCCTGGTGGCCCGCTGCAAATACGCGGGCGTGAACATCAAGCTGGGCACCGAGGCCACAAGGGAAATGCTGGAGGAGATGCAGCCAGACGCGGTGATCTGCGCGGTTGGCTCCCATCCCTTCGTGCCGCCGATCCCCGGTGTGGAGCATGCCAGCCATGCCCTGGAGGCCTACAAGGACATTGAGGCCATTCGCGGGAAAAAAGTAGTCATCATCGGCGGCGGCGCCATCGGCTGCGAATCCGGCTACTTCTTCGCCAGCGAGTGCGGCGCCAGGGTCCAGATCCTTGAAATGCGGGACGAGATGGCCAAGGACTCCTTCCCCTCCCAGCGGGCGGCCCTGCTGCCCCGGATGGACAAGGCCGGCATGATCCTGAACTGCTCCGTCACCACGAAGGAGATCACCGAAAACGGCGTGAAGTTCCTGGACAAGGACGGCAACGAGCAGTTTGCCGAGGCGGATATCGTCTACTACTGCTGCGGCAACCGGAGCAATGACGACGTGGTGAAGGCCCTGGAGGGCGTCACCCCCTGGTTCGTCACCACCGGCGACGCCGTGAAGGCCAGGACGGTCAAGCAGGCTACTTACGAGGGCTTCTGCGCGGCCATGGATATTCTGTAATGCAAAACAATTTCGGCGCACCGTTCTTTCGGACGGTGCGCCGATTTTTCATTCCAATTCCGCGGCCAGATCCGGGAAGACCTCCAGGCTGCGCTTCAAAATGCCGTTCATGTGGGCGATGGCGGTGCCGTAGTTGGTGAAGGGGATGTTCTGGTCCTCGGCGTTCTTCATCCGGTAGACCATCTCCCGCTCGTTCAGCATGCAGCCGCCGCAGTGGACCACCAGCGAAAAGGGGCTCAGATCCTCGGGGAATTCCGTGCCGGAGGTGAAGGAAAAGTCCGGCTTTTTCCCCGAAAAGTTCTCCAGCCACCCCGGGAGCTTCACGGTGCCGATGTCGTTGCACTGACGGTGATGGGTGCAGCCCTCGGAGATCAGGACCCGGTCTCCGTCCCGGAGCTGCCGCAGCCTGGCCGCGCCCCGGACGGCGGTGGCGAGGATGCCCTTGTACCTTGCGAAGAGGATGGAGAAGGAGGTGAGCGGAATCGTCTCCGGCACCATGTTCTTCACCGTTCCGAAGGCCTGACTGTCCGTGACCACCAGCTTCGGCGGCGTTTTGAGCCCCGAAAGCTGTCCCGGCAGCTCCTCCGGCTGGGTCACGATGCAGGCGGCGTGGGCGTCCATCACGTCCCGGATGGTCTGAACCTGGGGGAGGATCATCCGGCCCTTGGGGGCGGAGCCGTCGATGGGCGTCACCAGGACCACCAGATCTCCGGGCGCAATCAGGTCTCCCAGAATCTTTTTTTCCGGTCCCTGCTGTTTTGCAAGGACCGCGATCCGCTCCTTGAGTTCGTGGACGCCCGATCCGTCTTTGGCGCTGACGGCCATTTCCCAGTCCTCGGTCACGGGATGGCTTTTCAGGTCCCCCTTGTTGTAGACCACCAGATAGGGGATCTCCTTGGCCCGAATTCGCTCCAGAATGGCCCTGTCCTCCGCCTGGAGGCCCAGGGTGCCGTCCACCACCAGAACGGCCACGTCCGTCTTGTTGAGGGCCTGATAGGCCCGCCGGACCCGGAGGGCTCCCAGCTCCCCTTCGTCGTCCAGACCGGGGGTGTCCAGGATCACCACAGGCCCCAGGGGCAGAAGCTCCATAGCCTTCTGCACCGGGTCGGTGGTGGTGCCCTTCACGTCGGAGACAATGGACAGGGCCTGGCCCGTCACGGCGTTGACGAGGCTGGATTTTCCCGCGTTCCGCAGGCCGAAAAAGCCGATGTGGACCCGATTGGCCGATGGGGTCTGATTCAGATCGTTTGCCATGTCATGCATCTCCTTTCCGGTATCCGGGATGATCGCCCCGGCTCACGACGACCCTGCACCCGGCGGACTCCATCCGGGCCTTCATGCAGTTCACGCACTCCGCCGCTTCGTCTCCGGTGCAGATCTTGTTGTCGTAGAGCAGGTATTTTCCCCGGACGCCCCGGGGGGACAGATTGGGCATGACCACGTTGGCCCCGGCCCGGATCCCCTGCTCCCTACCCGTGGGATGGATGGTACCCAGAGCCGTGGTGGCGGGCAGCAGCACCTCCGGCAGCAGAAGCCGGATGATGCTGAGCAGCCGCAGGGTGTCCGTCAGGGTGCCGGGAGGAGAGTCCTTAAAGGGCGTATCCTTGTGGGGGATAAAGGGCCCGATGCCCACCATCTCCGGCTGGAAGGCCTGCAAAAACCGCAGATCCGCCAGCAGACATTCCGGGGTCTGGAAGGGAGAGCCCACCATCATGCCGCAGCCCACCTGATAGCCGATGTCCCGGAGGCTTTGCAGGCAGTCCATCCTGTGGTCCCAGGACAGGTCCGCCGGGTGGAGTTTTTCATAGTGGGCCCTGTCGGCTGTCTCGTGCCGCAGGAGATACCGGTCCGCTCCGGCGTCAAAGTACTTCTGATAGGCCGGCCGGTCCTTCTCGCCGATGGAGAGGGTCACGGCGCAGTCCGGATGGCGGTCCTTGAGGGCCCGGATCAGGCCGGCCATGGCGTCATCGGAGAACCACAGATCCTCGCCGCTCTGAAGCACAAAGGTGCGGAAGCCCAGCTCGTAGCCCTGGTCCGCGCAGGAGAGGATCTCCTCCGCGGTCAGCCGGTACCGGTCGGCGTTCCCGTTGCTCCGCCGGATGCCGCAGTAGAGACAGTCGTTTTTGCAGTAGTTGGAGAACTCGATGAGCCCCCGGAGATAGACCTCTTTTCCGTAGATCCTGTCCCGGAGGTCCCTGGCCTTCTCCGCAAGATAGGCCATGTCCTCCCCGGTGCAGGTCAGAAGGGCGAGAAATTCTCCGTCGGTCAGGTCCCGGGTCGCTTCCAGCTTATCGATCAAGGTTTTCATATCCATATAAAATGCCCCTCCGGTCCGCGGGAACCAGAGAGGCACGAATCAGCGCAAATGTGGCGGCTGTGATCGGCTTTGAGATCAGGCGTGCCTTGTCCCGCAGAACGATGTTTCCACCCGTATTGTATCAGATTGTATGTCCCATGGCAAGAGGATTCTTTCCCGGCTCCAGGGCCAGAATTCGATCGTAGAGCGCGTCCATGGTGTCCACGATGGCAATGGCCCCCGCTTCCTCCATCTCCCGGGCGCTGCCGAAGCCCCAGGTGACCCCGATGGTGGGGATTTGGAGCTCCGCCGCCCCGGCCACGTCGTAGATGGTGTCCCCCACCATGAGGGGGCGGGCGTCCGCCGGAAGGCTTTTCAGCAGATACCGGAGCACGTCCACCTTGGAGTCCCGGGTCCCGGCGAAATCCGCCCCGCAGATCCGGTCAAAGCAGTCGGCAAGGCCGAAATGCTCCAGAATATCCAGCGCCATGGCCTCGGGCTTGGAGGTGCCCACATACAGGGAAACGCCTGCCGCCTTGAGCCGGTCCAGCAGGGCCCGGATGCCGGGATAGGGCACGTTTTCATACTTCCCCACGGTGTTGTAGCGGCTCCGGTAGATAGCCACGGCCTCCTCCACCTGGTCCGCCGGGACGCCGAACCAGGGAAAGCTCTCCCGGAGCGGCGGACCCACGCACACCCGAAGGGCCTCCCGGTCCTCACAGGGGACGCCGAGACGGCTGAGGGCCAGTTGGACGCAGTTGATGACGCCCTCCCCGGAGTCGGTCAGGGTGCCGTCCAAATCGAAGATGACTGCAAGCTGTTTCAAATCCCTTCATCCTTTCTGAAAGGCGGTTTCAAGCGAGGATATTGTACCCGGTTTCGACCGGAAATGCAAGGACGCTTCCCCGGCTCGACAGTCTGCGACTTTTACCGGGCGCAGGACGGAATGATTTTTACAAAAAAATAGTGCATCGGTCCATATTTTCTGGAAAAATCCGAATTTTCCGCTTGAATTATCGTGAGAATTGGATTACAATGGAGCAAAATCCAGGTGGTGCGGGAGGCTTTGCGCATGCTGAATATCGCCCTGGTCTCTCCGGAGATCCACCAGAACACAGGCAACATCGCCCGGACCTGCGCGGCCACAGGCTCCAGGCTCCACCTGATCCGGCCTCTTGGTTTCGAAATCACGGATAAGGCGCTGAAGCGGGCGGGTCTCGACTACTGGTACCTGCTGGATGTGCGGCTCTACGACAGCCTGGAGGCCTTTCTGGAGGCCACGGCGGACCGGCGGCGCTGGTTCCTGTCTACCAAGGCGCCCGGGAGCTATACGCAGGTGGAATTTCAGGACGGGGACTATCTGGTGTTCGGTCCCGAGTCCAAGGGGCTGCCGGAGGACCTTTTGGAGGCCAATCGGGAACGGTGTCTCCGGATCCCCATGGTGGAGGACGCCAGGAGCCTGAACCTGTCCTCTTCCGCCGCCGTTGTGTTGTACGAAGCGCTCCGCCAACTGGAATTTCCGGGGATGCGGACCTTTGGAAAGATGGATACCCAAACATTTCATGATTTGGAGGAATGGCTATGAACTACAAGAAAAAGACGATCCTTGACGCGGACCTGAAGGGCAAAAGGGTCCTGATGCGCTGCGACTTCAACGTGCCCACCGGGGATGACGGCGCCATCACCGACGACAGCCGGATCCGCAAGACCCTGCCCACCATCCAGGCGGTTCTGGAGGCGGGGGCCGCCGTGATCCTCTGCTCCCATAAGGGACGGCCCAAGAACGGCTTCGAGGAAAAATTCTCCCTGAAGGTGGTCCGGGACCGGCTCCAGGAGCTGCTGGGCATCCCCGTGGAGCTGGCCGCCGACGTGGTGGGCCCCGAGGCCCGGGAGAAGGCCAAGGCCCTGAAACCCGGCCAGGTCCTGCTGCTGGAGAACGTCCGCTTTATGACAGGCGAAACCAAGAACAACATGGAGCTGGCGAAGCAGTACGCCGATCTGGCGGAGGTCTTCGTCAACGACGCCTTCGGCTCCTGCCATCGGGCCCACTCCTCCACCGTGGGCGTGGCAGAGTTCCTGCCTGCCTACAGCGGCCTTCTGGTGAAGAAGGAGCTGGACGTCATGGGCAAGGCTCTGTCCGATCCTGCCCGGCCGCTGGTGCTCATTATGGGCGGCAGCAAGGTTTCCGACAAGATCGGCGTCATCGACCACATGCTGACTCTGGCTGACGACATCATCATCGGCGGCGGCATGAGCTACACCTTCACCGCCGCCCGGGGCGGCAAGATCGGCACCTCCCTCTGCGAAAAGGAGTCCTTTGACTACTGCCTGGAGCTGCTGAAGAAGGCTGAGGAGAAGGGTGTCCGGATCCACCTGCCCGTGGACGCGGTCTGCGGCGACCATTTTGCCGCCGACGCGGCGCCCCAGGTATTTGCCGACGGGGAGATCCCCGACGGCATGATGGGCCTGGACATCGGCCCCAAGACGGCGGAGGCCTATGCCCAGGTGGTGAAGAACGCGGGCACCGTGATCTGGAACGGCCCCATGGGCGTGTTTGAGTTCCCGGCCTTTGCCGCAGGTACCGAGGCGGTGGCCAAGGCCATGGCCGAGAGCAGCGCCGTGACCATTATCGGCGGCGGCGACAGCGCGGCGGCTGTGGAGCAGTTCGGCCTGGCGGAGAAGATGACCCACGTCTCCACCGGCGGCGGCGCTTCTCTGGAGTTCTTCGCCGGCGAGGAGCTGCCCGGTGTAGCAGCCCTGCTGGACGCCTGAGGTCAGGAAGAACAAATCAGTGAAGGAGTGTAAACCATGAATCATAAGTACAGAAAAACCGTGATCGCGGCCAACTGGAAGATGAATAAGACCGCCACGGAGACAAAAACCTTCGGCGCGGAGCTGCGCCGGCTGCTGCCCAAGGGCCGCTGGTGCGAGATCGTTCTCTGCATGCCCGCCATCTGCATTCCCACCGGCGTGAAGGCCATGCGGGACACCCGGGTGAACATCGGCGCGGAGAACATGTTCTATGAGACCTACGGCGCCTACACCGGCGAGATCAGCGCCCCCATGCTGGTGGACGCCGGCGTGAAGTATGTGATCATCGGCCACAGCGAGCGCCGGGCCATGGGCGAGACCGACAGCGATATCAACAAGAAGCTGATCGCCGCCCTGGAGGCGGGGCTCACCCCCATTCTCTGCGTGGGCGAAAGCCTGGAGCAGCGGAAGAGCGGCGTGACCTTTGAGCACATCTCCATGCAGCTCAAGCAGGCCTTCCAGGAGATCCCCCCGGAGCAGCTCCGGCGGATCGTGGTGGCCTACGAGCCCATCTGGGCCATCGGCACGGGCCTGACCGCCACCCCCGAGGAGGCCGAGGAGGTCTGCCAGCACATCCGCACTGTGATCCGGAAGCTGTCCTCTGCCAAGACCGCCCGGGCCACCTCCATTCTCTACGGCGGCTCCATGAACGAGAAGAACGCCGGGACCCTGTTGGAGCAGCCCGACATCGACGGCGGCCTCATCGGCGGCGCGTCTCTGGACCCGGAGAAATTTGTTAAGATCATCAACGCGGCCAATCTGGACGCGGAATAATCGGGAAATCACCACGTTTTTGAAGGAGGATATACCATGAAACAGTATCTTGAGATCCTTGACGTCCATGCCCGTCAGGTGCTGGACTCCCGTGGAAACCCCACCGTGGAGGCGGAGGTCTATCTGGACGACGGCGTTATGGGCCGGGCCATCGTGCCCTCCGGCGCTTCCACCGGCATCTATGAGGCCTGCGAACTGCGGGACGGCGGCGAGGCCTACGGCGGCAAGGCCGTCATGAAGGCCGTGACCAACGTGAATACGGAGATCGCCGACGCCCTGATCGGCATGAACGCTCTGAACCAGACGGAGATCGACCAGACCATGATCGAGCTGGACGGCACGCCCAACAAATCCCGGCTGGGCGCCAACGCCATTCTGGCCGTGTCCATGGCCGTGGCCCGGGCCGCCGCGGAGGCTTTGTGCGTGCCCCTGTACCGGTATCTGGGCGGCGTCAACGGCAAGACCCTGCCCGTGCCCATGATGAACATTCTCAACGGCGGCGCTCATGCCACCAACAACGTGGATATCCAGGAGTTCATGGTCATGCCCGTGGGCGCCGAGACCTGGACCGAGGCGCTCCAGATGTGCGTGGAGGTTTTCCACAAGCTCAAGACCGTCCTGAAGGACATGGGCGCGCCCGCCACCGGCGTGGGCGACGAGGGCGGCTACGCCCCCAACCTTGCCCAGGACGAGGACGCCCTCAAGGCCATCGTCAAGGCTGTGGAGGCCTGCGGCTACAAGCCCGGCGAGGACTTCATGATCGCCATGGACGCCGCCACCTCCGAGTGGTACAACGAGGAGACCGGCAACTATGACCTGCCCAAGAAGGGCGTTACCATGACCCCGGCGGAGCTGGTGGCCATGTGGAAGGACTTCGTGGAGAAGTATCCCATCATCTCCATCGAGGACGGCATGGGCGAGAACGACTGGGAAGGCTGGAAGCTCCTGACCGAGGCCATCGGCGACAAGGTCCAGCTGGTGGGCGACGACCTGTTTGTCACCAACACCGAGCGCCTGAAGAAGGGCATCGACCTGGGCGTGGCCAACGCTATTCTCATCAAGGTCAACCAGATCGGCACCCTGACCGAGACCCTGGACGCCATCCAGATGGCCAACCGTGCGGGCTACACCGCCGTGGTTTCCCACCGCTCCGGCGAGAGCGAGGACTCCACCATCGCCGACCTGGTGGTTGCCACCAACGCGGGCCAGATCAAGACCGGCGCGCCCTCCCGGACCGACCGGGTGGCCAAGTACAATCAGCTGCTCCGGATCGAGGAGGAGCTGGAGGGCTCCGCCCAGTATCCCGGCCGCACCGCCTTCTTCAACATCGCGAAGTAATCCAAAGATAGCTGCCGCCCCGGTTCCCTTCGGAACCGGGGCGCATTTATGCAGTGTTCACAATTTGGTCATAGCTTTCCCGGGGCGTGTATGGTATACTATCCGAGGAGGAGGCGGTCACTTTTGAACATCGTGTTTTTCCTGACCCCCAAGGCAAACTGCACCTACATCTTTGAGGACTTTACCATCCGGCAGGCGCTGGAGCGCATGGAGGCCAACCGATATGCCTCCATCCCTATTCTCCGCCGGAACGGAGAATACGTTGGCACCATCACCGAAGGGGATCTTCTCTGGGCCATCAAGAACGACTATATGATGAATGTGAAGGACGCGGAGAGCCATCCCGTCATGGAGGTGCCCCGCCGGAAGGATTATCAGGCGGTGCCCATCCACACCGACGCCAAGACGCTGATGCAGATGGCCGTGGATCAGAACTTTGTGCCCGTGGTGGACGACCGGGACAGCTTCATCGGCATTGTCACCCGGCAGAAGCTCATGCGCCACTGCGTGGCACCCTATCTGGAGGAGGCGTCCGAGCCCCAGGCCGTGCGTATTTAATCTACACTACAAAACCCCGGCTGTTCCGTTTTTGGCGGAGCAGCCGGAGTTTTTCTGTTATTTCATGCCACTGGCGGTGTAGTAGGTGCCGCTGGCGGTGGCCACGATCTTCTCGGGCTTTCCCTCGACCCAGGCTTTGGCCGTGGCGTAGGCCATGGTCTTGCCGCAGGAATGGCACTGGGCCTCCACCAGGAGCCGCCCGCCTGTGGGAACGGGCCGCTCGTAGGACACGTTCAGGTTGATGGTGGGGGTGAGGAACTCTCCGGCGCAGTAGAAGGTCAGGGACCCCATGGTGATGTCCATGGCTCCGGCCACAGCCCCTCCGTGCATGACCCCGGCGGGATTCCGCATGTAGTTCTCCACAGGAAAGGACAGGATCAGGGACCTGGTTTCAAAATCGCAGCTTTCATACTGAGAGCGCATATTCACATTGAAGGAGGGCCCCCGTTCGTCGGTTTCGCTGTTGATCCGGACGTTGAAGGCCTTGGAGGACCGCTCCATGCCGGCCTGGGAAAAGAGCGCTTCCATCAATCGTTCCTCCGTTTCTCCTGCAGTGCCCGGGAGAGCTCCCCCAGGGACACGGCGATGATCTCGTTCCGCACGATCACGTCCTCCGGAACCCGAAGATGGACCGGCGCGAAGTTCCAGATGGCCTGGATGCCGCCCTCCAGCAGCCTGTCGCAGGCCTCCTGGGCGTAGGCGGCGGGCACGGTGATGATACCGATGTGGACCTTCATCCGGCGGCACAGAGCGGTCATACGCTTCACCGGCAGAATGGGCTTGCCGCCCACCTCCTGACCGGCCAGAGACTCGTCGGTATCAAAGGCCGCCACCACCTCCACGCCGTAGTCGGAGTAGTTCTGGTAGCTGAGAAGCGCCTTTCCAAGCTGTCCCGCGCCCACGATCACAGCGGTGACCACGTCGTCGTAGCCCATGGCGTGTTCGATCAGCCGGATCAGGGCCTGAACCTCCATGGCCTCGCTGGGCTCCTGCTCCAGGCCGCATACAGACAGGTCGTGGCGTACCTGGCTGGGGCTGACCTGGACCACGGCGCCGATGTCCTCGGCGGTGACGCCGGTCCGGCCCTCCCGGAGCTCGGTTTTCAGCATAATGAGATATTGGGGCAGCCGCTGAAGCGTACCCTGTGGCAGTGCTGCGATCATAGATATTTCCTTCCTCCCGAATGTGGATGTTTCGCCGGCTCCGGCGCTGTTCTCAGGAGAGCAGCGCGCCGGAGATCAGGTCGCTGGAGATGCCATATTCCCGCTTCAGAACCTGGCACACTGCGCCCCGGACAAAGTTGGCAATGAACATGCCCTTCATGACCATGTCATAGAGGGGGACACCCGCGCCGGAGACGCATTTTTCCTCGGAGATGGCCTCGAAGCCCGATACATAGGCCGCGTCCGTCTCCGTGATTTTCTGCTTGAGGGCCTCATAGTCCTCAATATCGTATTTCGGCTCTCCCATATCGGGACCACCAGGACCTCCAGGACCTCCAGGACCACCGGGACCGCCGGGACCTCCAGGACCACCAGGCCCGCCGGGACCGCCCGGACCGTCGTCAGAGAGCATATTCAGGCTCATGGCCAGCGTGCCGGCCATCCGGTCCAGGGCCCCATGGATGGAGCCGAAGGTGTAGTTGGTGCCCACGTCCTGCTTCCGCTGCTCGTCGGTGAGTCCGTCCAGCAGCGCCAGGAGCTTCTGGTTCTGAAGCTGATTGAACTTTGCGATAACGATCATTGCGTCTTTCATGATTCTACGCCTCCTAAATAAAGCTGTCTGTATGATAGCATATACGCACCGAAAACACATTGGTCTATTTCGGAAGGCTGTGGCAAAATGCGCTCAGCGCAGGATTTTCTTCGGCTTCAGATACCGTTCCTCCTCGGAGAAAACGCAGCCGCAGTATTTCTGCATGTAGAAGCCCAGCGCCCTGGCCCGTTCCTGGCCCTGCCGGAAATAGGGCCGGAAGTCCCGGTAGAGGAACTGCACCCCGAACCGGCGGGCGGCTTCCTCCGCCACCTGCCGCATGAGGTCGTGCTTCTGGTAGGGGGAGATGAACAGGGAGGAGGTGAAGGCATCGTAGCCCTGATCCCGGGCGTACATGGCCGCCGTGCCCAGCCGCATTTCATAGCATTTGACGCAGCGGCCGTCAATGTCGGAGGCCACCTCCCGGACGAAGGGCCGGAGGCCGTAGTCGTTCTGCTCGTGGAGGGGCAGGGCGATATCCCGGGCATACTCCCGCAGACAGTTCCGTCTGGCCCGGTACTCCGTGAAGGGGTGGATATTGGGGTTGTACCAGAAGCCTTCCACCGCCAGCTCCTCCTGCCGGAGGGTCTCGATGCACATATTGGCGCAGGGGGCGCAGCAGATATGGAGCAGAACCTTCAAACGATCACCTCCCGGGCAGTTTGCCCACCTATTATACTACAGCCCATCCGGTTTTGGAAGAGGAAATGCGGTTTTCCACCGGGGCAAAACCGTCAGAATGAGAACTTTCTCTTTACATTTCATCCATTTGTGCTATAATAAGAATCAGAAAAAGGGAAACGCTCGGTTTCCATAACACATTTTGTAGGTTTCCACACCCAGGACTGGAGGACGATTGGCATGGCACGAAACGACGACCGGGCAGCGACCCAGGTCTCCGGACCGCCGGAGCCCAAGCTCCATGGCGGGTCCCCGGCCGGGGACGGTATGCCCCCTTCCACGGGGCTCGGACCGCCCGCCGTCGAGGACAGCTATGAGGAGTTGGAGCGGAAATACAGGCACCGGACCTATCAGGCCCAGGAGCTCATGGTGGAAAAGCTGCTCCGGGGGCATTTCATTGATATGCGGGCCCTGGAGCGGAAGCTGCACATGTTTGACCTCCACTTCCAGCATGAGGCCTATCTGCTGGTGCTGGTCTGCCCCGCCGGGGGCGAGGCCGCGTTTTCCAGCTATGACAGCGATATCCGGGACGGAGGCCAGGTGGGCCTCATCGTCTCCTCCATCTTCTCCGAGCTCCTGGGGGAGCGGGCGGACTGCTATCCCGCCAACCTGGAGGACCGGTACGCCTTCCTTCTGAACTTCACTCCGGACGAGACCATGCCCGCCCAGACGGCGGAGATCTGCCGGGACGCGGTGAAGTTCATCCGGGAGAATTTTGATCTGGAGCTGAAGGTCTGCGTCAGCGGCGTCTGCGATGGCCTCTCCGCCCTCCACGAGGCCTTCCATCAGACGGAGCGGGTGGCGGTGGACGCCGGGACCACGTTCCGGGAGGGGGTCTGTGTCAAGGACGAGACGGAGCCGCCTCCGAACGGCAAGCGGATGGAGCCCACCATCGAAAAGCTCTACCTCAACGCCCTGGTGACCCAGGACTTCCAGATGGCCATGCAGCTGACTCTGGACCGGATCCGGGAGATCTGCAACGGATCGGACCCGAACGGCCTGGAACGGGCCGTCATGTTCCTGAATATGCGGATGCAGACCACGGGCAGCGTGCTGGCCATCCCCATGGGCGAGCTCATGGGCGACCGCGCCGGGCGGGGACAGCACCTGGACGGCTGCACCAGCCTGGAGGAGCTGGAGCAGGCGGTCCAGCAGTTCTTCGGGCGTCTGGACAGCCACTACAACACCGCTCCCTCGGATTACTCCGGCACCACCGGAAAGGTGATCCACCTGATCAGCAAGAAGTATATGGAGCCGGATCTCTCCGTGGAGATGATCTGCGACTGCCTGGGCAAGTCCCGGAGCTATCTCAGCCGCATGTTCAAGGAGAACACGGGCATGAACCTCCTGGACTATCTCCACACCACCCGGCTCACTGAGGCCAAGAAGCTGCTCAATGAAACGGATTTAGGCATTTCCGAGATCGCCTCCCGGGTGGGCTACTACTCCGGCTGGACACTGGCCCGGGTTTTCAAGCGGTACGAGGGCATCACCCCCACCGCCTACCGAAAGGCCTTCTGCGGCATGCAGGACACTTAAAAACTGCGGAGCGTCCCACAGGACGCTCCGTAAACCATGTAAAGGGAGGAAACAGAATGCAGGCGTATGACCGGATCAGCCGCTACAAGGCGGCGCTCATGGGCATCTCCATTCTGGTGGTGGTCTATGGACATCTGCTCTATTATCACAGCGGTCTCAAAGAGTACCAGTACCTGAATATCACCGAGTGGTATACCGTGGGCTCCGTGGACGTGTTTCTGTTCCTCTCCGGCTTCGGGATCTACCATTCCCTGAAAAAGAACCGGGACCCGCTGCGGTTCATGGAGCGGCGGCTGGAGCGGCTTGCCCCGTCCTACCTGCCCTTTATTTTGGTGTTCTGCGGCTTTATGATGCTGACCGGTCAGATGTCCCTGCTCCAGGCCCTGGGGAACCTGACCACCTTCGGCTGGTGGACCAGAATGGGCGCCCAGTTCAACTGGTATATCCCCACGCTCCTGGTGGCCTATCTGGTCTCGCCCCTGCTCTTCGGGCTCATGGAACGGTACGGCAAGAAGTCCCTCTGGCTGTTTGTACTCCTGTTTCTCCTGGACGCGGCCTGTGTGGACACCAGCCTCATGATGGGCGTCAGCCGGTTCCCGGTCTATTTCCTGGGCATGTACCTGGGGAAGGAGGCCTCCGAGGGGAAGCAGCCCACAAAGCGGCATATTTGGGCCGCCGCGGTCCTGTTCGCGGTCAGCATGACGGCCTTTTATTTCCTGGTGACGCGGTGGCCCGACGGCCTGAGAAAATACGGCTTCTGGTGGCACCCCTTTCTGCTTTCCACGCCTGCTACCCTCTACGGCATCACCTGGGCCCTGGAACGGTTCGAGAAGTGGAAGCCCACGGCCCTGCTGAACCGGTTTCTGGAGTTTCTCGGCGGGAAATCCTTTGAAATCTACCTGCTCCACCTGCTGGTCTACACCGCAGGCCTGACCTTCGGGGTCCACGGCTGGAAAAAGTGGATCTGCCTGGCGGTTCTGGGTATCCTCGCCGGCGTGGGCTACAGCTGTCTGGTGGATTGGGCCCTGAAGCGGAGGAGGAAGAAGGCCTTATGACGGGAAAGCGGCTCCGGGCCAACGGACTTCTTCTGCTGACGGCCCTGATCTGGGGCGCGGCCTTTGTGTCCCAGCGGGTCAGCATGGACTATATCGGCCCCTTTACCTTCCTCTGCGCCCGGTCTCTTCTGGGCGGCGCGGCGCTCCTGCCCCTGATCGCTGTGTTTGACCGCAGGATTCCCGGGGAAAAGGCGACGCCGGAGGAGGAAAAGACGCTTCTTTTGGGCGGCCTTCTGTGCGGGGCGGTGCTGTGTCTGGCCAGCGCCCTCCAGCAGATCGGAATTCAGTATACCTCCGTGGGCAAGGCGGGCTTTCTGACCGCCATGTACATCGTTATGATCCCTCTGTGCGGTTTATTTTTCCGAAAACGGATTTCCCATCGGGTCTGGGCCGCCGTGGGCGTTGCACTTGTGGGAATGTACTTCCTGTGCCTCCGCGGAACCGGATTTTCCGGCGTGAATCGGGGGGACCTGCTGGAGCTGGCCTGCGCCGCCGGATTTACGGCCCACATCCTTGTCATCGACCGATTTGCCGGACGGGTGGACGGGGTGAAAATGAGCTGCATTCAGTTTTTCGCCTGCGGCATACTGGCGGGGATCTGCATGTTGATCTGGGAGCGGCCCGCGCTGGGGGATATTCTGGCGGCCTGGCTCCCCATCTGCTACGCCGGACTCCTGTCCAGCGGGGCGGGCTACACCCTCCAGATCCTGGCCCAGAAGGACACGGACCCCACCGTGGCCTCCCTGATCATGAGTCTGGAGGCCGTATTCAGCCTGATTTTCGGCTGGCTGCTTCTGGGACAGCGTATGACCGCCTGGGAGCTCCTGGGCTGCGGCCTTATGTTCGCCGCCATCATCTGGGTCCAGCTCCCGGACAGAAGCGGGAAAACACGATGAATACAAAGCGCCCCCTGGCATTGGACGTCAATGCCAGGGGTTCGTTTCGTTCTGTTACAGCCGTCCGCCGTAGTCCACGGTCAGGTTCTCGCCGTTGATGCCGCTGGCCTCGTCGGAGGCCAGGAATAATATTGCGTAGGCCTGCTCCATGGGGGAGAGCATGTGGTCGTAGTTGTAAAGATGGTGCTGGGCGGTGATCTCGATCATTTCCTTGTCCGCCGCCTCCAGCATGGCCGGATTAAAGAGGGGCGTGTCTGTGGATCCGGGGGACACGGAGTTCACCCGGATGCCCCGGGCGAAATACTGGATGGCAAGGTTTTTCGTCAGGGCCAGGACGCCGGCCTTGGCGGCGGAGTAGGAAGCGCCGGCGCAGGCGTAGACGCCGCCGATGGAGGAGATGTTCACGATGGAGCCCTTGCCTGCCGCCTCCATGTGGGGCAGCACGGCCCGGCACATGCGGATGACGCCCAGCAGATCCGTGTTGATCACGTCCTCCGCCAGCTCGTCCGTCAGCTTCACCGCGGGCATGTGGCGGTCAGGGATTCCGGCGTTGTTCACCAGAATGTCGATGCGCCCGTACGTTTCAACGGTTTTCGCCGCAACGTTGTCCACCTCGGCCGTCACCCGAATGTCGCCGGGGACATAATCGCAGATGCCGCCCTCGGCCCGGATCTCGTCGCAGACCCGCTGAAGCTCCGCCTCCCGCCGGGCAGTGATGACCACTGTGGCGCCCTCCTTTGCAAAGAGCTTTGCCGTGGCCTCGCCGATGCCCGAGTTTCCGCCGGTGATCAGCGCGATCTTGTTATCCAAACGTCCCATGGTTATCAATCTCCTTTTATGATTTTGTCGTTCGTCCGAAGAGCCACCAGTGGGCCACATCGGACGCTACGCGGTAGGGGAAGGGCCGCAGGGCCCGGTCCGCGTTTTTCAACTCCTGAATGATGGAAATGTGCTGGGGACAGTGACTCTCGCACCGGCCGCAGCCCACGCAAAGGGAGGGGAAGGGCTGCTCCTTCCGGAGGGCCACGGTCTGGAAATACTCCTTCCGTCCGGCGGCCTTTCGCTCCGTGGCCATGGTGTTGTAGCACCGGAAGGCCCCGGGAATGTCCACCCCCTTGGGACAGGGCATGCAGTAGCCGCAGCCTGTGCAGCCCACCTTCAGCTTGTCCTGGATGGCTGCCTTCAGCTTTCCGATCAGGGCGTGGTCCGCATCGGTGAAGGAGCCCGGGAGGGCGTCGGAGGCCGTGCGGCAGTTCTCCTCCAGCATCTCCATGCTGTTCATGCCTGAGAGCACGCAGGTGACCGCCTCCTGATCCCAGAGCCAACGGAAGGCCAGCTCCGCCGCGGAGCGGCCCTTGGGGTCCTTCGCCACCAGGTCCTTGGCGCTCTGGGGCAGCAGATCCACCAGCTTGCCGCCCCGCAGGGGCTCCATGATGATCACGGGAATGCCCTTGGCGGCGGCCGCCAACAGCCCCTCCCGGCCTGCCTGGGTGTTCTCGTCCAGATAGTTGTACTGGATCTGACAGAAATCCCAGTCGTAGGCCTCCAGGATCTTTAAAAACATGGCCGTGTTGCCGTGATAGGAGAAGCCGATCTGTCCGATGGCGCCGGAGGCCTTCTTCTCCCGGATCCAATCCTCAATGCCCAGGGAGACCAGCTTGTTCCAGGCGTCCAGATCCGTGAGCATGTGCATGAGGTAGAAGTCCACGTGGTCCGTCCGAAGCCGGGAGAGTTGCTCGGAGAAGTATTTGTCGATGGCCGCCCGGCTGCGGATCAGGTACTGGGGCAGCTTGGTGGCAATGCGCACCTTGTCCCGGACCTGGTGCTTTTCCAGCGCCTCGCCCAGGCTTGCCTCGCTGCCGGGGTAGATGTAGGCGGTGTCAAAGTAGTTGACGCCAAGCTCGATGGCCCGCATCAGCTCCCGTTCCGTTTCCTGCTGGTCGATGGAACCGTTTTTCTTGGGAAAGCGCATACAGCCGAAGCCCAGAGCGGAGATATCACGGCCCAGCCGGTCCTTTCTGTACTGCATCGGACAGGTCCCCTTTCCATATTTGGTTGGCTCCATTATACTCGTGAAAACCGGGCTTGGCAAGGGAAGAAAAAGGCAGCCGGAATCCGCTGTCGGCTTCCGGCTGCAAAGTCGATTATTCGTCGTCCTGGGGAACGCTTTGGTAGGCGCTGTAGGCCACCACCACCCGGCGACCGGGTTCCGTGCCAGTGGAGAAGGTGGTCACCTTGGGATAATCCTGGAGGGCGGCGTGGATCACATGGCGCTCGTAGGCGTTCATGGGCTCCAGGGTGATGTTCCGGCGGGAACGGACCACCTTGCCGGCCACCTTTTCGGCCAGACGCTGGAGGGATTCCTCCCGCTTCTTCCGGTAATTCTCCGCGTCCACGTTGACGCGGACCCGCTTGCTCTTGCCGTGGTTCACAGCGTAGTTGGTGATGTGCTGGATGGCATCCAGGGTGTCTCCCCGGCGGCCGATCAGCATGCCCAGATGCTCGCCGATGAGCTCCACGGCGTAGGTGTCCTCTCCGGACTTGGCGCAGGAGGGGACGGCGTCGGAGCCCATGTGCTCCAGAAGGCCCTTGAGGAAGGTCTCGATGGTGGCCTCCATGGTGCCCTCGGGGGCGGGAGCGGGAATTTCGATGGGCTTTTTTTCGGGCTTGGGCGGCTTTTCCACCTTGGGTTTCTCCACCTTGTGGGCCGTCGACGCAGGGGCCTCCGCCTTAGGGGCGGGCGCGGCCTTGGGCTGCTTCTGGGGGGCCTCCGCCCTGGGGGCCGGCGTCTCCGGAACAGGCTCCGGGTCCGGGACCTCATAGGTCAGGGACACCTTGGCCGGAGAGGCGCCGATGCCGAAGAACCCGGAACGGGGCTGCTCCAGCACCTCCACGGACACGTCGTCCCGATCCAGCCCAAGCTGGTCGAGACCGGCCTGAATGGCAAGATCCAGGGTCTTGCCGGTGGCTTCAATGGATTTGAACATAGTTTGTACGCGCTCCTTTATATGCAGCCCGGACGGTCAGGGATCGCCGGGCGCAGGCTCATTCTTCGGTCTCCTCCGCGGGAGTATCCGCGGCATCCTCGATCTGAGGCTCCGGGGCTTCCTCCGGCGAAGCCTCGGCAGACGAATACCGGTTTTCCATGTAGGCCCGGCCCTTGCCGTAGGGACGGTTGGGGTCGCCGGTGTTGCCGCCTCTGGCCTTTTCCTTCTCCGCCAGAGACTGCTTGTAGGTCTCCCGCTCCTCCTCGGTCATGTGGCCCTTGGGGGACTCGGGAATGGCGGCCTTCTGCTGCTTCTTCACCTTCCGGCGGCTGGTGTTGGGGTTGGCGCCCTCGGGATTCATGGCCCGGCGCTCGGCCCGGCGGGCCTCCTTCTCGGCCTCGATGGCGGCCTCCTCGGCGGCCTTCTCCCGCTTGATCTCGTCCTCGGCGTCGTAGACCTTCTTATAGTGGACAGTCAGAATGCCGTCAATGCCTGTGTTGAACACAGCCTGGGCGATCCAGTAGACGCACATGGCCGCGGGCATAGAGAAACCGATCCACAGAGAGAAGAGGGGCATGACGTACATCATGGTCTTCATGCTCTGGGCGGCGGCAGCGGCGGCGTCCTCGTCCTTTTCGCCCTTGTCATTGGTGGCCACGGTGCCGTTGAGCTTCTGGGACAGGATCATGGACCCGAACTGGGACAGGGCGGACAGCACGGGGATGATGAACAGGCCGAAGCCCGCCAGGGTATAGGGGCCCTGGAACAGCCAATGCCAGTCGGGGATCGTACTCAGATCCACGCCCAGGAAGTGGAAGTCGATGGCACGGGTGGCGATGTCGGGGATCAGGGTCCGGATGGCGTCCATGTTGTCATAGACTGCCTGGGCCATCACGATTTCGGTGTAGTAGCTCCCGCGGCCGGAGGTGGCCAGCTCCACCAGATTGTTGCTGGTGAGGAATTCCTGGACCTGGGTGATCTGGTCGGGGGTGAGCTGCATCAGATAGGTCATGGGCTGCCGGATGACATAGTACAGGGCCATGAGCAGCACCAGAGGCAGGAGCGACCAGAGACAGCCCGACATGGGGCTGACGCCCTCTTTTTTATAGAGGGCCTGCATCTCCTGCTGGTATTTGAGCTTGTCGTCGCCGCACCTGGCTTCCAGTTCCTTGAGCTTGGGTCCCAGACGGGAGGTCTTCATCATGCTCTTCTTGCTCTTTGCCGTGAAGGGCAGAAGGATCAGCTTGGTGAGCAGGGAGAACAGGATCAGGGCCACGCCGTAGTTGTCAAAGAGATGATACAGGACCCGAAGCAGCCACGCAAAGGGTATGAGTATATAGTGCATGTGGTTCCTCCAGTAATGATTTGAGGATAGAATGGGGAACCCCTCCGCCGGAGCGCCTCAGGGGACCGGATCGTAGGGGTCGCTGTGGGAAAAGGGATGACACCGAAGGAATCGTTTGAGCGCCAGGAGACCGCCCTTCCACGCGCCGTACTTCTCCACCGCCTCCAGAGCGTATTCCGAGCAGGTGGGGATGAAGCGGCAGCAGGGCGCCCGCAAAGGGGAGATGTTACTCCGGTAGAACCGGATCAGAAAGAGCAGCAGGCGCTTCACGGCGTTCCTCCTTTTCGATCAAACCCAGCTTTTCGGACTGCTTCCTGAGACAGGACGCAATCTCCTCATAAGATGCCTCCGCCGCCCGGCTTCTGGCAACCACAACAATGTCGTAGCCCCGGCGGTATTCCGCCTCGGAGAGGCGGTAGGCCTCCCGGATGCGGCGGCGGATGCGGTTGCGCACCACGGCCTTCCCCACCTTGGACCCCACGGTGAGACCCAGCCGGTTCCGGCCCAGGCCGTTCTTCCGGCAGTATACCACCACGCTGCGGCCCGCGGAGGATTTTCCCTTCCGGTACAGGCGGCGGAACAGATGGTTTTGCTTAAGGGAGGTGGTGAATTGCATGGTGTGGCTCCATAAAACTCTAGGGTGAATAGAACAGGTCTATCCACCCTAATTCTTGATTCAAACGGTGCAGATACAGACGGGCGCTCAGTAGCTGAGTCTGCTTCTTCCCTTGGCGCGGCGGCGGGCAAGGACCTTCCGGCCATTCCGGGTGGACATGCGCTTCCGGAAACCGTGGACCTTCTGACCGTGCAGCTTCTTGGGCTGATAGGTACGCTTCGTCATTTCGTTACACCTCCTGATTGTGATCGCTAAATGCCAAACGGCGCGGACGCGCCGCAGCCTCTCATAATTAGGCCGTCCGTAGGACAGGCAAGGAGTATTATACCGTATCCGGGCTCAAAAAGTCAACTGTTTCCCGGGATTTTTTAAGTTTTTTTCTGATGAACGCCATATATGGGAGCCAAAGGGGAAATGTGCCCAAGGGATAGTTCAGAGCCCTGACAGGATCAGACAGTTTGCCGCAGTCAGAAGGCCCAGCGCCGTCAGACCCTCCGGCGGGTCGGGGAGCTCCAGAAACAGCAGATCCTCGTCCTGGGGACGGCAGATCGCCACGGTCTCCCCGTCCCGCACGAGATCATAGTGAAGGGCCTCCGGGGACCCGGTCAGCTGCCAGGCCGAGTCCTGGAAAATGATTTCGTGATCCCGGACGCAGAGGGCTCCCGCAGGCCGGCCGTAGATCTCCAGCTCGTATCTGGGGAACAGGGAAGGAAGCGTTTGACGGAGGAACGCCGCCTCCCGCCCCGCCAGGTCCCGGAGATAGAGCCGCCGGGTGGGGGCGAAGGCGTCCCCCAGGAGCCGGAACCGGACCTGGCCCCGGGCGTCGGTAATAGCAGCGGGAGCGTTCCAGACAAAGCGCCGGGACTGATAGAGTCGCATAAAACCCTCCTTCTTCAGTCCAGAACCCGAATGGCGGTAATCACCGGCTGGTACATCCAGAGTACCGTGCCGTTGCCATCCGGGTCGCCGCCCTGGATCATAAAGCCGTCCATGATCCGGTGGAAGGTCAGGCCGTCGTAGAAGCCCTTGGCAGCCAGGGTGCAGAAGTTCTCCACGGTGCTGGGCGCCGTGTCCGCGTCCGGCTCCAGGGCGATGGTGCCGTAGTCCTGAACGTCGATCTCCACATGGTGGAGCCCGGCGCTGTAGGAGCCGGAGGACCCGCAGGCCGTCAGAAGCGCCAGAACCATAAGCAGGGGAATCAGCTTTTTCACAGTTTCACGTTCCTTATTTCAATCAAGTGATACTATATTAAGGGAAGGCTCCGGGAAACGTCAAGGGTTTTCTGCGTTTCGGATTCCGGACTTGCATTTATTAACAAACAATTCACAAAACGGTTATAAAACGGCCACATGTGCCCGGTATGATGAAGTCATCAAACAAAGCACCACAGTTTGTTTGATACCCTTCCTTTTTCTCCTCTTTTTTACTCCTTACATTTTCCTCAGACGAAAATCCCCGCGGTCAGGCCGCGGGGATTTTCACGTTCCTACAAATCTACAAATATCAATCTGCAAAACAACGCAATGTTTGAGCAAGGCCAAATTACTCCAGCGTTTCCAACTTTGCCTTGAAGCTGATCCGGCGCTCCGTGGGGAGGCCGTCGAACCGCACCACATAGGCGGCCTTCACCGTGTCCACGGTCCGGACCGTGCCCGGGCCGAAGATGGCGTGACGGACCCGGGTCCCGGGCTGGAGGGGCAGATTTCCTGCGCTGGCCTCCAGGCTCGTCTGGCTGGCTCGGATGGTTCTTTGGGCCTCGGACTGGAATTTGGGGTCCAGCTCGGCGGTATATCGGAGCAGGGACGGGTCCACATCGAAAATAAACCGGGAGGGATAGCGGTAGGAGCCGTCCAGGTTCCGCCCCTCGGGCTCCGTCAGGTAGAGGGCGTCCTCCGCCCGGGTCATGGCCACGAAGGCCAGCCGCCGTTCCTCCTCCATGCCCTCCACATTGGCGGTGCGCTTGGAGGGGAAAATGCCGTCGTTGAAGCCCACCAGGAACACATGGGGAAACTCCAGGCCCTTGGCTGTGTGGACCGTCATCATTTTCACAGCTTCGCGGCTGTTTGGCACATCGTTGTTGGTCATCAGGGCAACCCGGCTCAAATAGTCCTCCGGGCGGCATTCCTCCCCGCAGGCGTCCTCGTAGTCCATGATGGCCTGCTTTAATTCCGCCAGATTGTCCAGCCGTTCCTGCCCGCCCTCCAGCCGAAGCTGCTGCTCGTAGCCGCTCCGGTCCAGGATCAGGGTCAGCATCTCCGACAGAGCCATGTACCCGTAGTCCTGGGAGAAGTTCTCCACCAGCTTCACAAACTGCCGGGCTTTGGTGCTCTTGAACAGCTCCTCGTCCAGATTCTTAAGCAGGGCCTGATAGAGGCTGCAGCCGTGGTCCAGGGCATAGAGCTTCAGGGCTGCCATGCGCTTCTCCCCCAGGTTCCGCTTGGGCTTGTTGGCGATGCGCAGGAAGGAAAGATCGTCCTTGTAGATCACCATGCGGAGGTAGGAGAGGGCGTCCTTGATCTCCATGCGCTGGAAAAACTGGACCCCGCTGTAGATGGTATAGGGGATCTCCCGCTTCATGAACACATCCTCCAGCTCCCGGGACAGATAGTGGGCCCGGTAGAGGATGGCCATATCGCTGAGAGGCACGCCCTGGCTCTGGAGCCGCCGAATCTCCGCCGCGATCCACTCCGCCTCCAGTTCATTGGTCCTGGCGTGGTGGTAGACAGGCTTCTCCCCGTGGCCCTTCCGGGCAACCAGGTCCTTTTCCACCCGGCTCTTGTTCTTGGCGATCAGGTCGTTGGCCACGGCCAGGATTTCGGGGGTGGAGCGGTAGTTGTCGTTCATCATAATGGTCCGGACATTCGGAAAATCCTTCTCAAAGTTCAGAATGTACCGCACGCTGGCGCCCCGCCAGGTGTAGATGGTCTGGTCCGGGTCCCCCACAATGAACAGGTTCCCGTGGCGCGGACAGAGGGCCTGCATAAGCCGGTACTGGAGATCGTCGATGTCCTGGTACTCGTCCACCATGATATACTCCAGCCGGTCCTGCCATTTGATTCTGGTTTCCGCGTCGATCTCGAAGATGTGGAGCACGAAGTTGATCAGGTCGTTGTAATCCAGGGCGTAGGCCATGCGCTCCTGGTAGACGTAGCCCCAGAAGATGATCTGGTCCGGCTCCGTGGCGGAAAGGTACTTCTCCCGCAGGTCGTCCACGCTGAGATCCAGCATGGGCTTATAGTAGTCCCGCTGGTATTTGCACTTCTGCATCTCGATCATATCCCGGGCCTGGGAGAAGGTCCGGTGGCGGCTGGTAAGGCCCCGCTCCGCGTACACGTTCCCCAGCATCCCATCGATGTCCGCGTTGTCCAGAACGATGAAGCTCTTGGGATAGTGGACGATGTGGATGTCCTCCTGGAGCACGGTGACGCAGAAGGAGTGGAAGGTGCTGATGTACCCCGTATCCGCGTCGGCGGCCAGGGCCCGGATCCGCTGTTTCATCTCGCCCGCGGACTTATTGGTGAAGGTGACGCAGAGGATGTTTTCCGGCAGTATGCCGATCTCATTGACCAGATATGCGTAGCGATGGGCCAGGGCTCTGGTCTTCCCCGACCCGGCCCCGGCGATGACCCGGATATATCCCTCCGTGGCGGTGACCGCCGCCCGCTGGGCCTCGTTCAGGCCCTCCAGAATCGCTTCCATCGCTTCGCCTCCTGTTCATCCGTCCATTACAGGTATTATACCCGACGGAGCCCCGGTGCGCAAGCCGCGCCGTTGTTCCATAGTTGTTACTCCGGCAATTAAAAACCCGCAACATGGGATAGCCCTATATTGCCGGAGTAAGCATTGCCATGCTTTGCAGTTGCCGCATTTGCGGCGAGCAAAGCGGCTTAAATCAATTATTATTAATGTGGCAATATTTAATTGCCGCATTAATCAGACTGTCAAAGACGCGCTTTATCCGCGGCGGCCATGGTGGGGACGGTCATAGCCCTTCCCCTGGCCGGGCGCGGCGGAAGGCGTCTGGGCCTCCTGGCTGTCAGGCGCTTCATGGGCAGCCTCCAGGGTGCTGTCCGCAGCGGGGATCACGGCATCCTGCGCCAAATCCGCATAATAGGGATAGTAGTCGTTGGCAGCCGCCTGGCCCCGCTGATCCGCCTGATATTCCCGGTTGGCCGGGACCTCAAAGTAGTAGCACCAGTACCAGGCCGCGTCGTAGGCTCCGCTTGCGCTGTCCTCCGCCGTCCGCAGGGCTTCCAGGACGCCGGGATAGCTGGTTTCCAGCTCATACTGGAGATAGGCCATCTGGCCGTAGACCGATCCCTCGTCGTAGCCGTTTTCGGCGCAGAAGCTGGAGAGCCCGGCACAGCGGCCATTATGCCACTGGCAGAGGCCGTGGCTTGTGCCGCCGTCGCCCCAGATCGTGGGATCAAAGCCGGATTCGTACTGGATGTTCGCCATAACGCCCGAGGCCGCGGCGGCATTCAGCCCCATCTCCCGGGTCAGATATGTAAAGACCGCGGTCTCGTTGTCCAGGGCGCTGTAGTCGATCTCCACCGGGATATCCTCGTCCAGGGCGAAGGCGGACACGGACAGCATACATCCCACCAATAGGAAGGCCAGCAGCAGCCAGGCCGTTTTTTTCAAGGTTTGCATAGATAGAAAATCCTCCTGTATGTATTACTGCTCATATATTCGGCGGCGGGCACGAAAAAAACGTGGTCGCCGCCAGATTTTCTGTGCTCTTCGGTCTATGACGCCTTTGGGCGCACACGATTTGTTGCAACGGCACAAAAATGCACGCCGGTTTGTGCAAAACGTCTGCCTCCAAAAAACTCAGTATGAGTTTTTCTCATAGCAGGATGCAAAAACAACATTGTACA
This sequence comes from uncultured Oscillospiraceae bacterium, assembly GCA_905234425.1. GTDB lineage: Bacteria > Bacillota > Clostridia > Oscillospirales > Oscillospiraceae > HGM13006. The sequence goes on along the minus strand of CAJOHR010000013.1, from coordinate 372 downwards.
ATGTGACGGTTTGGTGCTATAATATAATTATAATATTGTGCGTTTTGCGAAAAGGAGGAGGAAAATGGCACTGAAACACCCGGACATCATCAAAAAACTGACGGTGGAGGAGAAATGTTACCTGCTCTCCGGCAGGGACTTCTGGTCCACCAACTCCGTGGAGGCCAAGGGCGTGCCCAGCATCAATCTCTCGGATGGCCCCCACGGCATCCGGAAGCAGGAGGGAGCCGGCGATCAGCTTGGTCTCAACGGCTCCGTGCCCGCCACCTGCTTCCCCACGGCGGCCACCGTCGCCAACTCCTGGGACCCGGAACTGGGCGAGAAGATCGGCGAGTATTTGGGCGAGGAGGCCGCCTGCCAGGACGTGGCCTG
>CAJOHR010000012.1 GCA_905234425.1 uncultured Oscillospiraceae bacterium | reverse complement strand
AAGGGAGGATACCGAAGCACACACGGAACAGCCTCCGAAACGGTCTCATTGTACATCATAGGCTTTTCCATGTCAATATCAAGTCCCGATTTTTACCCTGCTTTTTTTGACCAATATCGACAGAATTCCCCAGGAGAACCCTGCCGACGGCCGCCGGAAAAGCACCGGCCCAAAACGATGGATACATGAACTGGTGTTATTATATTGTATGCAATCGTTTCTTTCAAGAATCAATTTGTTACATTTTCGCTACAGTTTGTTACTATTTGTGTCCTCCAAATCAAAGATATGGGCCCCAGACGCAGAAAATCCGGGCCATTTGGTGGATTGGTTTACAGAATATTTCTTTATTTGCAACCGTATCATAGCACATCTGTTTCCGGAATGCAAGATTTTTCTGCATATTCAGCATATCTTCTTCTGCTGTCATTCCTGTCATTCTGAGCGAAGCGAAGAATCTTTTACGCTGGTGTTTTAGATCCTTCGTCGCTGCGCTCCTCAGGATGACACAAGGGGGTGCTTAAGATCCTTCGTCGCTGCGCTCCTCAGGATGACACAAGGGGGTGCGCTTCTCTTCCCTGTCATTCTGAGCGAAGCGATGAATCTTTTACGCTGGTGTTTTAGATCCTTCGTCGCTGCGCTCCTCAGGATGACACGAGGGGGTGCTTAAGATCCTTCGTCGCTGCGCTCCTCAGGATGACACAAGGGGGTGCTTAAGATCCTTCGTCGCTGCGCTCCTCAGGATGACAGGGTGGGAGGTGATGACAGAGTGGGCGAAGAATCTTTACTCCCAGGTTTTTCCGCAGTCTTTACTCAGGTCCTTCCACTCCGGGTTCTTTGTCTCCACCAATTCATTCTTTTTTGCTCGCGTCCAGCCCTTTAACTGCTTTTCTCTGGAAATCGCAGCATAAGCGCTCTGTGTATATTCATAATAGACCAGCTTATGTACGTTGTAACGTTCCGTGAATCCCTTTACCAGGTTATTTCTGTGCTCATACAAACGGCGTTCCAAATTGTTTGTTACGCCAATATACATCACCTTGTTGCTCCAGTTCGTGAGGATGTAAACATAATAGTTGTCCATACTTCACATCGCCTCCTCCAGCGCGTCCAGGAGGGCGTACCAGCGCTGGACGGTGTTCTCCAGGAAGAAATAGTGGGCGAAATAGAAGGCCAGAAGGACCGCCAGGACCAGCATGAGGATGGGCGGGAGCAGGCCCAGGTCCGGGTGGAGGACGGTCAGATCCACGGTGAACAGCTCCACAAACACCACCATGACGGTGACGATCAGGTGGACCAGCCGTTCATGCTGCAAAAACGCCAATTTCTCCCGGTGAAGGGCGAGCAGCGCCGCCGTGACCGCGCGGTCATCCAGCGCGGCGGTCACCAGGGCCTCATGGTCCCGGCACCAGCGCTTCATATTGAGGCCGAAGCGGCCGTCCTTACGCGCCATGGTCCCCATCCCTCCGAAACACAAGCAGCTTGCTGACAATATAGTTCCCCAGGATCACCAGCGCCTGGGCCAGGAGCTTCACCGCCAGGTCGTTTGCCCCCAGGACCGTGATCCCAAGCCACAATATGAATTCCTCCAGGGCCAGGGTGGCCAGGCGGCCCGCGGTGAAGGACAGGGCCTCCCGGGCAATCCCCAAAGGCGTCCGGGCCTTGTTTGCAAAGACCCAGGTCCGGTTGGTGACATACGCAAAGGCCACGCAAATCACCCAGGAGAGGCCGTTGGCGATCAGCGGCCCGATCCCCAGGGGATGGGCGAAGAACCAGAAGGTGACGACGCTCAGAAGAAAGGTGAGCCCTCCGAAAAACAGGTACAGCAGAGGCTCCCGATACTTATTGTATAATGGGCGGAGGGGCGTCAGGACCTTCAGGGCCATGATTCTATCGAATATGTCCGGCTCCACGAGGCTCAGTCCTCCCGAGGCCGGGACGCCAGCTCCTCCCGGAGCTTCCGCCGGACCGAGCCGCAGCGCAGCAGGACCCGGAGAATGTGCAGGGCGCTCAACTGGAGCTCGGCCAGGGTCAGCTTTTGGCTGTATTCCCGGAGACCCCGGTTTTTCACCGGCTCCTCCGAGGCCAGGGCCTCCGCCAGCTCCCGGATCACCGCCGGGCCGCCCGGCTGGATCATGTCGTTTCCGGCGCAGAGGCTCAGGGCGGGCCTGGAAATGCCGCCGCCCCAATCGGTCATGACGAAGCCCCGGAATCCCCATTCATCCCGAAGAATGGCGGTGGTCAGGTCCGGGTTGTTGGCCGAGGGCAGGCCGCCTATATCATTGTAGGAGGTCATGACGCAGAAGGGATCTCCCCGCTTCACGGCGATCTCGAAGCCCTTGAGGTAGATTTCCCTTAAGGCCCGCTGGGTGACAATATCGTTGGAGCAGGCTCGCAGGGTCTCCTGCTCGTTGCCCGCGAAATGCTTGATGGTAACGCCCAGGCCGGACTTCTGGACCCCCGCCGTGACGGCGGCGGCGCAGAGACCGGACACCAGCGGGTCCTCGGAGAAGTATTCAAAGTTTCTGCCGCAGAGCGGGTCCCGGTGGATGTTCATGCCGGGCGCCAGCCAGATATCCACGCCGTACTCCTGCATCTCCAGGGCCACGGCCTCGCCGAACCGGCGCAGCACGTCCATATCCCAGGAGCAGGCCAGGAGGGAGCCCACGGGGAAGGCGGTGCAGATCTGCCGCCGGACAAGCTCCCCGTCCGCGTCTTTGATCTCCCGGGTGATGCGAATCCCCGCAGGGCCGTCGGCCAGGGAGACGGCGGGAATGCCGCAGGTCTCCCACAGGTCCGCCGTCTGTCCCGCGGCGCCGGGGACCAGCATGGTCCCCTCCATGGGCTCGAAGGGCGGCACGAAATCCGGGTCCTCCCGCATGGCCTCGGGCATGCCCTGCATCTCCATGCCCACGCCGCAGCAGAGGGCGCAGAGGCTGGATGCATCCATAGAGGCCACAAACTCCCGGAGGGAGCAGATCTTCCCTTCCACGTCCGCCAGCCGGAGGCCCGTGCGCCGCCGGGTCAGGGCCTTGGGGGGCGGATCGTATCTGACGGTGACCGGGGAGAAATCCCTGGCCCGGAGCCGGATGGCGTGGGCCTTTGCAAATTCCAGCTCCTCCGCCTCCCCGGGGTAGGTATAGGCGGGGACGCCCCGGTTGGAGAGGGGCTTAAAGTCCGGGGGCACGTCGCCCATGCGGTTGGAGAGGTTCCGGACCGTCACGGTCTCCGGCAGGACCACGGCGCCGGCCACGGAGGTGGTGCGGCTGTCCGTGCCCACCCGGATCACATAGCAGCCCGCCTCCAGGAGCTCCCGGCCTGTCTCGGCGTCGAAGGAGGCGGCGTCGCTGAGGCGGAAGGTCATGGTCAGCTCCTGGGATTCCCCGGGCCGGAGGGACTTTGTCTTTCCAAAGGCACAGAGTTTATTCAGGGGCTGGTCCAGCTTGCCCTCGGGGCAGGAGACATAGACCTGGACCACCTGCCGGACGGGATAGATCTCCCCGGTGTTCTCCACGGTGACGGACACGGCGATCTCGTCCCCGGTGGCCGACAGGGACCAGCCGGTGAGGGCGGATGCGCCGTAGGTCAGGCCAAAGCCGAAGGGATAGCGCACAGGCTCCCGGAAGGAGTCAAAATAGCGGTAGCCCACGAAGATATCCTCGGTATATTTTACGTCGATCTGCTCCTGGGGCCTCCCCATGAAGTCGGCCATATTGCCGTTGCCGTACTGCTTGCTGAACTCGCCGGCCGTGGGGTACTGGTCGTAGCGCAGGGGCCAGGTATCCGTCAGGTGGCCAGAGGGCAGGACCTTCCCCGTGAGCACGTCGGCCACGGCTCCGGCATCCTGGCCGGGCAGGCCCATGAAAAGCACGGCGGTGAATTTCGCAGCGTAGTCCTCCAGCTCCAGGAAGCCGGCGGTGTTCAGCAGAAGGACGGTCCGGGAGAAGCAGGCGGTGATGTGGTCCATGAGCGCTTTTTCCTCCGCGGTCAGGAGGATCATGCCGGGCTCGGCGCGCATATCCGAGCCCTCGCCCGCCACTCGCGTCACGACCATGACGGCCGTATCGCTCTCGGCGGCGGCCTGGGCCACCTCCTCCCGGGACAGGGGCATCTCCGGGTTGCAGGAGCCCTTGGGCTCCATGAAGCCCTCCACGCAGAGGTTCTCATGGCCCATGCACCAGGTCCTGTATTTCCTGGCTAAAAGGGCGTTTACCCGGAGGCAGGGATCGGCAATCATGCCCTCCAGGAGAGAGACGGTTTTCAGGTTGTTCACATTGCCGGAGCCGGTGCCGCCCTTGACGGTGTAGATCTGGCCCACGCCGAACAGGGCCACGGCGTCCGGCGCCTCGGGGGTGCCGGTCAGGGGCAGGGTGTTTTCCACGTTCCGAAGCAGAACCATGCTCTCGGCGGCCAGGGTCCGGCTCAGGGCGGCGTTTTTCTTCATGCGGGAAGTCAGTTCCATGGAGATCCCTCCGTTTTTCAGTATTACTATTACTATACAACAGGACGGGACAAGTCGCAAGCGGAACAGATGGAAAAACCCTCGCCGAAAAAGCGGCGAGGGCGAAATTTCAGTCATTATGGGTTGCAATAGTCGCAGGGCACATAGCCCTGGGCGATGATGGAGCTTCTGGCGGCGTTGACCCGCTCGATGTGTTCCCTGGGGATTTTGTCGATGCTCTCGCAGTCCGCCAGATGGAACTTCATGGTGGAGGTGTTGAGCACGTAGTCGTGGGTTTCCTCGTCCTCGGGATTCTCCGGCTCCGCAGGCTTCTCCGGCTCCGCCGCTTCCTCCTCCCACTGGGCATAGAGGGTCACAACGCCGGTGAGGGCGTCGATCTCGGCCTGGGTCAGGACCGCTCCGTCCTCCCGCTGGAGAGACCAGCCCAGGAAGGTGTAGCCCTCCCGAGTGGGGGGATCGGGCCGCTCCGTGGGCTGACCGGGGCCCCAGACGCCGCCGTTGGGGGCATAGTTGATAACCGGCTTGGGCTCGGGCTTGTGCGCCTCCAGATACCGGGCGATCCGGACCATAAAGGCGGCGCCCTCACTCCGGGACAGCATATCCCTGGGCCGGAGCTTTCCGGTGTCGTCGCCCTTGAGCAGCCCCATGGACTGAGCCTGGACGATGGCGTCTCTGGCATAGTCGGAGATCTCTCCGCTGTCGGAATAGGGCAGGGCGGTGTCCGGATTCACGGTGTAGACGCCCTGGGCCTTGAGATACCGCATGGACATGGTGAAGAAGTCCTGGCGGGAAACGCTGTTGTTGGGGCCGAAGTTTCCTGCGTCATCGCCCAGGACCACGCCCAGGTTATAGGCCCAAAGCACGGCAGAGCCGTACCAGCTCTCGGACTTCACATCCGGGAAGGGGGAGACGATGGGCTGGGGAAGCTGCCCGTCCACCACGCCGTGGAGCCGGTAAAGCATGACCGCCGCCATGGCCCGGGTATAGGGCTTGGCGCCCTCGAAGGTCACGGAGGTATAGCCGTTGGTCAGGCCGCGGTCCACAGCCTCCATGGCGTCATTGAGATACCACGCGCCGGCAGGGATGTCCGCGAACACATCGTTGCCGAAGAGGGCATAGAGGGTCACGTCGTTGTCCGCATAGAAGGTGTATTGTTCGTTTTCGGAAACGAGATCGCCCCAGGCATTATACCATCCCACGAACCGGGTTTTTGTGCCGTCGTAGACCGCCTTCACGGTCACCTCGGCGCCCTGGCGGCAGACCCCGGCGCCTTCGGCGGAACCGGACCGGGAAGCGGTGCAGGAGACGGTGACCACATCCTCAAACCGGGCGATGACCACCGCGGCATTCCTGACCGCGAAGGTGCAGACCTCCTTGGAGCTCAAAAGGGTGCCGCTGGCGCCGAACCAGCCCACAAACCGGGAATGGTCTGCCGGAACCGCTGTCAGGGTGGCGTTGGTTCCCTGGAGATAGCGTCCTGTGCCCAGGACGGCGCCCCGGCCCTCCACCCGGGCCTCAAAGGAGACCAGATGCTCCGGGACCGCGGGATCGGAGGAGGCGTAATTGGGCCGCAGGATCACAACGGCTCCATCCCGGACGGAAGTATAGACCTCCTCCGTTACCTCCCGCCGGATGGCGCCCTCCTTGGTTCCCTGATAGCCGCCGATATAATAGAGCTCCTTGGCGTCAGCGTCATAACACACCACGATGGCAATGTGGCTCAGGTAGGAGGGGCTGCCGGAGCCCGTGGGGTCCAGCAGGATCAGGTCGCCCGGCAGGGCCGACGCGGGGGCCACGGATTTGGCGCCCAGCTCCAGGAGCTTTGCGTACATGTCCGGTACCAGGGAACTGGCGTCGCCGGCATTCCAGTCGATGACGGACTGGCTGATTCCGGCCAGGCGGGCCACGTCGCAGACGAAGTCGGCGCTCCAGGGCTCCGTGAAGCCCAGCTCATAGCCGTGGAGCCCCACCTGGGCCCGGGCGATCTGGACCATCTTCTGGTTGTCCGCCCCGGTCCACGTTCCCTGGGCATAGTTATAGTATCTGGATTGGGCGTCCAGCAGGGGCGCTTCTTCATTCCATTGGTCGCCGGCCGCCCACACGCTGCCGGTCATGGCCGTCAGACACAGGCAAAGCGCCAGCAGCAGACTGACCGTCCTTGAAAACCTACCCATTGTCATGGTCCCCCTTCTTCCGTTTGCTGCCTATAGAATACCAGATTCCGTGAATTCGGTCAATGGGTTTTCCGTATCCAGCGTTTCCAAATATCTTACAAGGAGCGCCGCTCCCTCGGCCCGGGTCAGGATATCCGCCGGCCGGAGCCGGTTATCGTCATCTCCCCGGAGCAGTCCCAGGGTCTCCATGGCGGTCACCGCCTCCAGCGCGTAATCGGAGACGTCCCCGGCGTCGGCGTAGGGCAAAAGGGCTGGCTCCGCCTCCGGAAGCGCATCCTCCAAGGGCTCGGAAGCCTCTTCCGTGAGGGCGTCCTCGTCTTCGGGGGCCTCCGGCGCGGGAAGGGTCTCCTGATACCGGGCAAGCATCAGCAGAAAGTCCTGGCGCGTCACCGGGTCCTCCGGCAGGAATCTGCCGTGCCAGCCGCCTGCAATCCCCTGTCCTGCCGCCCACCGGACCGCGGGCGCATACCAGGCTTCAGGCGCCACGTCGTCAAAGTCCGGCGTCTCGGCATTCGTTCCGTCGGGCTCTCCCGCCAGACGGTACAGCAGCGTCACCGCCATGGCCCGGGTCATTGGGTCTCCGCCGGAGAAAGTCACGTTTGTGGTCCCGCCGATCAGCCCCAGGGCGCTTGCCTTCAACGCGTCCTCCAGATACCAGGCGCCCGCCGGAATGTCCGCGAACACGTCCCCGGCATAGAGGGCGTAGACCGTGGCGTCGGAGGCCGGCGTCCAGGTAAAGGCGGTTTCCGCGCCCATCAGGTTTCCCCAGACGCTGTACCAGCCCTGGAATTCCGCCGTCTCCGGGTCGTATTCCGCCGTCAGAGTCACGGGCGCTCCCACATCGTATTCCCCGCCGCCGGAGGCGTCTCCGGACCGGGAGGCAATACAGGTGACGAAGCGGGTCCTGACAAACCGTCCCGTCACGGTTGCCGCCTCCAAGACCGGATAATCGTACACAGAGTCTGTGCTCAGGCAAACGCCGCGCTCGTCGTACCATCCCGCAAAGCGAGCGTGATCTCCGGGCGTTGCGGTAAGGACGGCGGCGCCGCCCCTGGAGTACCGTCCGCCGCCGGAGACGGTTCCCCGCCCCTGGGCCGTGACCAGAATCTCCACCCGGGGATCATAGGTTCCGAAAACCCGGAGCAGCTCCAGCACACAGTCGCAATATCTGCCTGCATAGCCGCTGCGCACAAAGGCATCCATACCGTAGAGGCCGTCAGGGAACTCGAACAGGCAGGCGTTGTATCCCAGATCTGCGGCATAGGAGGCAAAATAGCCCGATCCGCTTTGGAGACTGGAATAGCTGTTGCCGGGAAAGCGCTCGTGAAACACCTGATAGATCTGATTATTCCACTGCGCGGTGATGATCTGGGATGTCCAACCGTGGGCGTCGATCAGCAGGTTCGTCCCTGCTCCGCGAACCTGCCCGATCAGTTGGGCCAGCGCTCTGGATTCCAGGGAAGCCAAAGGCGCCGTGCCGTTGTAATTCCTGCTTCCGGACATCTGACGCCAGTTGTGCGGAAAGCTCCGGTTCAGATCGATCCCCCCGGAAACCAGTTCTCCGCCGGCGTCTATATGGGTGGTTGTCCATCGTCCCGGACCATTCATACTGTAGCCGTCAAGAAGTCCGTCCGGATTCATGCAGGGCAGTATGTACACCGTCCAGCCGTAGTCCTCCAGCAGCCCTTCCTTCTCCGAAAGCCGCTCCATGAGTACGCCGGCGGTGTAAACCAGCGCACCGCCGTCTCGATTCCAGTTATCCTCAAAGCCGTGGATAGCAAAACCCAGCACCATGACGTTCTTTCCGGCCCCAAAGCGGTAAGCGGTAAGCTCTCTGCCCGCGCCGGTGGTGCCGTAGACGACGGTCTCCGCGCCTGCAGGGATTGTCAGATCCTGGGGTCCAAAGGCCAGCGCCCGTTCGGAGAGCGCCAGAACCAGCGCCGTAAAAATCAGCAGCGGAAATAACCCTTTCTTCATAGCCGCCTCCTGCCGCGTCCGCTTCAACCTTGGATCGTTATTTCTTAATTTTACCATACGGCATCGCGCCGGTCAATGCCTCAGCAGTCGTTTTTCGCTTGATCATGCATTTCCGCTTCCGCCCTCCAGGGTCCTCCGGAGCAGTGCGCCCAGGGCTGTGACCCGGTCTCCGTCGAAGGTTTCCTCCCGGAAGAAGGCATAGGCGTAGATCGCCTGATAGATCAGCATGCCCAGACCGTTCATGGTGGGATGGCCCAGGGCCTCCGCGGCGGCCATAAAGGGAGTCACGGGCGGCGCGTATACACAGTCTGCCGCCGGGGCGTCCGGCTTGAGGGCGGCAAGGAAGGGGAAGCTCCCGGTCTGGCCAGTGCCCTCCATGCCCACGGGGGTGGTGTTGATGAGCAGGTCCGTCTGTGCCGCGGCGTCTTCCGCGTCCTCCAGGGCTACAGCCTCCAGAACGGGGTCCTCTGCGCAGAGGGCCTGCGCTTTTTCCAGCGTGCGGTTCACCACCAGCACCTTTTTCGCCCCGCTGTCCGCTGCCGTCATGGCGATGGACCGGGCGGCGCCGCCGGCCCCCAGAATGGTCACCACCTGATCCTCAAAGGTCCAATTTCGATCCTCCAGGGCCCGGCGGAAGCCCAGGCCGTCCGTGGAGTGGCCCTCCCATCGTCCGTCCCGAAGCCGCACGGAGTTCACGCTTCCGGCTTTCCTTGCCTCCGGGGTCATGGCCGAGAGGAAGGGAATCACATCCACCTTGTGGGGCATGGTCAGGTTGAACCCCCGAAAGGCCAGGGTCTTCGCCGCATCCAGAAAGGCGGGCAGCCCGCCCTTTTCCACCCGGACCGCCACATAGAGGTCGTCCCGGTTCAGGGCACGGATCATGGTGTTCTGGAGCAGGGGAGACAGGGAGTGGGCCACCGGATCCCCGATCACCGCCAGGAGGCGGGTGGAATTGCTGTACTCAACCTGCATCGCTTTTCAGCCTCTCCGCCAGATATTCGAGGGCCGCCACATAACCGAACTGGCCCAGGCCGCAGATCTGGCCCACGCAGCCCGCCGCAGTGACGGAGGTCTTCCGAAATTCCTCCCGATTATGGATATTGGATAGGTGGACCTCCACCGCGGGAATGTCGATGGCCCGGAGGGCGTCCAGAATGGCGTAGCTGTAGTGGGTATAGGCCCCGGGGTTGATGACAACGCCGTCAAAGACGCCCATAGCCCCGTGGAGCTTGTCGATGATCTCCCCCTCGTGATTGGATTGGAAGACCTCCGCCTCCGCGCCCAGGGCTTTCGCCGTGGTCTCCACCCGGCGCACCAGAGCCTCATAGCTGTCGCTCCCGTAGATCCCGGGCTCCCGATGGCCCAGAAGATTCAGATTCGGTCCGTTGACGACCAGGAATTTCATGGCTGCTCCTCCTTTTCAAGGGCATTGATAATGGCTTCCACTGTGACCTCGGGCGTGGAAAACTCCCGGATGATGATGTGGGCCGCCGCCTCATACAGGGGCAGTCTTTGGGCAAAGCGGTCCAGGAATGCCTGCTTTTCCCCCTGGCCCAGGGGACGGCCATCCATATCCACCGCGTCGAAGATCTCCCCCGGGTCCCGACGGAGGAAGATCACCCGGCCGCTTTCCCGCAGGAGCTTTCTGTTTTCCTCCCGCAGGGGCAGGCCGCCGCCGCAGGCCACGATCCGGCCCCGGGTCTTTGCCAGCCGGCGGCACAAATCCGTCTCCAGGTCCCGGAAATACCCCTCGCCTTCCTCCGCGAAGATCTGACTGACAGACTTGCCGGTTTCCTTTTCCAGCGTCTGGTCCGTGTCCAGGAAGGGCCGCTCCAGGCGGCGGCTCAAAAGGTTCCCGCAGGTGGTCTTTCCGCAGCCCATCATGCCGATCAGGTAGAGATTTTTCATACGGACCCCTCCAGATTGGCCTTGAAATTCCCCAAAACCCGGAAATCCGCAGCGGTCTGGCAGATCTCCCTTATCACGTCCTCCATGCCGGGCGCCAGCAGGTCCCCGGTGAACTCGATGAAGAACATGTATTCCCACCGTTTTCCCGGAATGGGCCGGGACTCCAGCTTCACCATGTTGAGACCCGCCACGGCAAAGATCCCCAGGATCTCATGGAGACAGCCGGACTCATGGGGGGTGGTCAGGATCGCGCTGATCTTGTCCGCACCGGGCCGGAGCTCCATGTTCGGCGACACCACCACAAACCGCGTGGTGTTCACCTGGCTGAAATTGATCTCCCGGGCCAGCACCTCCAGGCCGTAGAGGGCCGCCGCCCGCTCGGAGCAGATGGCGGCCTTGGTCCTGTCCCCTGTCTCGGACACGTATTTGGCGCTGCCCGCCGTGTCCAGATGGGGGATCCGCAGCCAGTGGGGATAGCGGTTCAGAAACTGCTCCGACTGGAACAGGCCCTGCTCATGGGAATAGACGTGGGTGATGTCCTCCAGCTTGGTGCCCGGCAGGGCGCAGAGACAGTGGGACACCCGCACCGTGGTCTCCCCCACAAGGTAAAAGGCGTACTGACTCAGCAGGTCGCAGATCTGCCGGATAGCCCCGGTGGAGCTGTTTTCGATGGGCACCACGCCGTAGTCCGCTTCCCCGGACTGCAGGGCCAGAAACACGTCCTCAAAGCCGGGCAGGCCCAGGGGCGTTGCGTCCTCCCCGAAAAAGTCCATGGTTGCCTGCTCGCTGTAGGCGCCCGGGACCCCCTGATAGGCCGCCCTGGGCGCTGCAGCCGGCTCCCGGCGCAGGTCCAGCCCCGCCTTGTACCGGTCGAAGTTGGGTTCCCCCGCTCCCTCCCGGACCAGGTTCCGCTGGCGGCGGCGGGACAGGCCCATAATGGTCTCATAGAGCATGGTCACGTCCGGTCCCAAAGAGGAATCCGCCACCAGGGCCGCCTTTCCCTCCAGGACCTGCTGCTGCCGCCGGTTGTCCAGCACGGGCATGCCGTGGGCCTGCTTCCAGACGCCGATTTTGTCCGTCACGCCCATGCGCCGCTCAAAGAGCTTTACCATGGCCTCGTCGATCTCGTCGATCTCCTTTCGAAGCTGCTCCAGGTTCTCCGTCATCCTCGCCTGCCTCCTTCCAAAAGCTCCGCCGCGGCCAATGCCGCCGCCGCCTCCACCACAGGCACCGCCCGGTGGACCACACAGGGATCGTGGCGGCCGCCCAGCTCCAGCACGGTTTCCTCCCCGGTGACCATGGACACGGTTTTCTGGGGCAGGGAGATGGAGGGCGTGGGCTTGAAGGCCACCCGGAACACCAGCGGCATCCCCGTGGTGATACCGCCCAGGAGACCGCCGTTGTGGTTGGTCTCCGTTTTTGGGCCAGGAATCCAGGGGTCGTTGGCCCGGGACCCCCGCATCTCCGAAAGCCTGAAGCCGCTGCCGAACTCCAGTCCCTTCACCGCCGGAACGGCGAACAGATGCCTGGCAAAGATCGTCTCCCCGTTCCGGTCCAGATCCGGCTGGCCCAGGCCCATGGGAAGTCCCGTGACGGCGCAGGCCACCGTTCCGCCCACGGAGTCCCCCTCTGTCCGGCATTGACGGATCTTGTCCTGCATGGCCTGTCCCGCCGCCCGGTTGAGGGTGGGGAAATCCGTCTCGTTCCAGTATGCGAGGGTTTCCATCGGAGGCTCCGCCATGTCCATGGGATCGTCGGGGATGCCCCCGATGGAGGCGATGTGGGCCCCCACCAGGATCCCCTTTTCCCGGAGATACAGCTTGGCGACGGCTCCCGCCGCCACCAGGGGCGCGGTGAGCCGTCCGGAGAAGTGGCCGCCGCCCCGATGGTCCTGGAAGCCGCCGTACCGGACGTTTGCGGGCAGGTCGGCATGGCTCGGCCTGGCCTTCTCCCGGAGGACGTCATAATCGCTCGAATGCTGGTCTACGTTGCGGATCAGGATGCCAAGAGGCGTTCCCGTGGTTCTCCCCTGAAAAACGCCGGAAAGAATCTCCGCCCGGTCCGCCTCCCGGCGGGCGGTGGAGAGGTCATTTCTGCCAGGGGCGCGACGGCCAAGCTCTCTGGCAATATATGCTTCATCCACCGGAATTCCCGGCGGCACGTCCGACAGCACCACGCCGATGGCCGGGCCGTGGCTCTCGCCGAAAATCGTATAGGTCACGGTATCAACTCCATTCCTGCCCCCAGGGCCGCGAAATCCCGCCAGAAGCCGGGATAGGATTTGTTCACGCACTCCCCGCCGTCGATGATCACGGGGTTTTCGCACTTCGTGGCGGCCACGGCGGCCATCATGGCGATCCGGTGGTCGTTCCAGCTTTCCACGGTCACCCCGCCGGAAAGCCGCGCCTTTCCCGCAAGGGTCAGGCCGTCGGGATGCTCGGTGATCTCCGCCCCCAGCGCCGACAGCACCGCCGTCACCGAGGCGAGCCGGTCGCTCTCCTTGAGCCGGAGCCGGGCAGCCCCTGTCAGATGGGTGATCTCCCCCGCCCGGAGGGCGGCCGCCGCCGCCAGGGCCGGAGCCAGATCGGGACAATCCGACAGGTCCAGGGCGAGCTCTCCCGGCGTGCGCATCCGGCAGCAGAAATCCGCCATGACCCGGTCCCCCTGGCTGGAATCGTTCTTCAGGCCGGACACCTTCACGTCATGGCCCAGAAAGGCCGCCGTCAGGAAAAAGGCCGCCTGGGACCAATCCGCCTCCAGGGTGAGATCCCGGGGGCTGTATGTCTGGTTCCCCGGGACCAGCCAGCCGTCGGAGACCGTCTCGATCCCCACGCCGAAGGCCGCCAGGGCCTCCACGGTCATATCCACATACCCGGCGGATTCCAGAGGCTCCGTCAGCAGGATCCGGCTGTCTCCGGGCAGGATGGGCAGCGCCATGAGCAGCCCGGTAATAAACTGGCTGGACACGTTGCCGGGAAGATGATAATCTCCCGGCGTCAGCGTCCCCCGCACCTCCAGGGTGTCCTGTCCCGGCGTGTATCCGATCCCTTTCGCCCGAAAGATGTCGAAATAGGGCGTCAGGGGCCGCTCCATAAGCCGTCCCTGTCCCCGGAACAGTCCGCCTCCCGCCGCCGCAAGGGCCACGGGGATCAGGAACCGCAGGGTGGAGCCGGACTCCCCGCAATTAAGAAGGGGCAGTTCCTTCCGGTCCCGCCTGGAAAGGCCCTGAACCCGAACCGTTCCGGGCTCCGTCTCCTCCCAGGAGGCGCCCAGGGCGGAGAGGCAGTCCGCCGTGGCCCGAATATCCCGGGACCAGCAGAAGCTCCGAAGCGCGCTCTCCCCATTCCCCAGGGCCGCGGCGATGAGCGCCCGGTGGGTCTGGGATTTGGAGGCGGGCGGCGTCACATTTCCGGCCAGCGCCCCCGGCTCGATCCGGGCCCTCATAATCCCGCCTCCCGGATGAGCTCCAGAAGCCTGCGCTTTTCCAGCTTCACCGCTTTGGCCCGGCCCATGTCCTCCAGGACGATAAAGGAGATGGCGTCCCCTGCGCTCTTTTTGTCCAGGGTCAGGGTCCTGGCGTAGTCCCCGGCGCCGGCCTCGATGCGGGTGGGCAGCTCGTACTGCTTCAGAATACTGACGATTCGTGTCTCCGCCTCGGGCGGCGTGATCCCCATGCGGACGCCGATTCTCGCTGCCGCCGCCATGCCTGCGGCCACGGCCTCCCCGTGGGTGTAGGTCTTGTATTCGTAGGCCCGCTCATAGACGTGGCCCAGGGTGTGGCCGAAGTTGAGAAGCATCCGCTCCCCCGTGTCCCTCTCGTCCCGTTCCACGATCTCCGCCTTGATGGCGCAGCATCGGAGGGCGATTTCCGCGCCTCTGGCCGGAATGTCCTCCAGACCTCCGAGGTCTTCCAGATCCCGGAACAGCGCCGCGTCCCGGATGCAGCCGTACTTGATGACTTCGGCCATGCCGCCCCGGAGCTCCCGTCTCGGAAGCGTACCCAGGCAGTCCGGGTCCATGAGCACCATGGAGGGCTGATAGAAGGCCCCGGCCAGGTTTTTCCCGGCCTCCAGGTCCACGGCCACCTTGCCGCCCACGGAGGAATCCACCTGGGCCAGCAGCGTTGTGGGAAGCTGGACCAGCCGGACGCCCCGGAGGATGGTGGCGGCGGCAAAGCCCGCCAGATCTCCCACCACGCCGCCTCCCAGGGCCAGGACGCTGTCGGACCGGGTGAGACCCAGATCCATCATCTGCTCCCAGAGCTCCGCCAGCACCGCCGGAGTCTTGCTCTCCTCCCCGGCGGGGATCTCCAGGATGGCCGCCCGGAAGCCGCTTTTATGGAGACTCCCGGCCAGACGGGCGGCGTAGAGGGGCTCCACGTTGCTGTCCGTGACGATCACCGCCAGGTCCCCCTTCAGCAGAGGCCGCAGGAGCGCGCCTGCCCGGTCCAGAACCCCGGATTCCGAAAGAATGTCGTACTCCCGCCCCGGGAGATTCACGGTAAGGCGGCTCATTGCAGGCCCCTCACGAAGTCCGACAGGGCCGTGGCCTTCTCCATGAGGGTCTGGAACTGGGCGGGCGTCAGGGACTGCTTGCCGTCGCAGAGCGCGTGGGCCGGATCATTGTGGACCTCCACGATAATGCCGTCGGCCCCGGCGGCCACCGCCGCCATGGTCAGAGGCTCCACCAGCCAGGCCACGCCGCCGGAATGGCTGGGATCGATGACGATGGGCAGATGGGTCATCCGCCGCAGACAGGGAATGGAGGAGATGTCCAGGGTGTTCCGGGTGTAGGTCTCAAAGGTCCGGATGCCCCGCTCACAGAGGATCACGTTCTCGTTGCCCTCGCTCATGATGTACTCCGCGGACATGATCCACTCCTCGTAGGTGCTGGACAGGCCCCGCTTCAGGAGCACGGGCTTGGACATCTTGCCCACCTCCTTGAGAAGGTCGAAGTTCTGCATGTTTCTCGCGCCGATCTGGACCAGATCCACGCAGTTTTCAAAGATCTCGCAGTACCGGGGGCTCATGATCTCCGTGACGATGGGCAGCCCCGTGGCCTTCTTGGCCTTGAGCAGCAGCTCCAGGCCCTGGACGCCCATGCCCTGGAAGGAATAGGGAGAGGTTCTGGGCTTGAAGGCGCCGCCCCGCAGGAGCTTGGCGCCGCTGGCCTTCACGTCCCGGGCCACGGCGGTGATCTGGTCCTCGTTCTCCACGGAGCAGGGACCGGCCATAACGGTGAAGCTGCCGCCGCCGATGGGGACCCCGGCCACGTCCACCACCGTGTCGTCGGGGTGGAACTTCCGGTTGGCCTTCTTGTAGGGCTCCTGGACCCGCATGACCCGCTCCACGCCCTCGTGAAGCATGAGATCGTCGGCGTCCAGATTGGTGGTGTCGCCCACCAGGCCCAGGATGGAGCATCCCACGCCGTTGGTAATGCCCACCTTCAGCCCCTGCTGTTCCAGCTCGTGGGCCAGCGCCTCGATCCGTTCCTTGCCGGTGCCCGGTTTCATGATAATAACCATAATAATATCCTCCCGCACCCATAAAAAATAGCTCCCGGCTGAATCATACATTCAGCGGGAGCGAAGGAGAGCCAGACGTCTCTTGTTACCCAACCGATGTACGACAAATGCCCGCGCCCCAATAGGCGCAGGTAAAGAAGCCGTAAAATCGATTGGCAGGACGCTTCATAAAGAGGGCCTCCCCGGAAATGGTTTGCGTTTATTATACCACACCGCGCCAGGATTGCAAGCGCCCTTTTGGATTTCGTCATGGATGACGTTTCCCCTTGCGTTATCCAGCGCGCTTTTATATAATTTTGCCGAAGCGCGTGGCGCGGATGTGAAGCGCGGAAGGAGAGGAAATCATCGCTTATGGAACTGCCGAAGCTGGAATTTGCCCCCATGGAAGGCATCACGGATCACGTCTACCGGTCCCTGCATCACAGGTTTTTTCCGGGGGTGGACCGATACTACACCCCATTTCTGTCCCCCGCCGCCGGGAAGGTCTTTTCCAGAAAGGAGCTGGAGGAGGTGCTGCCGGAGAACAATGCCGGGATCGACCTGGTCCCTCAGCTTCTGACGGGTTCTGCGGAGCAGTTCCTCGCCGGGGCGAATATCCTGCGGGACCTGGGCTATTCCGAGGTCAATCTGAATCTGGGATGCCCCTCGGGCACGGTCACCGCCAAGGGAAAGGGCGCGGGACTCCTGTATCCGGAGCGCCGGGAGCTGCTGGTCTCGCTTTTGGATGAGATTTTCAGCAAATGTCCCATTGCCATCTCACTGAAAACCCGGCTGGGAAAAGACGGCCCGGAGGAGTTTGAAGCCCTGCTGGAGCTGTTCTCCCGCTACCCCGTGAAAGCCCTGATTCTGCATCCCCGGGTCCGGACCGATATGTACCGGGAGCCGGCGCGGCTGGAGTGGTTCGATTTCGCCGCCGCCCACTGGGATGCTCCCCTGTGCCTTTCGGGCGGCATTCCCACCGCCTCCGGATTCCGCAACGTATTTCGGGACCGGCCGCTTCCCCAGGCCGTCATGCTGGGCAGGGGCCTGGTGGCGGACCCGGCTCTGGCCGCGAAGCTGAAGGGCGGACCGGGGGCGGACCGGGAGACCCTGCGGGCGTTCCACGACGCCTTCTTTGCGGAAACCGCCCGGCGGCTCTCCGGGCAGAAGCCCACCATGTTCCGCATGAAGGAGCTCTGGACCTATCTGATTCTGCTCTTCGATCACCGGGACGCCCTGTGGAAGCGGCTCCGCAAGACGGTCAGCCTGACGGAATACCAAGTCCTGACCCGCCGGATCTTCGACGAACTGCCCCTGCTGGAGGAGGCAGACGCAGTCTGGCGGTGAACATGCGTTTCTGCCGCAGCCCGGGCAAAAGAGGGCGCTGCCGCAATTCTGTCGTTCCAACAGCCGCCTTTCTGCATTATTCCATGCTTGTGACCTGATAGCCGGCGTCGGCAACGGCGGCGGCCAGGGCCTCCCGGTCGGCGTTTCCGGTGACCACGGCGTTGTTGTTCTCCAGACTCACGGCGACGGTCTCCGCGCCGGGGACGCCCTCCAGGGCCTTGGTCACATGGGCCACGCAGTGCTGGCACATCATGCCCTCGATATTCAGCGTAACTTGCATTGTCGTCTCCTCCTGTGTTGTTTCCGCTGGTTTTGCGGTCTTTTTTATGGGTTTGTCGCGGCTCCCGTCGTAGATATCCGTCAGGTTCAGCCGCAGAGCGTTGGACACTACGCAGAAGCTGGAAAGGCTCATGGCCGCCGCCCCGAACATGGGATGGAGGGTCCAGCCCAGGATGGGGATAAAGGCACCGGCGGCCAGGGGAATGCCGATGGCGTTGTAGAAGAAGGCCCAGAACAGATTCTGGTGAATGTTCCGCAGGGTCGCCCGGCTCAGGCGGATGGCAGCCGCGGCGTCGGTGAGGCGGCTCTTCATGAGCACCACGTCCGCCGCGTCGATGGCCACGTCCGTTCCGGCGCCGATGGCCATGCCCACCTCCGCCCGGGTCAGGGCCGGGGCGTCGTTGATGCCGTCGCCCACCATGGCCACCCTGCCCGTCTCGGACAGGGACCGGATCACCGCCTCCTTCCCGTCGGGAAGCACGTCGGAGATCACCTGATCCACCCCGGCCTGATCGCCGATGGCCTGGGCAGTCCGGCGGTTGTCGCCTGTGAGCATGACCACCCGGATGCCCATGCTTCGGAGGGCGCGGATGGCCTCGGGGCTGTCCTCCTTGATCACGTCGGCCACGGCGATGATCCCCAGCAGGCTCCCGTCCCGGGCGAAAAGCAGGGGCGTCTTGCCCTGCTCCGCCAGGGCCTGGGCCCGGGTCTTCATCCCGGCGGGCACCGGGACCTGGCCGCCGATGAAGTCCATGCTGCCGCCCAGGAGCGTCTTGCCCTCCAGGCCGCCCCGGAGCCCGTTGCCGGGAAGGGCCCGGAACCCGGTCACGGCCAGAGGCGCCACGCCTTCCTCCCCGGCCTGCTCCATGACGGCCCTGGCCAGGGGATGCTCGCTCTTTTCCTCCAGAGCGGCCGCCAGAGTCAGCAGCTCTTCCCGGGAGACGCCCTCCGCGGGGACCAGCTCTGTCACCCGGGGGGTTCCCTGGGTGATGGTGCCCGTCTTGTCGAGCACCACCGTGTCGATCCGGCCCGCGGCCTCCAGGCTCACGGCCGTTTTGAACAGAATGCCGTTCTTCGCGCCCACGCCGCTGCCCACCATAATGGCCACGGGGGTGGCCAGCCCCAGGGCGCAGGGACAGGAGATCACCAGCACGGAGATGCCCCGGGCCAATGCGAAGCCCGCCGTCTGCCCCGCAATCAGCCAGATCACGGTGGTGACCAACGCGATGGCGATGACTGTCGGGACGAACACGCCGGAGACCCTGTCGGCGATCTTGGCAATGGGGGCCTTGGTGGCCGCCGCGTCGGAGACCATTTGAATGATTTTCGACAGGGTGGTGTCCTCCCCCACCCTGGAGGCGCTGCACCGGAGGAAGCCGGACTGGTTCACGGTGCCCGCCGAAACGGCGTCTCCCGGCGCCTTGTCCACGGGGATGCTCTCGCCGGTCAGCGCCGACTCGTCCACAGCGCTTTCCCCCTCCCGGATCAGGCCGTCCACGGGGATCCGCTCCCCCGGCCGGACCAGGAAGGCGTCGCCCTGCCGGACCTCCTCGATGGGGATCTCCGTCTCCACGCCGTCCCGGAGGACCACGGCGGTCTGAGGCGCGAGCTTCATGAGGCTTTTCAGGGCGTCGGTGGTCTTGCCCTTGGACCGGGCCTCCAGGGTCTTTCCCACGGTGATCAGGGTGACGATCATGGCCGCGGACTCAAAGTACAGGGACATGGACAGCTCGTGGAGATTTTCGGTGTTTCCGTCCCGGACCGCCGCCGTCATGGCGAACAGGACCCCCACGCTCCAGAGAAAGCTGACGCCGGAGCCCATGGCCACCAGGGTGTCCATATTGGGGGCCAGATGGTACGCCGCCTTGGCGCCGGAGGCGAAAAACCGCTGGTTGATCAGCAGGATCACAGCGGAGAGCAGCAGCTCATAAAGGCCGATCCCCAGAGGGTTGTCGTGGAGAATGGGCGGCACGGGGAAATGCAGCATGGCGTGGCCCATGGAGACGTACATCAAGGGCAGCAGGAGCGCCACGGACAGGATCAGCCGCCGGAGCAGTCTGGGCGTTTCCCGGTCCGTCAGTTCGTCCCGCTCCTTCTGTTTGGCCGCCGCAGCCCCCTTCAGGGCGGCGCCGTAGCCCGCCTTTTCCACGGCGGCGATCACCGCCGACCGGGAGGCTGTGCCCTCCACGCCCATGGAATTGGTCAAAAGGCTCACGGAGCAGGCCGTGACCCCGGGGACCTGGCTCACGGCCTTTTCCACCCGAGCCGAGCAGGCGGCGCAGCTCATGCCGGTGACGTTGTATTGCTCCACGGAGGATGCTCCTCTCCAAATCAGAATCGCTACGCTAATCCTACCACCGGCAGCAGGGAAAGTCAAGGCGACCCCCTTGCGCAGGCGGTCCGGATGGATTATAATGACCGGGAAATCAGGATGCCCGAGCCAGGAGGTTTTATCCATGAAAAATCTGCGCATGAAATACCCGATTTGGGTCAGTCTCTTCCTGATGATTCTGTTTTTCCTGACGATCAACATAGGGAGCCTGCCGATTTTGATCTGGCCGGACATGGACACCTATCTGGTCCAGCTCCTCAGCGAGCTCTTTTCCATTGCCGTTATGCTGCTCATGGTGTGGTGGCTCAAAATGGGCTTCACCCTCCGTCCTGCCGGAGGCAGCGTGAGGGAAAAGCTGCTGCTGTGCCTGCCCGTTGGGCTGGTCTATCTGTTTGCCCTGGCGGGGAACCTTGTCGAGAATCTCTCCGGGCGCCTGGCTTCTCCCCCGAAAATCCTGATCTTTATCCTCTGTATGCTTGCCGCCGGCTTCGCCGAGGAGCTGTTGTTCCGGGGTATGATCACCCGGATGATCTTTGTGAAATACCGAAGGACCTCCCTGGGCGTCTGGTTCAGTATGCTGGTATCCGGCGTGCTTTTCGGATTATTCCATCTGCCGAACGCCCTTGTGGTCGACTTCTCCAGCGCTCTGATCCAGGCGGCCGCAGCGATCTGTATGGGAATTTTCCTCTCCGCCGTCTATCTCCGGTCGGGGAGCCTCTGGACCGTGGCCCTGCTCCACGCCTTTATGGATTTTTCGGCCCTCTTAGCCAGCGGCGTTTTCGGGGCGGAGACCTTGACGGACGCCCTGGGCCAATACAGTCTGGCGAATCTGGCCGCAAGTCTCTATTATTTCGTTTTAGGGGCCTTCCTGCTCCGGCCCTCCAAGCTGCGGGAGATGACCATTCCGGAGGAGGAGCCGCCCCAGAACCACGTGGTTTATCTGCTCATCGCCCTGGCCCTGTTTGCCGCCCTCTACAGCTGCGCGGCGGTGGTCAGCCTGTGACACATATTAATTGAGATATTTTGGGGCTGTGAAGAAAAGGAGGATTCAACTCTCCCGATCTTCACAGCCCCTTTTCTCTATTCAGCGGAGCAGTCCCGGAAGGTTAAATGACGTGCTGCTCCATCCATTTCCCCCGGAGGAACCGGACCGTATACCAGACGTCCCGGTCCAGCCAGTCCACGAACATGGCGATCCAGACCCCCAGGACTCCGAAGCCCAGTACCCGGATCAGCAGCATGCACAGCGCCACCCGGAACACCCACATGCTCCCGGCGGACACCAGCATGGAAAACCGCACGTCCCCCGCCGCCCGCATGCCGTTGGGCAGCGTAAAGGCCAGGGGCCAGACGAAGGGCTTTACCACCGTGATCAGCAGCATCATGCTTGTGACGATCCCGGCGCTGTAGTCCGACAGGCCGGAGAGGCGGCAGACAGGTCCCGTGGCCAGCAGGATCACGAGGCCGGTAACGGTCACCAGCACCTCGGAGAGCACCGTGAGCCGGAGTGTGTAGGCCCTGGCCTCCAGGGGCTTCCCGGCGCCTATGCACCGTCCCGCCACCGTCACCAGGCCCAGACCGATGGCCATGGAGGGCATAGAGGTGAAGTACTCCAGAGTATTGATCACCGCCTGGGCGGCGATCTCCGCCGTGGGCAGCAGGGCCACGGTGCTCTGGACCATGAGCTTTCCCAGCTGAAACATGCCGTTCTCCACGCCTGTGGGGACGCCCACCCGCAGAATGGCGCGGATCAGCTTCCAATCGGGGCGGATGGAGCCGTATCTGTCCAGGACGATGGTCTGGCCGGGTCGGCGGTGGAGGATCAGAATGGCCCCGCACTGGACCACCCGGGACAGGGCTGTGCTGAGAGCCGCCCCGAAGACGCCCCAGCGGAACACAAAGAGGAACAGGGCGTTTCCGGCGATGTTCAGCAGATTGCCCGCGGCGGAGACGGCCAGAGGCGTGCCGGAATTTCCCGCCGCCCGGTAGAGGGCGGCGCTGGCGCTGTAGACGGCGATAAAGGGATAGGACAGGGCCGTCACCAGCAGGTAGACGGCGGCGGCGGACATGACATCCGGGGCCACGGACCCGAAGATCTTCCCCAGCAGGGGCCGCCGGAACAGAACGCAGACGGCGCAGCAGACCAGGGAGATGGCCGCCACGGACAGGAGCACCTGCCGGGCGGCTTTATTTGCGCCGTCAGCGTCGCCGGCCCCCAGGAACTGGGCGCAGACAATGGTGCCGCCGGTGGCCGTGGCGGTGAAGACCATGAGCATGAGATTGTTCAGGGAGTCCACCAGGCTTACCGCCGACACGGCGGCGTCTCCCACCCGGGCCACCATCATGGTGTCCGCCGTGCCCATGAGGGCCGTGAGGATCAGCTCCGCCACCAGAGGCAGCAGCAGCCGGCCCAGCTCCCGGCGGGTGAACATGGTACAGGGGTATCGCAAAGGGTCATCTTCTTTCTATAGCGAACGACGAAAGACGCACGGACAGGGGACCAGCCCATCCGCGCGCCTTATCAGGAAGAAGGAGAAATGAAAAAGAATTGTTACGCTCTTATCATACAGGGCAGATGTTACGGGAACAACGGCGATTGTATGAAGTTTCTATAAAATTCCGTGTAACAATTTTGTAATATCTTTGTTTCCCTTATCCCAACAGCTTTCCGGAGGCCTCCACGATCAGGGCGGAAAGAGGCCCCAGGGTCCCGGGCAGCAGGTTCATTTCCTTCACCACTGCCGCCGCCACCATCATCACAAGGCAGCTTCCCGCAAGCCCCAGCACGGCGCCGCCCAGACGGTTGAGGGTGTGGACCACGGGCAGCCGGTCCACCACGTTCAGGGCCAGAGCCACGCTCCGCAGCGCCAGATACAGCACCAGAAACGCGGCAAAGAAGATCAGGGCGCCGGCGAATTTCTCCGCCAGGATCCGGGCCGCGGCGGTGGCAACGGCCAGGGCCACGGGCTCCATGGCCTCGCCGGACTTCTGGTCAATGATCTCCTCCACGTCCAGACCGAAGCGCTTCAAAAACTCCATAAGGTCGGACACGGTCATGTCCTGGCCGCCTACGCTGAAGCCCACCTCGCCGGCGCTGTCCATCATGGAATCGGTGTAGCGGTCCAGCTCCTCCTCCACGCTGGGCAGGAGCATTTCCGTCAGCTTCGGCTCCAGGTAGGTGACGGTCCTGGGGGTCAGGGCGTTCCGGGCGGCCGTGGCCCCCAGACAGCAGAGCACCAGGATCAGCAGGCTCATGAGGCCCATGAGCAGCCCCTTCCGGTAGCCGGACAGAATGCAGGTGATGATAATGAGCACCAGGATCAGGTCGATGACCAAGGCGTATCCTCCTTCCGGTATTGCGCGAGACGGTCCAGCAGGACCTCCCGGTCATTGGGGCACCGCTCCTCCAGCACGTCCTCGAACAGCAGGTTCAGCAGCTCGCCCACCCTGGGACCTGCGGGAACGCCCAGGGCCAGCACATCCCGTCCGTTTACCGCCAGATCCTGGATGGTCAGACACGGGGCCTCCGTCAGGAGCTCCCTGGCCATGTCCGTGACGGTCCCGATGGCCTCCCGGCGAATCCGGGAATTGGGGGTGTCCACGTGGGCCGCGGCGTCGGCGCGCATGACCTCCATCAGCCGGAAGAACTGGTCCCGGCCATACCGCGCCAGCCACCGGCGGACGTTTTTCCGGTTGATGGGGGCGTAGGCGTCGTGATCCCGCACCAGCTGGCATACGGCGTCCCGGGTGGCGCTGTCCCCGTGGAGCCGGGCGAAAATTTCCCGGGCGATGGCTTCGCTCCTTGCGGGATGGCCCTTGAAGTGGCCCACGCCGTTTTCATCCAGGGTGAAGGTTTCGGGCTTTCCCAGATCGTGGAGCAGCAAAGCCCAGCGGACCCAAAGGTCCTCGCCGGAATAGCCCACGGCCTCCACCGTATGGCCCCAGACGTCCTTGTCGTGATAGGGGCTGTGCTGGGAAAAGCCCATGGAGGGGCCGATCTCCGGCAGGACCGCACGCAGCACCTCCCCGAAGGTCTCCAAAACGGAGGCGCAGCCGGGACCTGTCAAAAGGCCGCACAGCTCCTTGTAAATCCGCTCCGGACTCACAGCGGTCAGCAAATCCCGGTTCCGGACCATGGCCGCCGCGGTGGCGGACTCCACGGTGAAGCGAAGCTGAGACGCGAACCGCATGCCCCGGAGGATCCGCAGGGCGTCCTCCTGAAAGCGCCGGTCCGGGTCGCCCACGCAGCGCAGGACCTTATGCTCCAGGTCCTCCCGGCCTCCGAAGGGGTCCCGGATCACCCCGTCCAGTCCGACCGCCATGGCGCCCACGGTGAAATCCCGGCGGGCCAGGTCCTCGGTCAGGTCTTCGACGAATTCCACCCGGTCCGGGGTCCGGTGGTCGGAATAGTCCCCGTCCCGGCGGAAGGTGGTGATCTCGAAGGGCTCCCGGTCCAGGAGCACCGTCACCGTGCCGTGCTTCAGGCCGGTCTCCAGCACCGGAAGGCCGGAAAAAACGGCCTCTGTTTCGGCTGGCAGGGCGGAGGTGCACATATCCCAGTCCTTCGGAACCAGGCCCAGCAGGGAATCCCGGACGCAGCCGCCCACGGCATAGGCGGAGAAACCGGCTGTTTCCAGCCGGCTGAGCACATATCGCACCCGATCCGGTAATTCCACGATGTTGATTCCTCTCTACATAAGATTGGCTCAGTTCTTGAGGCTGTGCAGGGGCGCGGGGATCCGTCCGCCCCGGGCGATGAACTTTTCGGAGCTCTCCCGATGGACGGGCATCACCGGCGCGGAGCCGAAGAGACCGCCGAATTCCAGCTCGTCCCCCACGTCCATGCCGATGGCCGGGATCACCCGGACGGCGGTGGTCTTGTTGTTCACCACGCCGATGGCCGCCTCGTCGGCGATGATGGCGGCGATGGTCTCGGCGGGGGTGTCCCCGGGAATGGCGATCATGTCCAGGCCCACGGAGCAGACGCAGGTCATGGCCTCCAGCTTGTCCAGGGTCAGGGTCCCCAGCTTCGCCGCGGCGATCATACCCTCGTCCTCGGACACAGGGATAAAGGCCCCGGACAGGCCGCCCACGTGGCCCGACGCCATAACGCCGCCCTTTTTCACCGCGTCGTTGAGCATGGCCAGGGCCGCTGTGGTGCCGTGGGTGCCGCAGACTTCCAGGCCGATCTCCTCCAGGATCCTGGCAACGGAATCCCCCTTGGCGGGGGTGGGGGCCAGGCTCAGGTCCACGATGCCGTAGGGAACGCCCAGCCGCCGGGCGGCCTCCTGGGCCACAAGCTGGCCCATGCGGGTCACCCGGAAGGCAGTTTTCTTGATGGTCTCCGCCACCACGTCGAAGGGCTCTCCCTTGACGCTCTGGAGGGCATGATACACCACGCCGGGGCCGGAGACGCCCACATTGATCTCGCACTCCGGTTCGCCTACCCCGTGGAAGGCGCCGGCCATAAAGGGGTTGTCCTCCACCGCATTGGCGAAAACCACCAGCTTCATGCAGCTCCGGCCTTCGCCCTCGGGGGATTTCTCCGCGGTTTCCCGGATGACCCGGCCCATCAGGGCCACGGCGTCCATATTGATGCCCGCCCGGGTGGTGGCCACGTTCACGGAGGAGCAGACATTCCCCGTCTCCGCCAGGGCCGCAGGGATGGACCGGATCAGCCGCCGGTCCCCCAGGGTCATGCCCTTGTGGACCAGGGCGGAGAAGCCGCCGATCAGGTTCACGCCGCAGGCGGCGGCGGCCTTGTCCATGGCCACGGCGAAGGGCACATAGTCCTCGGTATCGCAGCTCTCGGCCACCATGGAGATGGGGGTCACGGAGATCCGCTTGTTGACGATGGGGATACCCAGCTCCCGCTCGATGGCTTCTCCCGTGGGCACGAGCTGCTGGGCGCAGCGGGTGATCTTGTCGTAGATCCTCCGGGCGGTCTCCTTGGGGTCCTGGCCGCAGCAGTCCCGGAGGGAGATGCCCATGGTGATGGTTCGTATGTCCAGATGCTGGTGGTCGATCATGTCCAGCGTCTGCATTACTCCACCGCCTTAAATCTTGTGCATGGCGTCGAAGATGTCCTCCCGCTGGATGCGGATGGTCAGGCCCATGGAAAGGCCCCGCTGATCCAGGGCGTCCCGGACCAGCTCATAGCTCTTCGAGGAGGTGGACAGGTCCACCAGCATGTTCATGACGAAAAACCCGTCCATAACGGTCTGGCTGATGTCCAGAATGTTGACCTCCAGCCCGGCCAGCTCTGTGCACACCCCTGCGATGATCCCCACGGTGTCCTTGCCGGTGACGGTAACGATTGCTTTCATAACGGTTGCCCCCTTCTATTTCAGTTCGTCCAGGGTCAGCGTGAAGCTGTCCAGGAAGTTCTCGATAAAATACTGCACCTCCGGCATGTCCATGTCGTCCAGGGCCTGCCGGGTCTGCCGGGCGGCCAGGATGAATTCGTGGTTGGAGGCTTTCAGCTCCTCCAGGCACTTGATGTGGGCCGAGAGCTTGTCGGCGGCCTTCACAAACCGGACCACCTCCGGGTCCGCCTCCTCCAGGAGGGGCTGATAGTCCTCCCGAAGTTCCTCGGGCAGCATGGCCAGCAGCTTTTCCGCCGCCACGGCCTCCACCTGCTTGTAGGCGTCCCGGATCTCCGGAGAGTAATATTTGATGGGCGTGGGCATGTCGCCGGTGATGATCTCTCCCGCGTCGTGGAACAATGCGGCCGTGGCGCAGGTTTCCGGGGAGACGGTCTTGTTCCCGAAAACGTTCCTGGCGATCAGGGCCAGGGCGTGGGCCAGTACCGCCGTCTGATGGCTGTGCTCCTGGATGTTCTCCGGGCAGGAATTCCGCATGAGGCCCCACCGGGAGATGTACCGCATCCGGGAGAGATAGGCGTAAAAGGAATATCCGGAGAGCGATTTCTCCAGCTTGTCCCGTGATTCCGGCTGGTCGCGCCGGGTCAGATCCGTGATCTCCATGATCAAAAACCCCTTTCTGTGGATCCGTTCCCGTTATGATACCATGTTTGCGGGGAAAAGTAAATCGGAATCCCGGTCCGGAGGGCAACGCCGGAGAAAACAGCGGCCGTCTTTGTGGATTCTGCCCAATGGGCGCCGAATTTCCACTTGTTTTTTCCGGCAAAACGTGGTATGCTGAGGGAGCAGAAGGTTTAGACCCTTCATTTCTGAAAGGCGGTGTTCCTATGATAATTACGATTGGAAGGCAGTTCGGTTCCGGAGGCCGGGAGATCGGCGAAAAGCTCGCCGCACGTCTGGGATACGCCTTTTACGACAAGGAGATCCTGACCATGGCGGCGGAGGACAGCGGCTTTTCCGTCTCGGCCATGCAGCACTATGACGAGAAGCCCAGCGGCAGCCTGATCTACAGCCTGTACATGACCGGCGCGGCCACGGGCGACAATCTGCCCCTGAACCAGCAGCTGGCCTTTGCCCAGTTCAACGTGATCCGGAAGGTGGCCCAGGCCGACAACTGCATCATCGTGGGCCGCTGCGCCGACTATGTGCTCCGGGAGAAGAAGAATCTCCTGTCCATCTTCTTCCACGCCCCCATGGACTACCGGATCAGCCGGGTCATGGCGGAGAACGGCATCGACAGCCGGGCCCTGGCGGAGAAGACCATCAAGAAGCAGGACCGGGCCAGATCGGAGTACTACAACTTCTTCACCCACAAGAAGTGGGGCGACGTGGGCAGCTCTATGCTGAGCATCGACACCTCCACCTTGGACGCCGACGCCATTGCGGAGATGATCGCGGCCTACGCCATGACCATGCAGAATCGGTAATACATGAACTTCGGGGCTGTCTCTCAGGGAGACAGCCCCGTTTTGCGTTTCTGATTACAGGGTCCGGTCCCTGGTCTCCTGCCGGACCTTGGCGATAAAGTCCTCCAGGGACAGGGTGGTGCTCTCGCCGGTGTCCCGATTCCGGAAGGTCACGTTTCCGGCCTCCACCTCGTTCTGGCCGATGACCAGCATGTAGGGCACCCGCTCCACCTGCTGAGCCTCCCGGATCTTGTAGCCGATCTTCTCGCCGCGCTCGTCCAGCTCCGCCCGGATACCGGCGTCCTCCAGGGCCTCAAAGCAGCTTCTGGCGTAGTCCATGCTCTTTTCGCTGACAGGCAGGACCTTGACCTGAACCGGGGCCAGCCACACGGGGAACTTGCCCTTGGTCTCCTCAATGATATAGGCCATAAACCGGTCCAGCGTACCCAGAATGGCCCGGTGGATGACCACGGGGCACTTCTCCGCGCCGTCGGCGTCGGTGTAGGTCAGGGAAAACTTGGCGGGCAGGCAGAAGTCCAGCTGGCAGGTGGAGAGGGTGATCTCCGCGCCCACGGCAGGCCGCACGTTCACATCCAGCTTGGGGCCGTAGAAGGCGGCCTCGCCGATCTCCTCGGTGAACTCAATGCCAAGCTCCGTCAGCACGGCCCGCAGGGCGGCCTCGGCAGTATCCCACATCTCGTCGTCGTCGTGGTATTTCTTCTTGTCCGCAGGATCCCGCAGGGACAGGACGCAGCGGTAATCGGTGATGCCGAAGTCCCTGTACACGTCGAAAATCAGGTCGCAGACGGCGGAGACCTCGTCCTTGATCTGGTCCGGGGTCACGAACAGATGGGCGTCGTTCTGGCAGAAATGGCGAACGCGCTCGATGCCCTTCAGGGTGCCGGAGGCCTCATAGCGGAAATCGTGGGCGATTTCACCGATGCGGATGGGCAGGGCCCGATAGGAACGGGGCCGGTTGGCATAGATCCGCATGTGGTGGGGGCAGTTCATGGGGCGCAGCACGTATTCCTCGCCGTCGATCTCCATGGCGGGGAACATGTTGTCCTTGTAGTGATCCCAGTGGCCGGAGGTCTTGTAAAGATCCACGGTGCCCACGCAGGGCGTCAGCACATGCTGATAGCCCAGACGGCGCTCCTTGGCCTTGATATAGTTCTCCAGCTCCTGCCAGAGCGCATAGCCCTTGGGCAGGAACATAGGCATGCCCCGGCCCACCAGATCGTCGGACATGAAGAGCTGCATCTCCTTGCCGATCTTCCGATGGTCCCGCTCCCGGGCCTCGGCCTGCTCCTTCTCCCAGACGGCCAGCTCTTCATTGTTGTGGAAGGCCACGCCGTTGATCCGGGTGAGCATCTTGTTGTCCTTGTCGTTCTTCCAGTAGGCGCCGGACTGCTGGGTGACCTTGAAGGCCTTGAGCGCCTTGGTGTAGGTCAGGTGGGGTCCCACGCACATGTCGATATAGTCCCCCTGCTGATAGAAGGTGATCCGGGCGTCCGGGGCCAGATCCCCGATGTGCTCCACCTTGTAGATTTCGCCGCGGCTCTCCATGAGGGCGATGGCCTCCTGCCGGGGAAGCTCGTAGGTGCGGATGGGAAGATTCTCCTTGCAGATCTTCTTCATCTCCGCCTCGATGGCATTCAGATCCTCGTCGGAGAGCTTCTCCTCCCCCAGGTCCACGTCGTAGTAGAAGCCGCGCTCCGTGGCGGGGCCGTAGGCGAATTTCGCCTGGGGATGGAGCCGCAGGATGGCCTGGGCCATGATGTGGGCGGCGGTGTGCCGGATGACGTGCAGCTCCTCCTCCTGGGGCAGCTCCGCCACATGGCCGTCGTTGTAGATCGCTTTCATATGATTCCACTCCTTCAAAGTTCTTCACATTTTGATCGTCCCCGAAAAACAAAAGCCCCTACGAGCCGCTTTGGGCAGCTCATAAGGGTGCAGATCACGCACGGTTCCACCTTATGGTTTCACTCATTGACTCCGTAACGTGGAGGGACGTCCGCGTTTTTGACCCGCGGCGGCTCCGGAATGGTGTTCCCCCAAACGCCTCATAAGGGACTTGCAGCAAACAAAAATGTCCCTCTCTCTGCAATCGGCCCAAAGGGTACTGGTTCCATCAATGCCTTTTCCATGTTGTATCTGCCATTATAGCGAGGGGAGAAACAAATGTCAATGGGGCGGCTGAAAAAAGGGACGTATTGACAGTCCCTTTCCGGAGCGGTATAATCAAGGCGGGAAAAGGCCTTATCGACGCGCCCGCCGGGCGCATTTGAAAGGAAGCGGTGTTATGTCCAAGATGCCAATGATCACCCTGAGCCGCCAGTACGGCACCAACGGTCATCTGATCGCGGAGAAGCTGGCGGAAAAGCTGAACATCCCCTTCTACGACAAGGATCTGATCGCCATCGCCTCCCAGGAGAGCCGGATCGACGAGCGGGCCTTTGACAAGGCGGAGGAGACCGCCACCACCTCCCTGGGATATGCCCTGTCCAACCGGTCCAACCGGAGCATGTACGGCATGCCCCTGAACGATCAGCTCTTCAACATCCAGTCCAGCGTCATCCGCACCATCGCCGACCAGGGTCCGGCCCTGTTCGTGGGGCGCTGCGCGGACTACGTGCTGGACGGCTACAAGGAAACCATCAACGTGTTCCTACATTCCACCGTGGAGAGCCGTCTGGAGACGGTCATGGAGCGGGACCGGCTGAACGCCCGGGAGGCCGAAGCCAGGATCAAGCGGCTGGACAAGGCCAGAGCCACTTATTACAACTATTACACCGACCGGAAATGGAGCGACCTGTCCAACTACGACATCGTCCTGAACGTCAGCCACCTGACCCCCGAGGAGGCGGCGGACCTGCTGGCCACCTTCATCACCCAGGTGGTGGAAAAGACCAACGCCCTGAACAAGGAATAACATGAGACAGACCCGGCGGGACGCGACCATGCATCGCGTCCCGCCGTTTTATGCCCACCGGATGGGCGTTTCCCCATGTTCTGTGAGGAATTCGTTGATTCTCGAGAAGGGCCGGCTGCCGAAGAAGCCCCGGTAGGCCGAAAGCGGACTGGGATGGGGCGCGGTCAGAATCAGCCGCGGGGCGTCAGATTTAATCAGCGCCTGCTTTTTTATTGCCCAGTTCCCCCAGAGGACAAAGGCAACGGGCTGAGGCAGATCGTTGGTGGCGGCGATCACCGAGTCGGTGAAGGCCTCCCAGCCAAAGGCTCTGTGGCTCCCGGCCTTTCCCGCCTCCACGGTCAAAACGGCGTTGAGCAGCAGCACGCCCTGGGCCCCCCAGGGCGCCAGGCAGCCGTCCCCGGGAACCGCCCCCACATCCGCCTCCAGCTCCCGGTAGATGTTGTGGAGGGACTTTGGCAGAGGCACCCTGGGCCGGACGGAAAAGCTCAGCCCGTGGGCCTGGCCCGGTCCGTGATAGGGGTCCTGGCCCAGGATCACCGCCCGGACCGATTCCGGAGGCGTCAGCCGGAGGGCGGCAAACAGCTCCTCCCGAGGCGGATACACCGTGGAGGCCTCATAGGCCCGTTCCACCTTCTCCCACAACGGATTCCAGTCCTCCCAGACCGGTCCCAGGCAGGCTGCCCAGCGGCCGGTCTCCGCAGAATCGGGCCTCATGCCTGTTCCGCGCCGATCCGGCTGTCGCACCACGCCAGGAGGTCCGCGAAAACCTCCTCCTTGTTGGTCTCGTTGTGAAGCTCATGCCGGGCATCCTTGTAGAGCTTCAATGTCACGTCCTTCACGCCGGCGTCCTTCAAAAGCTGACAGGCGGCGGTGACGCCCTTGCCGTTTTCCCCCACCGGGTCCGCGTCTCCCGAGAGAAAATACGTTGGCATATCCTTGGGGAACGCCTCCGCCCAGGCTTTGCTGTTCACGTGGACGTGAGCCGTCAGCATATCCCGATAGGCGGAGACGGTGAACTTGAACCGGCACTTGGGGTCCGCATCATATTTTGCCCAGACCGCCGGGTCCCGGCTGAGCCACACCGAGGGAGAGGCGCCCTCCTCCGCGCCCTTGGCATAGGAGCCCGTGGAGGCCTTGAGCATGAGCTCCGACACATGCCGGGGCCCGAATATACGGCAGAGCCCGGAGGCCATGGCCTTGCCAGCCTTGGGCAGAGGTCCCGGTCCGCCGGTGCCGGAGATCACCAGGGCGTCAATGGTCTCGGGATACTTCTCCGCGTACCACCGTGCGTAAAAGCTGCCCATGCTGTGGCCGTAGAACACCAGGGGCAATCCCGGCCATTTTCCCCGGGCAAGGCTGTTCATGGTATGAAGGTCCTGCAAAACGTCATCGTAGCCGTCTTTCTCCGCAAAGAAGCCCCAGTCCTTGGGGTCTCCCGTGTCGCCGTGGCCCAGATGGTCGTTGCCGCAGACGGCGTAACCGTCGGCGCAGAGCACGTCGATCATGTGTTCATAGCGGCCGATGTACTCGCACATGCCGTGGCTGATCTGGAAAATCGCCTTGGGAGCGGTGAGCGGCGTGTAGAGATAGGCCGCCACCCTGGTCTTCCTGTCCGCGGACAGGAAGGAGATGGTTTCCTTTGTAAAGCGCACAAGCTCTCCTCCTTTATCGTTTCTTCCTCTCCAGTATAACCCCGCCGCCCGCCGTCCGCAAGGCGTTTTTACGTTTTCACTTTTTAACCATTGGGGTATCAAAAACAGGAAACTGCGGGACGGCGTCCCTTCGACATGCTATAATGGGACCGTATTTCGACGGAACAAGGAGGAAACCAGATGTCAAACAACTATAAGCTGCTTTTGTCGCCCCTGGAGATCCGGGGAAAGACCCTGAAAAACCGGATGCTCAGCTCCAAGTGCGCACTCCAGAACTTCACCATGGATCAGGCCATCGAGTTCTACACGGGCCTGGCCAAAAACGGCGCGGCCACGGTGGTGGTGGCCATGGGCAACCATCCGGAGCGGAACCTCACCGAGGGCTTCGATCCCTTCGGCGCCATGGCCGGCACCGCCTGGGACATGCGGGACCCGGAGGTCCGGGAGGGCTTCCGCCGTCTGACCGAGGCTGTCCACGCCGAGGGCACCCTGGCGTCCGCCTCCATGATGGACATTGAGCCCAACGACGTGAACATCTCCGACACCCCCAACTGGGACGAGATTCCAAAGAAGGGCGACTACAACTCCGCCACCTTCCGGAACAAGCCCGGCATCTCCGTGGAGCGGCTGGAAAAGCTCATGGACGAATTCGTGTTCCGCTGTAAGGAGGCAAAGGACCTGGGCTTCGACATGGCCTCCTTCTACATGAGCTACCGGTCCTCCATTCTGGCCTGCTCCATGTCCCCCCTGCTGAACCAGCGGACGGACGAATATGGCGGCAAGACCATGGCGGAGCGGGCCACCCTGGCCAAACGGCTCTTCGGGAAGATCAAGGAGGTCTGCGGCGAGGACTTCATCATTGAGGCCCAGATCTCCGGCGTGGAGGAGGCTCCCGGCTACACCCTGGAGG
Organism: uncultured Oscillospiraceae bacterium; assembly: GCA_905234425.1. GTDB lineage: Bacteria > Bacillota > Clostridia > Oscillospirales > Oscillospiraceae > HGM13006. The sequence continues at coordinate 9,095 of CAJOHR010000012.1, read as the reverse complement.
ATTTCCTCGACTTCTGTCAGGCCCTGGAGGGCGTCCTGGACATCGTGGAGATCCGGGGCGTGGACGGCTCCGCCACCCATGTCAGCGGCCTGAACCTGACCTCGGACCGGCGGCCTGCCACCATCGAGTATGCCGGCGCCTTCAAGGCCCGGAACATGAAGATCCTCTGCTCTCCCGTGGGCGGCTACGGCAATCCGGAGGTCATGGAGGAGCTGCTGGAGCAGGGCAAATCGGACCTGTTCTCCATGGCCCGTCAGTTCCTGGCGGACGAGCACTACTACGAAAAGCTTCAGGCGGGCGCGCCCTACGCCGAGATCGTGCCCTGCATCCTCTGCAACGGCTGCCACGGGCTCCACACCTGCGCTGTGAACCCCAGGCAGGGCCGGATCCAGGGCCTGTTCCCCGAAACCACCACGCCGAAAAAGGTGGCGGTCATCGGCGCAGGTCCCGGCGGCATGATGGCGGCGCTGACGGCAGTCAGGCGGGGCCATGACGTGACGCTCTACGAAAAAGCCGATCATCTTGGCGGCCAGCTTGCCGCGGCCGCAGTGCCGGATTATAAATGGCCTCTTGGGGAGTATATCGAATATTTGACCCGGGAGCTCCGTAAAACGGACGTTAAAATCCGGACCGGCGCGGAGGTCACCCCGGAGCAGCTTCAGGCGGAAGGCTACGGCGCCGTGATCTGGGCTGCGGGCTCCGAGCCTGTCCGGCCTCCCGTGGAGGGCGCGGAAAACGCCTGTCTGGCGGAGGAGGTCTTCGGCCGGGAAAGCGAGCTGGGCCGCAAGGTCGTGGTCATCGGCGGCGCGGACACGGGCAGGGATGTGAGCCTGTATCTGGGCCGGGCAGGCCACGACGTCACTCTGGTGACCAGGAGCCAAATCAAGCTGTCCACCGATATGCATACCGAGCGGGTGGAGCGGGAGAGCCTGGAGAGCCTGCCCAACTTCCACTATGTGGACTTTGCCGCCACGGAGAAGATCGAGCCCAGGGCCGTGACCCTGAAGGTCCAGACCAACGCCGTCCCGGGCTTCGTCCCCGGCATGCGGCCCCTGGAGGGCGAGGACTGCAAGTACGGCATGCCCCACGACGCCCCCGGCGGCCCTGGTGGTCCCGACGGTCCGGGCGGTCCGGGTGGTCCCGGCGGTCCGGGTGGTCCCGGCGGTCCGGGTGGTCCGGGTGGTCCCGGCGGTCCCTTTGGACCCGGCCCCATGGCGGAGCCGCCGGCTCCCGTCTATGAGACGAGGGTCTTGGCCTGCGACAGCGTGGTGGTCTCCGGCGGAAGGAAGCCCAGGGATCCCGGCGCCTTTGCGGACTGCGCTCCCATCTTCAAAAAGATCGGCGACAGCGTGAAGGTGGGGAATATCCAGCCCGCCACCTATTCCGGCTATAAGGCCGCCATGGAGCTGTGATTTCCGATCCATACAACAGGTGCTCCACTGTTATTTACGATTTGGGCATCAGAGGCGGTTGTTATAACGCCTGCAGCATTGATATTCACGGGAAGGACAGTGGGTACTGTCACTGAAAACTGGGCGGGTTCGATTTTTGACTGCCTCATAAGGGAAGCCCCCTTCTAAAATATAGTTTCTGAATAGAAACCATTTTTTACAACTAATGAACGAAATATGGAGATTTGAACTGACAACCTATGATGTGAGGAAAAGAATTAGACGGATTACCTATACCGGAACTTACAGGACTACAATGACTCTTGGGTGCACCGGGGGAGCCGATCCACAACATTGACCTTCTTGGCGTCCTCACGGAGTGCGTGGGCTATCTCGCTAAGCAGACAGCTTCCGGACGCCAGCATACCAAAAAGCATATCCGCAAAGTATTTCCTCTCCGGTCTTGAGAGCCGTGATGAAATATTCTCCGAATAATTGAGGATTTCCCGTTTCATTCTGAAAACATTTGTGGTAGAATACAGCAAGGGTTTTGCTTGGTACCTTTATTCTACCACAAATCGAAGGGTAATTCTTCTCTTTTTCTCAGTTTTTTCGGCGACTTTCACACAATCCTTTGTGGATTGTTTTTGCCTTGGTTTTTCTGTGGAAACTCAAGTTTTTTTGTTCCTTGATTTATCCGGGAAAAGATGCAATAATAACAATAAGCGCCTTTTTGAGGGCGCAGGAAACAGACGACAGAAGAGACAGGAGGTGGCGACGTGGCAAAGCCCTTGGTTGCCATTGTGGGACGGCCCAATGTGGGCAAGTCCATGCTGTTTAATAAACTCACCGGTCGCCGTACCGCCATCGTGGAGGATACCCCCGGCGTCACCCGGGACAGGATCTACGGGGACTGCGATTGGAACGGCCGGGAGTTCGAGCTGGTGGACACGGGCGGCATCGAGCCCAGGACCAACAGTGAGATGCTTCGGTTCATGCGCCGGCAGGCGGAGATCGCCATCGAGACGGCGGACGTGATCGTCATGGTCTGCGATGTGAAGACCGGACCCACCGCCGCCGACGACGAAATCGCCACCATGCTCCAAAAAAGCAAAAAGCCCGTGATCCTGGCGGTGAACAAATGCGACCGGACCGGGCCCACAGACCCGGAGGTCTTCGAGTTCTACTCCCTGGGCCTGGGCGATCCGGTGCCCGTCAGCGCCTTCCACGGCCATGGTACCGGCGATCTGCTGGACCTGTGTGTGGAGCAGTTCCCCCCTCCCTCGGAGGAGGACGAGGAGGAGGACGTGATCAAGGTCGCCATCGTGGGCAAGCCCAATGTGGGCAAGTCCAGCCTCTTGAATCACATCCTGGGGGAGGAGCGTGTCATTGTCTCCAACGTGGCCGGTACCACCCGGGACGCCATCGACAGCTACTTCGAAAATGAATACGGGAAATACGTGTTCATCGACACCGCCGGCATGCGGAAGAAGGCCAGAGTGGACGACAGCGTGGAGAAGTTCTCCAACATGCGCTCGGTGGACGCCATCTCCCGGGCGGACGTGTGCCTCATTATGGTGGACGCCAACGAGGGCGTCACGGAGCAGGACACGAAAATCGCCGGTCTGGTCCATGAGGCCGGAAAGGCCGCGGTGATCCTGGTCAACAAGTGGGACGCGGTGGAGAAGGACTCCAAAACCATGGACAAGTACGAGAAGTCCGTCCGGGAGGCCCTGGCCTATATGACCTACGCCCCGGTGCTGTTTGTCTCGGCCCTGACGGGGCTCCGGGTGGACAAGATTTTCGAGACCGTGAACGCCGTGGCCGCCAACAACGCCATGCGGATCTCCACAGGCACCCTCAACAGCATGCTGGCCGACGCCACGGTCCGGGTCCAGCCTCCCACGGACAAGGGCCGGCGGCTCAAGGTGTTCTATATCACCCAGTCCGGGGTGAAGCCTCCTACGTTCGTCCTGTTCTGCAACAGCGCCAAGCTGTTTCACTTTTCCTATCAGCGGTATCTGGAGAATCAGCTCCGGGGGACCTTCGGCTTTGAAGGTACGCCTATCAAGCTGATCATCCGGCAGCGGGGAGAGGACGGTGACAAGGTATGACGGTGATCCTGGGGATCCTGCTGATGACGGTGGTTCCCTATGTTCTCGGCAACTCCAACGGGGCCATTCTGGTCTCCAAGTTCATCCTCCGGGACGACATCCGGGGCCACGGCAGCGGCAACGCCGGCCTGACCAATTTCTACCGGACCTTCGGCGGCGGGCTCACCTTCGTGGTGATTCTGGCGGACGTGTTGAAGGCGGTGTTCGCCCTGCTCCTGGGTATGCTGGGGGCGTCGCTCCTGCGTCATGCGGGACTGGACTGGGCCACGGCCGTCCGGGCAAAGTATATTGCCGGATTGTGCTGCGAGCTGGGACACATGTTCCCGGTGGTGTTCGGCTTCAAGGGCGGCAAGGGCATCCTGTCCGGCGGCGTCATCGCTATAATGATCGACTGGCGGGTGGCCCTGGTGGTCTGGGGCTCCTTCCTGATCCTGGCCGCCCTGACCCGGTATGTGTCCCTGGGCTCTGTGTCCACAGGCATCCTGTTCCCGATCATGACCTGGATCGTGTTCCGGGACGTGCCAAGCCTGATCTGCGCCCTGACCATCGGCGGCCTCATCGTGTTCCAGCATCGGAGCAATATCGGCAGACTGTTACACGGCACGGAGAGCAAGTTCTCATTTCATAAAAAAGGGTGATCGAACATGAAAATCACAGTGATCGGAAGCGGAGGCTGGGGCACGGCACTGGCCCTTCTGCTGCGGAAAAACGGCAATGATGTGACCCTCTGGTCCTTTGCCCAGAGCGAGATCAACTATATCAGAGAGCACCATGAAAACGCTCTGCTGAAGGGTGTGACCATCCCCGAGGACATTGCCATGACCACGGATATGGCCGCCGCGGAGGACGCGGCGCTGGTGGTCTCCGCCGTGCCCTCCTTTGCGGTACGGCAGACGGCGGAGAAGCTGAAACCCCATCTGCGGCCCGAGACCATCCTGGTCTCCGTGACCAAGGGCATCGAGCGGGAGACGGCCAAGCGCATGAGTGAGATCCTGGAGGACGTGACGGGCCACGCCGTGGCGGTGCTCTCCGGTCCCACCCATGCCGAGGAGGTGGCCCGGGGCATTCCCACGGGCTGCGTGGTGGCCTGCCGGGACCAGGCTGTGGCGGAGCAGGTCCAGAGCATCTTTATGAGCCCCGTGTTCCGGGTCTATGCCGGGGACGACATTGTGGGCGTGGAGCTGGGCGCGGCCCTCAAAAACATCTACGCCCTGATTGCCGGGGTCCTGGAGGGCGCCGGCTGCGGGGACAACACCAAAGCCCTGATGATGACGCGCGGTCTGACGGAGTCCGCCCGGCTGGGCATGGCCCTGGGGGCCAGCAAGGAGACCTTCGCGGGCCTCTCCGGCGTGGGGGACCTGATCGTCACCTGCTGCTCCATGCACTCCCGGAACCACCGGTGCGGCATCCTCATCGGCCAGGGCAAGGGACCCAGGGAGGCCATGGACGAGGTGGGCGCCGTGGTGGAGGGCTACTATGCCGCCGCCTCCGCCCACGATCTGGCGGCAAAGACCGGGGTGGAAATGCCCATCGCCGAAGCCGCCTATCAGGCCCTCTACGAAGACCTGACCGTGCCGGAGGCCATCGAGGCCCTCATGGGCCGGGCCAAAAAGCATGAGGTGGAGACCAACTGGCTCCAGTGATTCGGAAGAATGCCAAGCCCTGATAAAAAGCGCTTTTGCGCCTTTTATCAGGGCTTGGCATTCATTCTGTGTTTGTAACGGTTCCGTCGCGGGAATGACCGCGACGGAACCGTTATCTGTACGTTATTATCCGGCCTTTGACGCATAATCCCGGAGCTGTTCGATGGGAATGGGCCGGGAATACTTGAAGCCCTGGAGATAGGAGGCGGACATCTCCCGGCAGCGCGCTTCGTCGGCCTCGTCCTCCACGCCCTCATATAGCACGGAGTACTCCATGTCCCGGAACAGATGGGCCAGATTCTCCACGATCCGCTCGGACCGCTCGCTGGCGCCGCTGGCAATGACCAGGGAGCGGTCAAACTTGATAATGTCGAATGGCAGCTCCATGATCCGCTCCATGTTGGAATAGCCTGTGCCGAAGTCGTCCAGATAGAACCGGATTCCCTCCTGGCGCAGCTCGTCGATCTTCTGCTTCATGACCATGAAGTCCGCCTCGTTGCGGGATTCCGTAAGCTCGATGGCCACCTGTTCCCCGGGCACCTGGTTCCGCGCAATGATTTTCTCAATGTCATCGCAGAAGCTCTCGTCCTTCAGCTCCAGCACGGAGACATTCACGCTGATCCGGCTGATATGGAAGCCCTCGTCTGTGAGCTTCCGGATCTCCCGGCAGGTCTTGTGGAGGATGATTTCCGTGAGCACGTGGATGTAGTCGTGATCCTCCGCCAGGGAAATGAACTGATCCGGGAATATGAGCCCCGTCTGCTCCAGATTCAGGCGCATGAGGGCCTCGGCCGTGTCAAACCTTCCGGTCCGAATATTAAATACCGGCTGACAGAAGGCCAGCACCCGGGGATCCTCCAGATCGCGTTTGCCATAGATGTCCGCCAGCTCCCGGAGTATGTATCCCTCCCGGTTGAAGCGGTCGATGTCGCTCTGGCGCACTCTGCGCACCGTGTTATCCGGCATGTCGTGCTCGACGCTTATGATCAGGCTGGCATATTCGTTTTTCCGGCTGATCTCCTCGATGGATTCGCCCACCACCACCTTGAAGGCCTGGCGGTAGCGTTTATACTGCCGGTCAAAGTCGCGGAGGATGCTTTGGATCAGCTCCTCGTAGTTGGGATTGCAGTATTTTGGGGCCATCAGAACCACGTGGCCGTTGCTGAGCTGGAACAGGAATCCCTTCCGGAAGTAGTCCGCCGCATATTTACGGGCCACCGCCTGATATTCACCGGGAAGCACCCGGCCCTCCTCATCGTATTTCGGCAGAAGCAGGCTCATGAAGATGAAGTCCTGCTCCCGGCGATGCATGGTCCGGACCATATCCTCCATGGCCCGAACATCCACGGCACCCAGGGTCACGTTGTAGGGGCTGGAATGCATGATATACAGCATGGCGATGGCCGGCAGCACAAAGGTCATGGTGGTCAGGGAGGATTGGTTCATGACAAACTGTCCGAACCGGACCAGAAGGGAAACAGCCATGGTCCCGTAAAAGCCGTACATGACCCGCTTGTACAGAAGATCCCGCACCCGCCGCATCAGCGAGACAAGCAGCACAGTGAACAGAACGTAGCCGATCATAAAGATGTTGATCCCGTTCAAGACCATGCCGTCCTCCGTGATCCGGAAGCCAACGCCCTTGACGGTCAGAATGATATCCGCCGCAACGCTTGCAAAAAACAGCGTACAGGAGACGACGGCGACGAGCCGGGCCTGTTCGCGGGCCATGCCGGTGATCTGGGTGACATACAGCACGAACAGGAAGAACACATTGAACAGCAGCGTTTCATAGAGGAGCCGCAGCACATAGACGGCGAGGTAAAGCCCGGTTGCGCGTTCTGTCAGCAGGCCGTGATAGACGATGTTGATCAGGGCGGCGATCATAATATAGCCGACGATACTGAGGAAAATATTGAGGCTTGAGGTCCGGCTGACATAGGAAGCCGCCAGCAGAATGAGGATCACAACGCAGATCGCAATCACGGCCACGTCGCCCCAGAGGATGTAATTGTCAAAGCCGGTCTGTGGTATCATGTCGCGCCTCCTTTCCGGACTTTGGAATTTGATATGGCCTGTAAGGTGTGCGGTTGACCGATCATGGAATGCATATTGGTAACTGTCCAGTCGCTGTCATTCTGAGGAACAAAGTGACGAAGAATCCCGGCGATATTCACGGTTTCAAGATCCTTCGCTTACGCTCAGGATGACAACAAGCGACGGAACAATTACGAATATTGTTAATAATATCACAAAATTAAGCCGATTTCCAGCCCCTCTAGCGATTGTTTTTACTTTTTTTTGAATATTCCTGTGTCATTGCGAACCAGTGACCGACGTCATTGGTGTGGCAATCCATCCCACCGCACCCTGTCATTGCGCACCCGGCTTCCGTGGGCTCCCTCAGTCTTTTTTCGCCGACAGCTCCCTCAGAGAGGGAGCCTTTTGAGACGTAAAAAGCCCCCGGCGAAAGGCAATGTAAATTAAAGGGACTAACGAGAATAACCCTTTTCATATACGGCTTTCCCTTCGGTGCTGGCGGAGCCGTCACGGACCAGGCCTAAGGCCTCAAAATGATACCCTTCCGGCTTGACTACATCGCTGTCATCAATGTACACAACCGGATTCTTCGGAAGCCTGCCTCGAACGAGCTTCAGATAATCTATAAGAGCTTCTTCCGGAGTTCCCTCTGCCAGATGCCGGGAGAGCCGATCCACAACATTGATCTTCTTGGCTTCCTCTCGAAGTACATGGGCGATCTCGCTAAGCAGACAGCTTCCGGACGCCAGCATTCCAAAAAGCATATCCGCAAAGAATTTCCTCTCCGGTCTTGAGAGCCGTGATGAACCGTTTCATTCTGAAAACATTTGTGGTAGAATACAGCATAGAGAATTACCTTTCTTTTTGTTTGGCAGGGTTTTGCTTGGTACCTTTATTCTACCACAATTCGAAGGGTAATTCTTCTCTTTTTCTCAGTTTTTTCGGCGACTTTCACACAATCCTTTGTGGATTGTTTTTGCCTTGGTTTTTCTGCGGAAACTCAAGCCATGTTCCCGTTGACTATATATGGGTTTTATAGTATAATGAATCAAGTTATCTGGGGTAAAACACTGCATATCATCGAATTTCCTGGGGTGGCCGTAAAGGTAAACTTTGATGACCATGTCCCCGATTTTTCTTTTCAGTGAATATCCTGAATTTGCTATGAACAGATGCCTTTTGGGGCAGTTCCTGATTCATTTCTGCATATAGCTAAAGAACATGATTAATCCGAGGTGACCTTGATATGGCCGGTAAGACAAAAAGAGCCCTGGAAGCGAAAAGACTGCCAGCGCAGCGACGGTAGCAAAGCTCGAAAAGAAAAAGCCAACATTGGAGTTCGAGTTTCTCTCCTCAATCATCACGGGTGTGCTGCTGTTTATTATTCTCTATCTCAGTTCTGCTTCCACGGTGAAGGGCAGCGCAATTTTCTGCATCGTTTTGATGCTGGTGATCGGAGCCATGCGATATAAAACACTGCGGGATCGGATCTGGATTCCGCTGATTTCTTTATCTCTGTATGTTTTGATTGACGGGATTTCCACGTTCTATGCCGTGTCCGGCAAGTTCGCCCTCAGCGAGTTCCTGAAGGTTCTGATTGCATTCTGCGGGGCGGTCACCCTGCTTGCCTTGTCTCCGAAGAACGAAAAAGTGAAAGGCCAATGGATGGCCACAGTCCTGGCGGTGTGTGTCACCATGGGAAGCCTGATCAGTCTGGACATTGTTTCAGACGGGGTTATTAACCGCGCTGTAATCTCTTTGTTTGAGCACGTCACTAGCGATTATACGGGCCTTGACAGCTTGAAAGACAACCGCCTTCAGGGCATTTTTAACAATGCCAATATCCAGGGAGGCTTTTCTGCGTTGGGTGTGCTGCTCAGCCTAGGATTGGCGAATGCGTCCCGTTT
>CAJOHR010000011.1 GCA_905234425.1 uncultured Oscillospiraceae bacterium | reverse complement strand
AGATGTTCCGGGAATTCCTGAGACTTCTCAGATTTTCCCGGAACATTATCTCATCTTTTCAGGGCAATTGCTAACCGACGGTATGTTTGACGCTTACAAACAATCTGTGAATCTGGAAAAGTAGCAGTATCGCTTTGCTTTTCGCGGTGGATATGGTATACTACGGTTGGAACAGGTTTAGACTTATCTGGAAGGGTGCGCGTGAAGTTGCTCCTATGCAATACACCCGAACAGATGGCTTCCAAGTCGTTTGACTGTCATTATCAAGGAGTGAAAAAGAATGCTTTCAACACTTCCGGACAGCAGTCCTGAGTATCATAATCTGCTTCTTCATGTCGGTGAAACGCTGGAGAATGGCAGAGCGAAGGCTGTTGCTGCCGTGAATTCTGCTGCAGTTCTGACGTACTGGGAGATAGGGCGAAATATTGTTGAATATGAGCAGGACGGAAGCATAAAAGCGGAGTACGGCGCGGAATTGTTAAAGCGGCTGTCCAGAGATTTGACCGACATGTATGGGAAGGGCTTCAGTCACAGCAATCTCATCTATATGCGCAAGCTGTATCTGACTTATCCAAAAAGTCAGACGCTGTCTGACTTTTTGAGCTGGAGCCAGTATATCGAACTGCTGAAAATCGACGACCCGCTGGAACGATCCTTCTATGAAAAAGAAGCGGAAAGCGGGCATTGGGGCGTTCGTGAACTCAAGCGGCAAATGAAAAGCATGCTTTTCCAGCGTCTCGCCCTAAGTGCGGATCGGGAAGAGGTACTTCGGCTTGCAAAGGAAGGCGAGATCATTGAAAGGCCGGAGGACATTCTGAGAGACCCGTATGTGTTTGAATTTACCGGTCTCCCGCAGCTCCCGGTATACACGGAAGGGGATCTGGAGGATGCTCTGGTCAACAATCTGAGCATGTTCTTCCTGGAGCTTGGAAAGGGCTTTACCTATGTCGGTCGCCAACAAAAAATGGTGATCGGGGGAAGGACCTACAAGGTCGATCTGGTTTTCTATCACCGCATCCTGAAGTGCTTTGTGCTGATTGACTTGAAACGGGGCGAGGTTCAGCATGAAGATATCGGACAGATGAATTTCTATCTGAATTATTACCGGGAAGAAATGAATACCGAAGGAGATACGGAGCCGATCGGCATTGTGCTCGGTGCTTATCAGGATAAGGTCGTTATGAAATACGCCCTGCAGAACATCTCCAATCAGGTGTTTGTGAGCCGGTATCAACTATATCTGCCAAATAGAGAACAGCTTGAGGCAGAATTCCGGCGCTATATGGGCAACACTGTGGTCGAAGAAGGGTAAATGATCACAGTGGGAACGCTTTACAACAGAGATCCGCGATTCATAACAAAGCTAGGTAAATATCTATTTCAGTAGGATATGGGGATCTGCCGGAAATGGCCGCAAAAAGCGTCTGATCCTGCCGGGCACCATTTGGCGGAAACCGTTGCACGCACTGGAAATCCACAGTTTGAATCCGTTTCGCCCAACGCCGGGAAAGATGCGAAAAAATCTATTTTGGTAGGATAACACAAAAAGTTCCTGAGTTGCCAATTTTCAGCGGTATCTTGGGAACTTTTTTCATCTGTTTTTTGAGGGCATAAGATGTTCTGAATTACTCCCGCAGAGAACCGTTTACTCTCTACATCCAGGTGTGCATAGATGTTGCCGGTTGTGGAGATATTGCTGTGGCCAAGCCACGCCTGTATCATTTTCAGGTTCACACCATTAGCCAGAAGAAGACTGGCACAGCTGTGCCCTTACGGTATAATAACGACAAATCGGGAAAGTCCCGTATTTTCAAGGGTTTTCAAGGTTTCAAGCCTGATTTTGATCCTTTTCCAACCCAAAAATCAAGCCGCGTAAATTGTCGAACCGTAGGGGGTGTTTCATTAACGACAACATGGAGACGGCGGTGATGTCCGGATGGACGCCGGTGCGGGACTTCATCTCCTTAAAGTAGGTGAAGTCGTCCACGGTCACGTTGTTGTAGCCCATCATAAAGGGCTGCATCATCATCCAGCAGGTCAGCGTCGCGGGTTCGTCGGTGATGGGCAGCAGAGCGTATGCTGGTAATTGGTGCGTAAAGAGTACAAACTATTTCGCTCCCATTTTGTCCACAAGGAAAGAGGCGCCATGGTAAAAATGGCGCCTCTTTCCTTTGTCTTGCACAGTTGCGCAATGAAATAGCGTATCATGACGGTGTTCTTTCTTTCGGATTTGATTTCAGCTGCCGAATACAGCAAGCAGGAACCCCGCGGCGACCGCGGAACCGATGACGCCCGCTACATTGGGGCCCATGGCGTGCATCAGCAGGAAATTGGACGGATTGGCCTTCTGCCCCTCCTTCTGGGATACCCGGGCGGCCATGGGAACTGCGGAGACCCCGGCAGAGCCGATCAGGGGGTTGATCTTCCCGCCGGAGAGCCGGTACATGAGCTTGCCCAGCAGCAGACCGCCTGCGGTGGCCAGCTCAAAGGCCAGCAGTCCCAGCACAATGATAAACAGGGTCTGGGGCGTCAGGAACCGGTCGTACACCGCAGTGGCTCCCACGGAGGTGGACAGGAAGATGGTGACAATGTTCATCAGGGAATTCTGGACCGTGTCCGAGAGCCGGTCGGTGAGGCCGGACTCCTTGAACAGATTCCCCAGCATCAGGCAGCCCAGCAGGGAAGCAACGGACGGCAGCAGCAGCACCACGAAAATGGTCACGAGGATGGGGAACAGCACCTTCTGCCGATGGGAGACAGGACGCAGCTGCTCCATCTTTGTCTCCCGCTCGGCCTTGGTGGTCAGCAGCCGCATCACCGGCGGCTGGATCAGCGGGATCAGCGCCATATAGGAATAAGCGGCAATGGCGATAGGCGCCAGATAGTCCGGGGCCAGCTTGGAGGTCAGCCAAATGGCGGTGGGACCGTCCGCGCCTCCGATGATCCCGATGGCGGCGGCCACCTCCGGCGCAAACCCGAATACGCCGATGGCCAGCAGGAAAGCCGCGAAAATGCCGAACTGCGCCGCCGCGCCCAGCAGCAGCGACTTGGGATTTGCCAGCAGCGGACCAAAGTCCGTCATGGCGCCCACACCCATAAAGATCAGGGAGGGATACAGGCCGGACTTGACCCCGATATACAGGATGTCCAGCAGTCCTCCGTCGTGGACAATGTCGGTGAGCCGAATGCTGCCGGCAATATAGGCATCCCACAGCTTGGGGTGATACATCTCGGAGCCCGGCAGATTGGTCAGCAGCATACCGAACGCAATGCCCACCAGCAGAAGCGGTTCAAATTTCCTGACAAGACCCAGATACAGCAGCACGCAGGCAATCACGATCATCAGAAGCTGCCTGGGGTCCGCCGCCAGCATATGAAACCCGGAGGTCTGCCAAAGCCGGGAAATAACATGAAGGATATTATCCATGGCTATCTCCTCAGATCACCAGCAGGGTGTCGCCGGTGGCAACCAGCGCCCCCTTGGAAACGACGATCTGCCGCACCGCACCGTCGATTGGCGCGAGCACCTCATTTTCCATCTTCATGGCTTCAATCTTCATGAGAAGCTGGCCCTTTTTGACCGGCTCTCCGTCTTTCACATGGATGCTGATGACGCTTCCGGGCAGGGGCGCGCGGACGGCAGTACCCTCCACCGCCTGTACCGGCGCGGGTGCCGGGGCAGGGGCAGACGGCACTGGCGCAGACGGCGCGGGCGCGGATGTCTCATACTCATCCAGGAGCATGGCCTGCCCGTGCTCCACCTCTACCTCGTAGGTTTTGCCCTGGAGATTGATCCTGTATTTCATCACGAATCCTCCTTCACTTCCCGGATGGACAGAAAGCGCAGTTCATTGACCGGAATCTGCAGCTCGTCGGCTACAATCGCCATCAGCATGGCCGCGGTGCGGGGATCTGTATCATAGAGCTTCAGCTCCCCTGTGCTGCCCGGAGCGGCGGGAATCTCTGCTCCGCCGGCAGGCTCCGGCTCCCCAGCAGGCGCGGGCTTTTCCAGCCGGTTTCCCAGGGCAGTTATCAGTTTAATCATGACCATCAGCAGAACCAGCGCCAGAAACACCACGGCGATCCCCAGCAGGGAGTAGATCAGCGCAGTCCCGAAGCCCATTTCACGCCACCCTCTCTATGCTGTACCGGCATACCTTTTCCTCCTCCGCCTGACGGCTGGCAAAGAACTGCTCCGCCACCTGGGGGAAAAGAATAAAGCTCAGGACATCCTCCTCGGATCTGGCCCGGCTGCCAAGCTCCCGCGCCGCTTTTTCATAGGTGTCGGCCGGAAGCGTGTCCGCATAGCGGGTTTGAATCGGCTGTTCGTCTCCGAGGATCTTTTTCCGCACAGCGGCATCGATGGGCGCTGGGGTTTTGCCGTATTCGCCCCGGCAGTAGGCCCGCATCTCGGCCCCCACGTTTTTGTACCGCTCTCCGGAGAGTACATTCTGGACGGCCTGGGAGCCGATCAGCTGGCTGGTGGGCGTCACCAGCGGCGGATAGCCCATATCCGCCCGTACCTTGGGGGTCTCCCGCAGGGCCTCGTCGAATTTGTCCAGGGCGCCCAGGGCTTTAAGCTGGCTGAGCAGGTTGGACAGCATGCCTCCGGGAATTTGATAGGTCAGACATTGGGTGTCGGTGGTCAGCGAAATGGGGTTCAGCGTTCCGTCGGCGATGAAATCCGCCCGAACGGGCTTGAAGAAATCCGCGATCTGCAGCAGCTTCTCCTCCCGGAGACCGGTATCGAAGCCCAGCTCCTTCAGCGTGTAATGCAGCGTCTCCGTCGCAGGCTGAGAGGTGCCGCCGGAGAAGGGCGAGATCGCCGTGTCGATCACGTCCGCCCCGGCCTCCACTGCCTTGAGATAGGTCATAAAGGCAAGGCCCGTGGTGCAGTGGGTGTGCATGACCACCGGAAGATCCACCGCATCCTTCAGGGCGCGCACCAGATCATAGGCGGCTTTGGGCGTGAGGATCCCGGCCATATCCTTGATGCAGACAGAGCCAACGCCCATGGCCTTCATCTCTCGGGCCAGCTGCACATAGGTGTTCAGGGAGTGGACCGGACTTGTGGTATAGGAAATCGCCCCGGAGGCCTCGGCGCCGCTTTTCACGGTCTCCTCAATGGCCACCTTGAGATTGGTCACATCGTTGAGCGCGTCAAAAATGCGGATGATGTCAATGCCGTTTCGGACAGACGCCCGGACAAATCGCCGGACGATATCATCACTGTAGTGCTTGTAGCCCAGAATATTCTGGCCCCGGAGCAGCATCTGGAGCTTGGTATTTGGCATTTGCGCCCGGATTTTACGCAGCCGCTCCCAGGGATCCTCCCCGAGAAAGCGCAGGCATACGTCAAAGGTTGCGCCGCCCCAGCATTCCACGGAGTAGTACCCGGCCCGATCCATTGTTTCAAGAATGGGGGCAAAGCTGTCATAGGGCAGCCGCGTGGCCACCAGGGACTGGTTGGCATCCCGCAGCACAGTTTCAGTAAATTGAACGTTCATGGCTCCTCCTTCAGGAATGGTTTTTCATTTCTTACGCCGCTATTATATCATATTCATCACAACGTATCAAGACGTTACATACATTTCTTTCGTCTAATATTTTTCTGCGCCGGCAGCGCCGAAGCCGAATACACGAAAACGGACATATCATAGCTTGTCGCCATTCTGTGTCCGTTATACACCACTGCCTCCGCGATGGCACCAGGCGGCAATATCCTGCCGCGTTTATCATGACTCCGAAGGTCCGGGCGGCTGAAAGCGTTTATTTGTCCCAGTCCTCCGTGTCCAGACAGATCATGGAGCTTGAGAAGGAGGTGAGCGCCCCCCCTGTTCAACCGAAGCACCGGGTATTTTGCCCCGATCCTGGCGGGGGACAGGCTCAGCAACAAGCCCGGTCCCGTGGAATTGGTTGACATAACCCCAGAAGGAGGCAGCATTGTCCGCTGCTTTATCGTCATTGCCCAGGCGGACATCCTCAATCAGCGGGGCGAGACCGTGGGCCGCTCCATCACCCGGTTCTCCAACTTCCGCTGCCGGGTGAAGCCGGGCTGTGAGAAGGATCCCTTCGTCCATCCCTTCAACCGTTATATGCACCCGGCCCACCAGTACACCGACGCGGACTACGACTACCTCAAGTCGATCTGGGAAAAAGAGACCATCCGTGGCGCGGAGCCGCTGTACTGGGACGACGTGAATATTGGCGACTACACCCCGGTAACCGCCGAACCGCCCTTCACCCAGATGGACATGATCCGCATGTACGGACAGGAGCTGATCGGCTGCGAGAGCGTCAAGGGCCAGGTGCTTTCCGGACGCATTCGGGGCCAGAAGAACGAGTACGGCGTCTATGAGAACATCATCAGCCACTACAAGCCGGGCCGCAGCCCCTTCTACAACTATTCCTGCCTGGATTATGCCTACAACGAATCCAAGCTGCGTATGCACGGCGACCTGGTGGATTTCAACGGCAGCATCAACGCCGATGGTGCCCGGGAGCTGGCGCTGATCAATACCATCCGGGACTGCGCCGCCGACGGCTGCCGGGGCTTTGCGCTGGAATACAATCCGGTCATCGACGCCAAAACCGGCGCCATCAACGGGGCGGAAGCCACCATCTACTGGCAGGACGCGGATCACGGAAGGGTGGAGCCGGAGAGCTTTATGCCCATTCTGGAGCGGGACTTCATTTTCGAGGAGCTGGGAGACTTTATGCTGCAGCAGGGGTTGTCTGACGGCGTGAAGCTGCTGGAGAAGGACCCGAGCTTCCTTCTGTGCCTGAACGTCTACCGGACCCAACTGGAGTCCAACTACTTTATGGACAATCTGACCCACTATCTGAATGCCACCGGGTTCCCGCCCCATCTTCTGAGCCTGAAATTTGACAACGACTGCCGCTTCCTGGGCATGGACATCATGCGGAGCATCATCGCCCGGCTCCATGAGCTGCGGGTCCTCACCATCATCGGGGACTTCGGCAGCGGCACGGACTCCCTGCGTTTCCTGGCCGGCGAGCCGGTGGACGCGGTGAGATCAGCCGGAACTTCATCGAGCGCGTGGCCGAAGACAGCCGGGCCAGGAACACCCTGGACCACCTGACCCGCATGGCGTCGGATTATGTAAACCACATCAATGTCAAGGGCATTGATACGCCGGAGATGCAGGCGGCGGTGAAGGATCTGCACGTCACCACCATGCAGGGAGAATACTATACAAAGCCCCTCAGCTTCGATGCATTGGTGGAGAAGTATTACACCGCCTGATCCGGCGAAACATGAAAATTCAGAAAAATGCATAAAAATCCTGTTGACATTTTGTTTCGTGTGCTATATAATCGGGACAAATTCATCTGAAACCGTTGAAGCGGAAGTAAAGGCGATCAATCACCCACAGAGAGTCCGGGCTGGTGGAATCCGGACGGACCCCGCGTCGCAAGGCGGGGTCTGCCGAAAAGATACCTTGTATTTTTCGGCGGCAAGAGGATCGTCACAATGGGCCGCAGAGGGTGCGAGGAACGGTGTTTATCTACGCTCAGTATTCGCAACGCGGGGCGCGCGTTACAGCGCCGGGGATATGCCGGTATCCTGCAAAGGGCATGGCTTCGGCCATGAATCAAGGTGGCACCGCGGGTTTTTCCCGTCCTTGACAGAATTACTGTCGGGGACGGTTTTTTTCGTCCCCCAAAGGAGGAAATGCTATGTATCCAACTCTGGAAGAGGCGAAGGTCATTGCCGCGTCGGGAGATTACCGGCGCATACCGGTGAGTATGGAGCTGTTTGCCGACGGCTACACCCCCATCGAGGTCATGCGGACCCTGCGGGCGGCCTCCAGGCACTGCTTCCTGCTGGAGAGCGCCGAAGACGCCAAGCAGTGGGGCCGGTATTCCTTTCTGGGCTACGCCCCCTCGCTGGAGCTGACCTGCTCCGACGGAACGCTCCGTCTGACCTGTGATCCGGAATCCGAGGACGCCCGGGTCGAACAGCGGACCGTGGACCATCCCGGCGACGCCATAAGGAAGATCATCCGGGAATATGCCAGTCCCAAGGTTCCGGGGCTCCCGCCCTTCACCGGCGGTCTTGTGGGGTTCTTCTCCTTCGAATATCTCCAGTATGCCGAGCCCTCTCTGCGGGCGGAAAAGCCTGCGGACGGCGACTTTCTCGACGTGGATCTCATGCTCTTCGACCGGATCATCGCCTTTGACAACTACCGGCAGAAGCTGATCCTGATCGCGGGCGCGGATACTTTGGACCTGGAGAAAGGCTACGCCCGGGCGGAGGCAGCCCTGGGAGAGATGACCGAGCTCCTGAAGTCCGGGGCCAAGGCCCTATTCCGGCCCCTGTCCCTGCAGACACCTCTGGAGCTGTGCTTCTCCAAGGAGCGGTTCACCGAGATGGTGGAGCGGGCCAGGCACTATATCCATGAGGGAGATATTTTCCAGGTGGTATTGTCCAACCCCATGGAGGCCGAGGCCCGGGGCAGCCTGTTCGACGTCTATCGGGTCCTCCGAACCACCAACCCGTCTCCCTATATGTTCTATTTCTCCAGCGACAGCATGGAGGTGGCCGGGGCCTCCCCGGAGACCCTGGTGAAGCTGGTGGACGGGACCCTCCACACCTTCCCCCTGGCGGGCACCCGTCCCAGAGGAGCCACGGCGGAGGAGGATAAGACCCTGGAGCGGGAGCTTCTCGGCGATGAAAAGGAGCTGGCGGAGCACAATATGCTGGTGGATCTGGGCCGGAACGACCTGGGCAAGATCAGCAAATCAGGCACCGTGAAGGTGGAGAAGTACCAGACCATCGAGCGCTTCTCCCACGTCATGCACATCGGCTCCACGGTCTCCGGTGAGATCCGGGAGGACAGGGACGCGGTGGACGCGGTGGACGCCATTCTCCCGGCAGGCACCCTGTCCGGCGCGCCCAAGCTCCGGGCCTGCGAGATCATTCGGGGGCTGGAGGGCCGGAGCCGGGGCGTCTACGGCGGCGCCATCGGGTATCTGGATCTGACCGGGAACCTGGACGTGTGCATCTCCATCCGGCTGGCCTATAAAATGGGCGGCAGGCTCTGTGTCCAGTCCGGCGCCGGGATCGTGGCCGACAGCGTACCGGAGAATGAATATCTGGAGTGCCGCAACAAGGCACGGGCCGTGGCGGAGGCCATCGAGACCGCGGAAGGAGGGATCCTGTGATCCTGCTCATCGACAATTACGACAGCTTTGTCTACAATCTCTATCAGCTCATCGGCGCATACAGGACCGACATCACCGTGCGCAGAAACAGGGAAATCACGGTGGAAGAGATCCGGGAAATGGACCCGGAGGCCATCTTCCTCTCGCCGGGCCCCGGCCGTCCCGAGGACGCCGGCGTATGCCTGGACGTGATCCGGGAGCTGGGACCGGAGTATCCCATCTTCGGCGTGTGCCTGGGCCATCAGGCCATCTGCCTGGCTTTCGGCGGAAATGTGACCTACGCAAAGGAGCTCATGCACGGCAAGGCGTCCATCGTCTATCCGGAGCAAGGCAGCCGCCTGATGAAGGCCATGGACGTGCCCTTCAAGGCTGCCCGGTATCACTCCCTGGCCGCGCCTGCGGAATCCCTGCCCGACTGCCTGAAGGTGGCGGCCAAAACCATGGATGGGGAGGTCATGGCGGTGGAGCACATAGAGTATCCCGTGTTCGGCGTCCAGTTTCACCCGGAATCGGTGCTGACGCCCCGGGGCGGCGAGATCATCAAACAGTTTTTCGATCTGATTGGAGGAGATCATCATGATTAAAGAGGCAATTGTTAAAATCGTGAACAAGGGCGATCTGACCTACGACGAGGCCTACGCCGTGATGAACGAGATCATGAGCGGAGAGACCACCGCCACCCAGAACGCGGCTTTCCTGGCGGCGCTCTCCACCAAGAGCGCCCGGGCGGAGACCATCGACGAGATCGCCGGCTGCGCCGCGGCCATGCGGGACCACGCCATCCGTGTGGACACGGGAGACCGGCAGGTGCTGGAGATCGTGGGCACCGGCGGCGACAACGCGGGCTCCTTCAACATCTCCACCACCTCAGCCATCGTCTGCGCATCAGGCGGCGTGCAGGTGGCCAAGCACGGAAACCGGGCGGCGTCCTCTCAATCCGGCACTGCCGACTGCCAGGAGGCATTGGGAATCAACATTGACCAGAGCCCGGAAAAGTGCCTGGAAATGCTGGACAAGGCAGGCATGTGCTTCTTCTTCGCGCAGAAGTACCATACGTCCATGAAGTATGTGGGGGCCATCCGGAAGGAGCTGGGCTTCCGGACTGTGTTCAACATCCTGGGACCCCTGACCAACCCCTGCAGCCCCCAGCTCCAGCTTCTGGGCGTTTACGATGAGTATCTGGTGGAGCCCCTGGCCAAGGTCCTCATGGGCCTGGGTGTCCAGCGGGGCATGGTGGTCTACGGCCAGGACAAGCTGGATGAGATCTCCATGTCCGCCCCCACTACGGTCTGCGAGTTCCAGAACGGCTGGTACAAGACCTACACCGTGGCCCCGGAGAACTTTGGATTTGTGCGGTGCAGCAAGGAGACGCTGAAGGGCGGCACCCCCGCAGAGAACGCGGAGATCACAAGAAAGATCCTCAGCGGCGCGGAGACAGGCCCCAAGCGGGACGCCGTGCTCATGAACGCCGGCGCGGGGCTGTATCTGGCGGGCAAGGCGGAGACCTGGAAGGAAGGCGTCGGGCTGGCCGCCTCCCTGATCGACTCAGGCAAGGCCGCCCGGACCCTGGAGACGCTGATCGCGGTGAGCAACGCATGAGCATTCTCAACCAATTGGCAGATCACGCCAGAGCCCGGGTCCTGGCCGACGCGGCGGAAATCTGCCCGGAGGCCATGCGGGAGCGGGCGCTTTCCATGGGAACAGACGGCGGGAGCGCCTTTGAACAGGCCCTCAAAAGGGAAGGGATGTCCTTTATCTGCGAGGTGAAGCGGGCGTCTCCCTCCAAGGGACTCATCGCCCCGGATTTTCCCTATGTGGACATCGCCCGGGACTACGCGGCGGCAGGGGCGGACTGCATCTCCTGCCTGACGGAGCCCAAGTGGTTTCTCGGTTCCGACCGGATCTTCCGGGACATTCGGGCCGCCGTGCCCACTCCCATGCTCCGGAAGGACTTCACCGTGGACGAATACCAGATCTACCAGGCCAAGGTCCTGGGGGCGGGCGCCGTCCTGCTGATCTGCGCCATCCTGGACACGGCGACGATCGAACAGTATCTGGAGCTCTGTGAGCGCCTGGGACTGGCCGCTCTGGTGGAGGCCCATGACGAGCGGGAGATCGCCTCGGCGGTGTCCGCCGGCGCGAGAATCATCGGCGTCAACAACCGGAATCTCAAGGATTTTTCCGTGGACTTCTCCAACGCCGCCCGGCTGCGGGACAGAATCCCGCCGGACTGCGTCTATGTGGCGGAGAGCGGCGTAAAGGCCCCGGAGGACGCGGCGGTCCTGAGGAAAATCGGCGCGGACGCGGCCCTGATCGGCGAGGCCCTCATGCGGGCTTCCGATAAAAAGGCAATGCTCTCGGCCCTGCGGGAGGCGGCCAAATGACGAAAATCAAGATCTGCGGCCTCTCCCGGCCCCAGGACATAGACTACGTGAACGAGGCCGCGCCCGATTTCTGCGGCTTTATCATCGGCGTGCCGGGAAGTCGCCGGAACGTCTCTCCGGAGACGGTAAGGGCCCTGCGAAAAGAATTGAATCCCAAGATCTGCCCCGTGGGTGTGTTTGTGAACGCAGACCCGAAGGACATTGTCTCTTTGGTCCGGGATGGGACGATTTCCATGGTTCAGCTCCACGGACAGGAGGATGAAAGCTACATCGCCGCCCTGCGCCGGGAGATTACTGCGCCCATTGCGAAGGCCTTCTCCGTTCGATCCCGGACGGACCTGGCGCTGGCGGAGACCAGTTCCGCCGATCACATTCTGCTGGACCACGGCAGCGGGGGAACAGGGGAGACCTTCGACTGGTCCCTCTTGACAGCCCTTTCCCGTTCCTATATCCTTGCGGGGGGACTGATGCCGGAAAATCTGGGGGCGGCGATCCGGACCCTACACCCATGGGCGGTAGATCTGTCCAGCGGCGTGGAGACAGACGGGAAAAAAGACAGGGATAAGATCCTTGCGGCAGTAAAGGCCGCGCGGACCACAGATATGGAGGTAAAACCATGAGCAAAGGACGATTCGGTCCCTACGGCGGCCAGTACGCCCCGGAGACCATGATGGCGGCCCTGGAGGAGCTGGAGACTGCCTACGAGCATTTTCGGCAGGACCCGGACTTCCGGGCAGAGCTGACTTTCCTGCTGAACGAATACGCCGGGCGGCCCAGCCTGCTCTATTATGCGGAGAAGATGACAAAGGACCTGGGCGGCGCGAAGATCTATCTGAAGCGGGAGGATCTGAACCACACCGGCGCCCACAAGATCAACAACGCCCTGGGCCAGGTTCTTCTGGCCAAAAAGATGGGCAAGACCCGGGTTATCGCCGAGACCGGCGCGGGCCAGCACGGGGTCGCCACCGCCACGGCTGCGGCGCTCCTGGATATGGAGTGCGAGGTATTCATGGGCGAGGAGGACACCAAGCGGCAGGCCCTCAACGTGTTCCGCATGGAGCTGCTGGGCGCGAAGGTCCATCCGGTTATGAGCGGCACCCGGACCCTGAAGGACGCGGTGAACGAGACCATGCGGGAATGGGTCACCCGGATCGCCGACACCCACTATGTCATCGGCTCCTGCATGGGGCCCCATCCCTTCCCGATCATTGTCCGGGACTTCCAGAAGATCATCGGAGAAGAGATCAAAGCGCAGCTTCAGGAAAAAGAAGGGCGGCTCCCGGACGCGGTGTTGGCCTGTGTGGGCGGCGGCTCCAACGCCATCGGTGCGTTTTACGATTTCATCCCGGAAAAGGGCGTTCGTCTCATCGGCTGTGAGGCGGCGGGACGGGGCGTTGACACCTTCGAGACGGCGGCCACCGTGGCCACGGGCCGTCCCGGCATCTTCCACGGCATGAAGTCCCTCTTCTGTCAGGATGAATACGGCCAGATCGCCCCGGTGTATTCCATTTCGGCGGGCCTGGACTATCCCGGCATCGGCCCGGAGCACGCGAACCTTGCCCTGGAAAAGCGGGCGGAGTATGTGCCCGTTACGGATGACGAGGCCGTGGAGGCCTTCGAGTACCTGGCCAGGACCGAGGGCATTATTCCGGCGGTGGAGAGCGCCCACGCCGTGGCCTATGCCATGAAGCTGGCCCCAACCATGGGAGATGATCAGGTCGTCGTGGTCAACCTCTCCGGCCGGGGCGACAAGGATGTGGCGGCCATTGCCAGATACAAGGGGGTTGAGCTCTATGAATAAGATCACAGCCGCGTTTCAGAACGGTAAGGCGTTTATCCCCTTCCTCACCGGGGGCGACCCGGACGTGGAGACCACGGAAAAGCTGGTGCGGGCCATGGCCGAGGCCGGGGCGGACCTGATCGAGATCGGCGTTCCTTTCTCCGATCCCATTGCCGAGGGCACCGTGATCCAGGAGGCGTCCCAAAGGGCGCTGGACGGAGGCTGCACCGTGGATCAGCTCTTCGATATGGTGACCCGGCTGCGGAAGAGCGGCGTCACGATCCCCCTGCTGTTTATGGGCTACGGCAACTCCGTCTACGGTTACGGCGCGGAGAGGTTTATGGCCCGCTGCCGGGAGGCTGGCGTGGACGGCCTGATCCTGCCGGACGTGCCCTTTGAGGAACGGGAGGAATTTGCGGACCTGCTGGATCAATATGGCGTCACCCAGATCTCCATGGTGGCCCCCACCTCCCGGGACCGGGCCAGAGCCATTGCGAAGGAAGCCAAGGGATTCCTCTACTGCGTGTCCTCCCTGGGCGTCACGGGCGTTCGGACCTCCATTTCCGATCAGATCAGCGAGATCATCGCCCTGGCGAAGGCGGAGCGCGACGTGCCCTGCGCCATCGGCTTCGGCATCTCCACTCCGGAACAGGCCGGAAGCATGGCGAAGCTGGCCGACGGGGTCATCGTAGGCAGCGCCATCGTCCGCCTCATTGCGGAGCATGGAAAGGACAGCGTGCCTGTGGTGGCGGATTACGTCCGGGAGATGAAGCAGGCCATCCGAGCATAAAGCAAAGCTGCCGCAGACCCCGCCCTGGTCTGCGGCAGCGATTTTTACTGCGGGAGGATCCTGCTGACGGGGCTTCCGGATATGGAGCCCACTACCCCATTGACAGAGTTTTTCCCCAATGCTATAATTTTGGTCGGAATTGAATAGGAGACTTACATTTGTAGCATACAGGTGTCCGCAGCGGACAGATTGTCCGTCGGTGTGGGTGAAAAGGGAATCCGGTGGGAATCCGGAGCGATGCCGTCACTGTGTACCGGAGCGCCGCGCAAATACACTGGGAAACCGGGAAGGGCGCGGTGGCCATGAAGGAAGTCAGGAGACCTGCCTGTGTGTAGAATCTCAAGTTCTGCGGTCCACGGAGCTTTTTTCTGACAGATGTACCACGAAAATTTACCTTCCATACCACCAAGGGAGTCGTGCGCGCATTTTCAGAAATGACCGGCCGGGAATCGGCCGGTTTTTCAATTCCGCACGATATTTCCTGAAAGGATGGATGTACATGAAAACCAAACTGACCATGCTGCTGATCCTGACCCTGCTGGCAGGGCTATTCGCCGGATGCGGCAGCAGCCCGACCTCCGAGCCCGCCGCGCCCCAGGAGGAGCCCGCGGCCTCCCAGGAGGAGACAGCCGAGGTCCCGGAGGCGGAGCCCGCCGAAGAGGCCGAGGAGGCAGCCGAAGACGAGGAAAACTACAACACCGGCGACGCCAGCCTGGACGATCCCAGGAATGCCGACGGTATCGGGGAAAAGGAGCTGTTGGCGGTCAGCTTCGGCACCAGCTTCAATGACAGCCGCCGCCTCACCATCGGCGGTATCGAAGGCGCCCTGGAGGCGGCCTTCCCGGACTACAGCGTGCGCCGGGGCTTCACCAGCGATATTATTATCAACCATGTGAAGAGCCGGGACGGCGTCTCCATCGACAGCGTGGACGAGGCCCTCTCCCGGGCCGTGGACAATGGCGTGAAGACCCTGGTGGTCCAGCCCACCCACCTGATGAACGGCATTGAGTATGACGAGCTCATGGGCCTCATTGCCAAATACAGCGACGCCTTTGAGCAGGTCTCCGTGGGCGAGCCCCTGCTGACCTCCGATGAGGATTTCCAGGCTGTGGCTGAGGCCATTGTGACCGCTACGAAGGAGTATGACGACGGCAAGACCGCCATCTGCTTTATGGGCCATGGCACCGAGGCCGAATCCAACGGGGTCTACGCCAGAATGCAGACCGTTTTGAGCGATATGGGCGCCGAGCATTATTACATCGGCACCGTGGAGGCCACTCCCTCTCTGGAGGATGTTCTGAAAATGGTGCAGGAGGGCGACTACAGCCGGGTGGTGCTGGAGCCCCTGATGGTGGTGGCCGGCGACCACGCCAACAACGACATGGCCGGTGACGAGGAGGATTCTTGGAAGTCCGCGTTCCAGGCGGCGGGCTACGAGGTGGTCCCGGTGCTCCGGGGCCTGGGCGAGCTGGAGGAGATCCAGAAGCTCTACGTGGCCCACGCCCAGGCGGCCATCGACGCGCTGGAAAAGTAAAAAGCGCCGGACGTCCCGGACCGGCAGCGGTCCGGGACGTTCCGTAAAGGAGAGAAGATCATGAAATTCAAAAAACTGCCGCTTCTTCTGGCGGCATTGACCTTGCTGAGCGCCCTTGCAGGCTGCGGGGACGCGCCCGCCTCAAGCACATCGTCCGCATCTGCCGCGTCGGAACCAGACACCCATCAGGTGGCCGCCGCCTCGGAGATGACCGCGGTGGAGGACGTGGTGGAGGACGGCATGGTCCCGATTTGCGCGGATGCGCTGGCGGATGGGGTCTATACCGTGGAGATGAAATCCTCCTCCTCCATGTTCAAGGCGGATGAGGTGATGCTGCGGGTGGAAAACGGGGAAATGCACGTGAACCTGATCAT
Source organism: uncultured Oscillospiraceae bacterium (assembly GCA_905234425.1). Lineage (GTDB taxonomy): Bacteria > Bacillota > Clostridia > Oscillospirales > Oscillospiraceae > HGM13006. The sequence continues at coordinate 10,540 of CAJOHR010000011.1, read as the reverse complement.
GTCCAGCGAGTCCTACCTCTATATGTACCCCGGCACGGCCGCAGAGGCCGCGGCTGCAACGCAGACGGACTATGTGCCCCTGACGGAGCTGGAGGACGGCAGAAGGGCCTTTGTGCTGCCGGCGGAAGCCCTGGACGAAGGCCTTTCCTACGCGGCCTTCAGCAAAAAGAAGGAAAAGTGGTATGACCGGACCCTGCTGTTCCGGGCGGATTCCCTGCCGGACAGCGCCTTTCTGGAGGCCAGGTATACCACGCCCGAATCCCTGAACCTGGCGGACGGGAAATACACTGTGGAGGTTACCCTCTCCGGCGGCTCCGGCAAGGCCAGTGTCCAGTCTCCCGCCCGTCTGACGGTGGAAAACGGAAGCGTGACGGCGGAGATCGTCTGGTCCAGCCCCAACTACGACTATATGGTGGTGGAGGGACAGGAGTATCAGCCGGTGAACCCGGATGGAAATTCCGTCTTTGAAATCCCGGTGACGGGCTTCGACTATCCCATGCCCGTCCAGGCGGACACCACCGCCATGAGCCAGCCCTATCTCATCGACTACACCCTGTTCTTCGACGCGGGGACCATCGCCTCTGCGCCGTGAAGCGCCTGAAATTGGCGGCGCTGTGGCTGCTGCTCCTGCTGCTGACGGCCTGCGGACAGGCATCCGCTCCCGGCTGGGATACCATGGAGCCCATCGGACACATGGATCTCAGCTACGCGGAGCAGTTCCGGGTGGACTACTATCCGGAAAACCTGGCGCTGATCACCATCGGGGGCACAGACGAGTATCTGCTAGTGCCCGAGGGCGGATCGACGCCGGAGGGCCTGGGGCAGGAGATTCGGGTCCTGCATCAGCCCCTGGATTCCATCTACCTGGCTTCCTCCTCGGCCATGGATCTCTTTTTGCGGGCGGAAGCCCTGGAGCAGGTGACCATGACCAGCACCGACGCGGCAGGCTGGACGATCCCGGAGATCGCCGCCCAGGTGGAGAGCGGGACCATCCGCTATGTGGGGAAGTACAGCGCCCCGGACTATGAGGCGGTGGTATCGGAGGAGTGCAAGCTGGCGGTGGAGAACACCATGATCTATCACTGCCCGGAGACGAAGGAGCAGCTGGAGGCCTTGGGCATTCCGGTGCTGGTGGAGCGCTCCAGCTATGAGCCCCATCCCCTGGGCCGGGTGGAGTGGATCAAGCTCTACGGCCTTCTGACGGGGCATCCGGACACGGCGGAACGGTTTTTCGGGGAGAGCGAGGAAAAGCTCCTGGCCCTGGAGGACGCGGCTCCCACAGGGAAAACCGCCTCCTTCTTCTATATCACCTCCTCCGGCTATGCCAACGTCCGCAAGCCCGGAGACTATATTTCCGAGATGATCCGTCTGGCCGGCGGGATCTATCTGTTCCAGGAGGATCAGGCAGTGGAGGACAATGCCCTGTCCACCGTGAATCTGCCCCTGGAGAACTTCTACGCATCCGCCCGGGAGGCGGACATTCTGATCTACAACAGCACTGTGGACGGAGAACTGGAGACCCTGGAGGACCTGTTGAAGAAGAGTCCCCTCCTTGGGGATTTCAAGGCGGTGGAGACGGGACAGGTCTGGTGTACCAACCAGAACATGTTCCAGCAGGTCAGCGCCACCGCCGATATGATCGGGGACCTGCACACGGTCCTGACCGGAGAGGATCAACCTCTGCATTTTCTGCATCGGCTTACATAAAGAGGTGCTTACATGAGACGAACCGTTGCCGCCTTCGGGGTGCTGGCCCTTGTGCTGGCGCTGCTGCTGGTCCTGAATCTGAATATGGGAAGCGTGAGCGTGCCTCCGGGCCGGGTGCTGGAGATCCTCATGGGACACGGCCGGAGTGACACCGCCGGGAAAATCGTCTTCACCATCCGGCTGCCACGGCTCATTGCCGCGGCGGTGCTGGGGGGCGCCCTGGCGGTGGCTGGGTTTCTTTTGCAGACCTTCTTTGCAAACCCCATCGCAGGCCCCTTTGTGCTGGGGATCTCCTCCGGCTCCAAGCTCACCGTGGCCCTCAGTATGATCTGGTGCCTCTCCGCCGGAAGGACCATGTCCTCGGCCGGGATGATTCTAAGCGCCTTTCTGGGGGCGGCGACGGCCATGGGGCTGATTCTGCTGATCTCCGGCAGGGTCCGGAAAATGTCCGTGCTGGTGATCTGCGGCGTTATGATCGGCTATATCTGCTCCGCCGTCACGGATTTTGCGGTGACCTTCGCCGACGACGCCAACATCGTCAATCTCCACAACTGGTCGAGAGGCAGCTTCTCCGGCATGAGCTGGAGCAGCGTCCGGGCCATGCTCCCTGTGGCGGGGATCGCGCTGATCCTCTCCTTTCTGCTGTCCAAGCCCATGAGCGCCTATCAGATGGGGGAGCAGTACGCCCGAAATCTGGGGGTGGATCTCCGAAAATTCCGGGTGGCCCTGATCCTGCTGTCCAGCGTCCTGTCCGCCTGCGTTACCGCCTTCGCCGGACCCATCTCCTTTCTGGGGGTGGCGGCGCCCCATCTCATGAAGCGGCTGCTGGGAACGGCAAAGCCTATTTTGATGATCCCGGCCTGCTTCCTGGGCGGCGCGGGCTTCTGCCTGCTCTGCGACCTGCTGGCCAGGACCCTGTTCGCGCCCACGGAGCTGAGCATCAGCACCGTGACGGCGGTGTTCGGCGCGCCGATAGTGATCTGTATGATGGTGGCCAGAGGAAGGGAGCGGGTCGCATGACGGATACAAGGCTGCTGCTGGAGACCCGGAGCCTGACGGTGGGCTACGGGGAGAGGATCGTGGCTTCCGCTGTGGATGCGGCCATAAAAGCCGGGGAACTCCTGGTGCTTCTGGGCCCCAACGGATCGGGAAAAACCACCCTGCTCAAAACCATCGCCGGGCAGCTTGCGCCCCTTCACGGCGCCGTATTTCTGGCGGGAAAGGACCTGAACACCGTTTCCGGCTCCGACCGCTCCAAAAAGCTGTCCCTGCTCTCCACAGAGCGTCCCGCCGGAGAACTGATGACCTGCCGGGAGGTGGTGTCCGCCGGGCGGTATCCCTACACGGGCCGTCTGGGCATCCTGTCGGATCGGGACAGGGAGGTGGCGGAGCGCTGCATGGAGCGCATGGGCGCGCTGGAGCTGGCGGAAACGCCCTTTGACAGCATCAGCGACGGCCAGCGCCAGCGGGTGCTGCTGGCCAGGGCCCTGTGCCAGGAGCCGGAGGTGCTGGTGCTGGACGAGCCTGCCTCCTACCTGGATATCCGCTATCAACTGGAGCTGGTGGAGGCATTGAAGCGGCTTTCCCGTGAGGACGGTCTTGCGGTGGTGGTGAGCCTTCATGAGCTGGACCTGGCCAGACGGTGCGGCGGGCGGATCCTGTGCCTCAGGGAGGGACGGGTGGACCGGCTGGGAACCGCGGAGGAGATCTTCGCCGGGGACTACCTGGAAAAGCTGTTTTCCCTGCCTGCCGGGAGCCTTCAAAATACCGGCGCCCCGGAGGGTTTCTCCCATTACGTCCAGTCGGAGGGGAAGCGCCTGCGATGCGGCTATACCACGGGAACCTGCGCCGCGCTGGCGGCCTCCGGCGCGGCCCGGGCTTTGCTGACAGGGGCGTTTCCCGAAAGCGTGTCCCTGGTGACGCCCAAGGGCATCCGGGTGGAGGTCCCTCTGGAGGCCTGCGAGCAGGACGAAACCCGCGCCGCCTGCGGCGTTCGGAAGGACGCCGGGGACGACGTGGACTGCACCGCCGGAGCCCTGATCTGCGCCGAGGTTCGGTTCCGGCAAAAGCCGGGAGTTGAAATCGACGGCGGAGCGGGCGTGGGCCGGGTGACAAAGCCCGGCCTCGATCAGCCTGTGGGCGCCGCGGCCATCAACTCCACCCCGCGCAGGATGATCCTGGAGGCGGTGGAGGCTGTTTGCCGGACCGTAGAATACGACGGCGGCCTCCAGGTGACCGTCTCCGTCCCCCAGGGGGAGGAACTGGCGAAAAAGACCCTGAACGGGGATCTGGGTGTCCTGGGCGGCATCTCCATTCTGGGAACCTCCGGCATTGTGGAGCCCATGAGCCATCAGGCGCTGGTGGACACCATCGCCCTGGAACTGCGGCAAGCCTATGCCCTGGGACACCGCCGGGTGATCCTGACTCCGGGAAACTACGGCACAGCGTTTTTGAGGGAGCAGGGGCTGGACGCCTTTGGAGTCCCTGTGGTGAAGTGCTCCAACTATATCGGGGACGCCCTGGATGAGGCCGTTTCCCTGGGCTATGAAGAGCTGCTGCTGGCGGGACACCTGGGCAAGCTCATAAAGCTGGCCGGCGGGATCATGAACACCCACTCCCGTCAGGCGGATTGCCGCCGGGAGCTGATCACAGCCCATGCGGCCGTCTGCGGCGGCAGCCGGGAGCTTTGTCAGGCGCTTATGGAATGCGCCACCACCGACGCCTGCCTGGAGCTTCTGGAGCGGGAAGGACGGATGGAGCAGGTCATGGAATCGCTGATCGGAGAGATCGGAAAGCACCTTCAAAAACGGGCCCAGGGGATTCAAGCCGGAGCGATGGTCTTTTCCAATGAAAGGGGCCTTCTCGGAGTGACACCCGAGGCCAAAACGATGACGGACCGGTGGCGTATGGCCGCCGGAGAAGGGAAGTAAGGGATGGTTTTCTTTGTGGGAGCGGGCCCCGGAGCCCCGGATCTGATCACGGTCCGGGGAGCGGAGCTGCTCCGAAAGGCGGATGTGGTGATCTACGCCGGGAGCCTGGTGAATCCGGCGCTCCTGGGCCTTTGCCGGGCGGGCTGCCGGATCTATAACAGCGCGGAAATGACCCTGGAACAGGTGACAGAGGTGATGCGGGCGGCGGAGATCGAGAGCCTTGCCACGGTGCGCCTCCACACGGGGGATCCCAGTATCTACGGGGCCATCCGGGAGCAGATGGACCGGCTCAAGCAACTGGATATTCCCTTCACAGTCGTCCCCGGCGTCTCCAGCTTTTCCGGGGCTGCGGCGGCACTGGAGACGGAGTATACCCTTCCCGGCGTCAGCCAGACCGTGATTCTGACCCGTATGGCAGGAAGAACTCCGGTGCCGGAACGAGAGAGTATTACTTCCCTGGCCGCTCATGGGGCCTCCATGGTGATCTTTTTGTCCGCGGGTATGCTGGAGGCCCTCCAGGATGCCCTGCTGGCGGGAGCCTATCAGGAGACCACCCCTGCCGCCTTGGTCTATAAGGCCACCTGGCCGGAGCAGCGCTTGGTTCGTATGCCCCTGGGTCAGCTGGCGGAGGCAGGCCGGGTCTATGGGATCTCCAAAACCGCCCTGGTATTGGTGGGGGATTTCCTGGGGGACCGGTACGAGCGGAGCCGTCTCTATGATCCTGCCTTCACCACGGGCTATCGGGAGGGAAGGCCATGAGCATCCGGATCCTCTCCTTTACGGACCGGGGGCAGGCCCTGGCGGAGCGGCTGAGCGGGAAGCTTCCCGGGACGGCCATGCGCTGCGGGAAGCCCCTGTCTCTTGATCAGTGGGCGGCCCAGGCATGGATGGAGGCGGACGCCCTGATCTTCGTGGGCGCCGCGGGCATCGCCGTCCGGGCCGTTGCGCCGCTTGTGGAGCACAAGACCCGGGACCCGGCGGTGGTGGTTGTGGACGAGTCGGGGCGCTGGGCGATTTCGCTGCTCAGCGGCCATCTGGGCGGGGCCAACGATCTGGCCGGGACCGTGGCGGAGATATGCGGCGGCGAAGCCGTCATCACCACCGCCACCGATCTCCGGGGCGTCTTTGCCGTGGACGAATGGGCCCGGCGGCAGGGCTGCGTCGTAATAAACCCGGAGCGTATCAGGCATGTAAGCGGAAGGCTGCTCTCCGGGGAAAGCATCCGGGTGCATAGCCAATGGCCCGTGGACGGAACGCCGCCCCAGGGTGTGGAGCTGGCGGCGGAGAGGCCCTGGGATGTGCGGATGAGCCTGGATGGATCAGAACCGGAAGCCCTGCAGATCGTCCCCAGAATCCTGGTCCTGGGCGTGGGATGCCGCCGGGGCATATCAGCCGGGGACCTGGAGACGGCGTTTCGGGGCTTTCTCGAAAAAAGCGGTCTTCCGGAGGAGGCGTTTTTCATGGCGGCCTCCATCGACCTGAAGGCCGGGGAACCGGGACTTTTGACGTTCTGTGAGAACCACGGCCTTCCCTTGAAAACCTTCTCCGCGGCGGAGCTTGTTTCCGTGCCCGGAGCCTTTTCCGGCTCGGGATTTGTGCAGCAGACCACCGGCGTGGACAACGTCTGTGAGCGCAGCGCCGTGAAGGCCGGCGGCGGGACCCTGATCCATCCCAAGGAAGCGGGAAACGGCGTGACCATGGCGGCGGCGGCAAAACCATTTTATCCGGACTGGAGGTGGCGGCATGGGTAAACTCTTTCTGGTGGGCATGGGCCCCGGGAACCCCGAGCACATGACCCTGGCGGCGGAGGCGGCGATTCTGCAATCGGACGTGCTCTGCGGCTATACGGTCTATCTCCAGCTTCTGGGGGACCGTTACCCGGACAAGGAGACCTACACCACCCCCATGCGGCAGGAGCTGGAGCGGTGCCGGTGGGCCGTGGACAGAGCGGCCGAGGGCAAAACCGTGGCCATGCTCTGCTCCGGAGACGCCGGGATCTACGGCATGGCCGGACCGGTGCTGGAGCTCTCCAAAGACAGGAATGTGGAGGTGGAGGCGGTCCCCGGGATCACTGCTGCCGTCAGCGGCGCGGCCGTGCTTGGCGCGCCTCTGATGAACGACTTCTGCGTGATCTCCCTGTCGGATCTGCTGACGCCCTGGGAGACCATTGAGAAGCGCCTCCGGTGCGCCGCCATGGGAGATTTCTCCCTGGTCCTCTACAATCCCCGGTCGAGAAAGCGGCCGGAGCATCTGACAAGAGCTTGCGACATTCTCCTGGAATACAGGTCCCCGGACACGGTCTGCGGCTGGGTCCGGAACATCGGGCGGGAGGGCCAGGAGGCCCATGTGACAACTCTGATGGAGCTCCGAAGGGCAGAGGTGGATATGTTCACCACGGTGTTTGTGGGCAGCGCCGCCACCCGGGAGATCGCAGGGCGCATGGTCACGCCCCGAGGGTATCAGCTATGAGAATTCTGCTGTTTGGAGGCACCACCGAGGGGCGGCTCCTGACCGGGGAACTGCTCCGGCGAGGGTATGATGTCACCGTCAGCGTGGCGACAGAGCTGGGAGCCGAGGAGCTCAGGACCCTTTCCTGCCCGGTGATGGTGGGAAGAATGGATGCGGAAGCCATGGGAGAATTCGTCCGACTTTTTGATTTGGTCGTGGACGCCACCCATCCCTATGCGGCGGAGGCGTCCAGAAATATCCGCAGCGCCTGCGAAAACGCCGGCGCAGCGCTGCGGCGGGTGCTGCGGCCTGCGTCGGAAAACGGGGACAGCGTTATGGTGGAGAACTGCGGGGAAGCGGCCGGCTGGCTTATGGAGCGCCCCGGAAATGTACTGCTGACCATTGGCTCCAAGGAACTTGCCGCTTTTGGAAGTCTGGACCCGGAGCGGCTGTTTCCCCGGGTGCTGCCCACCCATGCCGCTCTGGAGGTCTGCGAGGCGCTGAGCATCCCGCACGGGCACATTCTGGCTCTCCGGGGGCCCTTCTCTGTGGAGCTGAACGCAGCCATGCTGCGGCAGTATGGGATCCGATACCTGGTGACCAAGGACGGAGGACAGGCGGGGGGCCTTCCGGAAAAGCTGGAGGCCGCAAAACAGACCGGCGTGACCGTGATCCTGGTGGAGCGGCCCCAGGACCGGGGCATATCCCCGGAGGCGCTGCTGATGGAATTGGAGGAACAGGCATGAAGGTTTGGCTCATTGGGACCGGCTGCGGCGTGGCAACTCTGACCCGGCAGGCGGCTGCCGCCCTGGAGCAGGCGGAGCTGCTGATCGGGGCAAAGCGGCTGTTGGAGACAGTGTCGGGATGCCGCTGCCGGACCGCTGCGGAATACAGGCCCCGGGCCGTTCTGGAGCTGCTGGAAAAGGAAGCCCCGGAAAGGGCCTGCATCCTGCTCTCCGGGGACGCGGGCTTCTATTCCGGCGCGGCGGGACTTCTGCCGCTTCTCCAGGACCGTGGATATGATGTGGAGGTGCTGCCCGGAATCTCCAGCCTCCAGTATTTCGCCGCGAAGCTGCAAAGGCCCTGGCAGGATTGGCAGCTCTGCTCCGCCCACGGCGCAGCCTGCGATGCGGTATATGCGGTCATGCAGGGAAACCCTGTTTTCTTCCTGACCTCCGGCTCCGACGGCCCCGGGACGCTGTGCGGAGCACTGACCGAGGCGGGCCTGGGAGATATTCCCGTCACCGTCGGCGAAAGCCTGGGGCTGCCCGGAGAGCGGATCACAAGCTGTATCGCGGCGGAATGCGCCGGGATATCCTATGCGTCCCTCAACGTGCTTTTGGCGGAGCCCGCCCCGGTATATCCCAGACGGACGCCGGGCATCCCGGACGAGGAATTTCTCCGGGATAAGATACCTATGACCAAGCAGGAGGTCCGGGCGGCGGCCCTCTCCAAGCTGGCCGTGGGACCGGAGGACGTATGCTGGGATGTGGGCGCCGGCACAGGCAGCGTCAGCGTGGAGCTGGCCCTCCAGGCAAGACAGGTCTGGGCGGCGGAGCAGAAGCCGGAGGCATTGGAGCTGGCAAGGAAAAACCGGGAGAGATTCCTGGCCTGGAATCTGCACCTTGTCGAGGGAACAGCCCCGGAAGTTTTGGAGTCCTTCCCCAAGCCCGACGCGGTATTTGTTGGCGGCAGCGACGGCCATCTGGAAGAAATCCTGACGAAAATCGATCAGACGAATCCTGAAGCCGGGATCTGTGTGTCCGCCATCGCCCTGGAGACGCTGCAAAAAGCGGCCCGGACCCTTGGGGCCCAGGGACGGCAGGTGGAGATCACCCAAATCGCCGTGAGCCGCGCGGAGGCGGCGGGAACGCTCCACCTAATGAAGGCCCAAAACCCGGTGTTTCTGATCACGGGGGTGCGGACGTGAAGCGTTTTATGATCACTGCCATGCAGAGCGGCGGGGGAAAAACCGTCATGACCTGCGGCCTTATGCGGGCATTGCAGCGGCGGGGGCTTTCGGTGCAGGGCTTCAAGTCCGGCCCGGATTACATTGACCCCATGTTCCACAGCCTGGTTTTGGGCGTTCCCAGCCGGAACCTGGACCTGTTTCTCCAGGGAGAGGGGGGCGTTCGGGCGACCCTTTCCGGGGGACGCGGCGACGTGGCCGTTTTGGAGGGGGCCATGGGCTTTTACGACGGCCTGGCGGGCACGGATCAGGTCAGTCCCTGGCGTCTGGCGGAGGTCACAGATACCCCGGCGATCCTGGTGCTGCGGCCCGGCGGCCAGAGCCTGACCCTGGCCGCCCAGGTTCGCGGCCTGATGGAGTTTCGCAGTCCCAGCCATATACGGGGACTGCTGCTGACAGACACAAAGCCGGGGCTCTATGATTATCTCCGGCCCATTCTGGAGCGGGAGACGGACCTTCCGGTGCTGGGCTTCCTGCCGCCCATGGAGGAGGCGCGGCTTCCGTCCCGGCATCTGGGGCTTGTCACCGCCGGAGAAATCCCGGAGCTCAGCGCCCGGTTTGACGCTGTTGCCGCTGCGCTGGAGGCAAACGTGGAGCTGGACAGGCTGCTGGAGATTGGAGTGGAATCCGAAGACCGCCCGGTTCGGACAGCGCCAAAGCGTCCGGCAATGTGCCGCATCGCCGTGGCTCGGGATCAGGCCTTCTCCTTCTACTATGAGGACAACCTGGAGACCCTCAGAGACTCCGGCGCGGAGCTGGTGTTTTTCAGCCCCGTTTCGGACGAAAGCCTGCCGGAAGCGGACGGCCTATATCTGGGGGGCGGCTACCCGGAGCTTTCCCGAAAGGAGCTCTCTGCCAACGTGTTCATGCGCAGGAGTATTCTGGAGGCGGTTCAGGCCGGAATGCCCACGGTAGCCGAGTGCGGCGGATTCCTCTATCTTCAGAAGTACCTGCGGGACAAGGAAAACAGGCAATTCCCCATGGCGGGAGCTTTGCCGGGGGAGGGGTATCCCACAGACCGGCTCCAGCGGTTCGGCTATGTGACCCTGCGGCCGGAGACGGATTCTCTGCTGTTCCGTGCGGGAGAGCAGATCCCGGCCCATGAATTCCACTACTGGGACTGTACCGATTTCGGGATCGATCTGATGGCCGAGAAAGCAAACGGAAAGCAATGGCGCTGCGGGTACGTTTCGGAAAGCCTGTACGCGGCCTTTCCGCATCTGCACTTCCGGGGGCCGGTTCCCCTGGCGGAACGGTTCGTCCGGGCGGCAATCCGATATAAGGAGCGACAAAAATGACACTGGAGCAGGCAATCCGTGAAATATCTCCGGCGAACCGGCAGGTCATGGAGCAGGCAAGAAGACACTGGGACAGCCTGGCAAAGCCCCTGGGGAGCCTGGGGGTGCTGGAGGAGCATATTGTTCGTATCGCCGGACTCACGGGATCGCCGGAGGTCCGGCTGGAAAACGGGGTCCTTCTGGTGTTT
>CAJOHR010000010.1 GCA_905234425.1 uncultured Oscillospiraceae bacterium | reverse complement strand
CGGCACAGCTGAAGGGCCTCCTGGATTTCCGCACGCCTTCCCCCATTGCGGGCGTGATCCTGACCGCCTGCCGCCCCGCGCTGTACGGGCACCTGAAGCCCGTGCTGGAGCGGGAGACGGGCCTGCCCGTGCTGGGGTATCTGCCGCCCATGGAGGAAGCAGTGCTGGAGAGCCGGCATCTCGGCCTTCTCACCGCCCGGGAGGTCGGGGATTTCCAGACCCGGTTCCAAAGGATCGGGGAGCAGCTGGAAAAGACCGTGGACATCGACCGTCTGCTGGCTTTGGCGGGACCCTCGGAGGACGACGGGCCGCCCCAGGATGCGCAGTTACCCTCCTGCGTGATCGCGGTCGCCCGCGACGAGGCCTTTTGCTTCTATTATCAGGACAGCCTGGACGCCCTGGAACGGGCGGGGGCGGAGCTCCGGTTCTTCTCCCCGCTGCATGACGGGGCCCTGCCGCCCTGCGGCGGGCTGTATCTGGGCGGCGGCTATCCGGAGCTGTTTGCCCGGCAGCTCTCGGAAAACGCCGCCATGCGGGAGAGCGTGGCCGGCGCGGTCCGATCCGGGCTGCCCACGCTGGCGGAGTGCGGCGGCTTCCTGTATCTGCAGCAGTCGCTGGAAGACGATATGGGCGCATCCTGGCCCATGGCCGGCGTCCTGCCCGGCTGCGGCTTCCGCACCGACCGCCTGCAGCGTTTCGGCTACGCGTATTTGAAACCGGAGGCCGATTCCCTGCTGTTTCGCGCCGGGGAAGCGGTCCCCGTCCATGAGTTCCACCACTGGGACTGCACGGAAAACGGGTCGGACCTGGCGGCGGAAAAGCCGGACGGTCGAAGCTGGCGCTGCGGATATGTATCGCCCACATTGTACGCCGCCTTCCCCCATCTGCACTTGAACGGCGCGCTGCCCCTGGCGCGGCGGTTTGCGGAGGCGGCGCGAAGAGGAAAAAACGTATGACACTGGATGATACCATACAGGCCGTCACCGGCCCGGACGAAGCCGCCGCCGAAGCGGCACGGGAACACTGGGACAGCCTTGCCAAGCCCCTGGGAAGCCTGGGGGTGCTGGAGGAGCATGTTGTTCGGATCGCCGGACTGACAGGATCGCAGGAGGTCCGTCTGGAAAACGGGGTCCTTCTGGTGTTTTGCGCCGATAACGGTGTGATCGCCCAGGGGGTCAGCCAATCTGACGCCTCTGTCACCGCCGCTGTGGCCTCCGCTCTGGGACGGGGCGACAGCACGGTGAATCACATGGCCGCCTGTGCGAATTGCCGGGTGATTCCCGTGAATGTGGGAATGGCCTCGGATACCCCGCCCGGAGTACTCCACAGGTGCGTTCAGGCAGGTACCGGGGACATTGCTACGGGTCCCGCCATGGACCGGGAAACCTGCGAGAAGACGATTCTCACTGGAATGGAACTTGCCCGGGCCCAGAAGGAGGCGGGCGCTGACATTCTGCTTCTGGGGGAAATGGGCATCGGCAACACCACCACATCCTCCGCTGTGGCAAGCGTGCTTCTGGGCATGGAGCCGGAGGTTCTGACAGGCCGTGGTGCGGGGCTCTCCGACGCGGGGCTGCAAAGAAAGCTTGCCGCCATCCGCCGGGCGATTACCGTGAATGCTCCGGACCCCAAGGACCCGGTGGAGGTGCTTCGCACTGTGGGCGGCCTGGATCTGGCGGCCATCTGCGGGGCGGTGCTGGGCGGCGCGCTGTACCGGGTGCCGGTGCTGCTGGACGGGGTCATCACCAACGTGGCGGCCCTCTGCGCCGTCCGGCTGTGTCCTGCCGCCCGGGATGCTTTGCTGGCTTCCCACTGCTCCCGGGAGCCCGCGGCCGGACTGCTGCTGAAGGAGTTGGGGCTCAAGCCCTGCATCTCCGCGGGGCTTCGGCTGGGAGAGGGCAGCGGGGCGGTGCTGGCTCTGCCGCTTCTGGATCAGGCTCTGGCCGTGTATCACAGCGGCCACACCTTCGGCGCCCTGGGCATCGACGCCTACACGCCCCAACAGGAGGAAACCCCATGCTGACTCTGATCATCGGCGGCAGCGCCAGCGGAAAAAGCGAATACGCGGAAAATCATATGCTTTCTTTGGATGGAAAGCGGGTATACCTTGCCACCATGGAGCCCTTCGGGGACGAGGGGCGGATCGCCCGGCACCGTGAAAAACGAAGCGGGCGGGGATTTCTCACAGTGGAGTGCTATACGGACCTCCGAAGGACGGAGCTTCCCGAGCGTGCCAATGTTCTCCTGGAGGATCTGGGCAACCTGACTGCCAACGAGCTGTTTTCGCCTGCCGGCGGCGGTCCGGCGGGACTGCGGTCGGGCCTGGAGGATCTCATGGGCCGATGCCGCCATCTGACCGTGGTGACAAACGAGATCTTTTCCGGCGGACGAGACTATGCGGGGGACACCCTTTCTTATATGCGGGAGCTGGCAAGGGTGAATATCTGGCTGGCGTCCCGGGCGGATCTGGCGGTGGAGGTGGTCTGCGGACTGCCCAATGTGCTGAAGGAGGCGAAGGCATGAGCATACTGGAGACCGTTGCCGTGGCCTTTTCCATGTTTTCCGCCATTCCCATGCCCCAGTTTCCCTGGAACCGGGAAAACATGCGCTATAGCCTCTGCGCATTTCCCCTGATCGGTCTGGTCATCGGCCTGATATGCTGCGGGGTATGGGCGGCCTGTGCATGGCTGAACATTCCGGCCCTGCTCCGGGGCGGGCTGCTGTGCCTCGTCCCCGTCCTGGTCACGGGGGGCATCCACCTGGACGGCTACGCGGATGTCTGTGACGCCATGGCCAGCTATGGGGATCAGGACAAAAAGCTGGAGATTCTGAAGGACCCCCATGTGGGCTCCTTTGCGGTGATAAGGCTCTGCGGATATTTTGTTCTGATTTTCGCGCTCTGGAGCAGCCTGCCTGCCTATCCGCCGCTGGCGGTGCTGCTGGGCTTCTGCCTGAGCCGGACCCTGTCGGGACTGGCGGTGGCGTCCTTCCCGCTGGCGAAGAACACGGGCCTGGCCCACACCTTTGCCCAGGCGGCGGACCGGAAAAGAGTGCGGGCGGTGCTGATTGTGCTGGATGTGCTTCTGACGCTGGGGCTCTGTTTTCGGGGGTGGTCCGGCGCGGCCATGGCGATTGCGGCCCAGCTCGTGTTCGCTTACTATTACTTTATGAGCAGACGGCAGTTCGGCGGCCTCACCGGAGACCTTGCGGGCTGGTTTCTGGTCCAGGCGGAGAAGTGGATGCTGATTGCCCTGGCAGCGGCGGAATTTCTGGAGGCGTACCTATGATTTTTGTGACAGGACCGCTGTTTGCGGGAAAACAGACCTATATTTGCCGGGCCCTGGGCTGGACGGAAGCGGACTTTCGGAAGAATGGGGTTCGGGACGTCCAGGAGCTGGCCGCCAACGCCCGGGACCTTGACAAACTGGCGGCAGAACTCAGCGTCTATCGGGTTGTTCTGGCCACGGAGATCGGCGGCGGCGTGGTGCCTGTGGACCGATTGGAGCGGAAAAACCGGGAGGCCGCCGGCAGACTTGCCTGCCTGTTGGCGGAGCGGGCGGACACGGTGATTCGGGTCCAGTGCGGTCTGCCTCAGCTTTTGAAGGGGGAATTGCCTTGAAGGTCTATCTGATCCGTCACGGGGAGACCGTGTGGAACGCGGAAAGACGCTACCAGGGCAGCCGTGACGTGCCGCTGAGCGCCGAAGGTCTGGCGCGGCTGCAGCCCCAGGCATGGAGTCCCCGACGGGTATACGTCACCCGGCTGCGCAGGACCCGACAGACGGCGGAGCGGCTGTTTCCCGGCGCGGAGCTCATGGAAGTGGAAGGCCTGGAAGAGATGTGCTTCGGGGACTTCGAGGGACGGAATTATAAAGAGATGGCAAACGACCGGGACTACCGGGCCTGGGTGGATGGGAACTGCGAGGGAAGGTGTCCCAATGGGGAGAGCCGGGCGGAGTTCACCCTGCGGACCTGCCGTGCCTTTGACAGACTCCTTCGGGAGGCGGAGGCCAGGGGAGAGCCGGAGCTTGTGATCGTCGCCCACGGTGGCACCCAGATGTCCCTGCTGGACGGGCATGGCGTTCCCGCCCGGGAATACTACGCCTGGCTGACGGACAACGGCTGCGGCTATCTGCTGGACGCCGACCACTGGACCGTGGACGGGTCCCTCAAGGTCCTGGAGGAGCTGAACTGCACGGAGGCGTCATGCTGACCGTGGGAGCGGCGGTCCTGAGCTTTCTGCTGGACCTCCTGCTGGGAGACCCCGCCTGGATGCCCCATCCGGTGGTTTTTATGGGAAAGCTGATTTCCCTGTATGAGCGCAGAGCCCGCCGCCGCTTTCCGGAGACGGATCGGGGCGCGTTTGCAGGAGGGTTGATTCTGGCTTTGGGCTTGCCCCTGTTGGTTTTTGGAAGCGCCTGGGGAGCCATTGCCCTCCTGAGACGGATCCATCCGGCCCTGGGGTTCCTGCTCAGTGTGTTCTGGGGCTGGCAGGCCCTGGCTCTGCGGGACATGAAGAAGGAGAGCGCTAACGTCTATCGCACCCTGGAGACAGGATCTTTGGAGGACGCCCAAAGGGCTGTGGGACGGATCGTGGGGCGGGACACGGAGCGGCTGGACGAGCAGGGCGTCATCCGGGCCGCTGTGGAGACCGTGGCGGAGAGCTTTTCCGACGGCTTTATCGCCCCGCTGTTCTATTTGCTCCTGGGCGGCGCGCCCCTGGCCCTGGGCTACAAGGCCGTCAACACCATGGACAGCATGATCGGCTATCGGAACGAACAGTACCTGTTTTTCGGCCGGGCGGCGGCCAGGCTGGACGATATTGTGAACTATATTCCCGCCAGAATCTCGGCGCTGCTGCTGATCCTGGCGTCGGTATTCTGCCGGTTGGACACGAAGAGGGCGTATCGAATCTGGCAGCGGGACCGGCGGAAGCATGCGAGTCCCAATTCAGCCCAGACGGAATCGGTCATGGCGGGAGCTCTGGGGGTTCAGCTCGCGGGACCGGCCTGGTATTTCGGGGAGTATCACGACAAGCCCGCCATCGGGGACCCCATGCGTCCCGTGGAGCGAGACGATATTCTGCGGGCCAATCGGATGCTCTATGCCGGCGGCTTCCTGGGCGTGCTTCTCCTTGGAGCTGTCCGGATCGGGATTACCCTGATGCTTACATAATGGAGGAACCACAATGGGAAATCACGGCGGCGACTGGGCCGGCTTTTTTAGAGAATACGGCAGACTACCCCTGGATTTCTCCGCCAACATAAGCCCTTTGGGCATGCCGGAGGGCGTCAGACAGGCAGCCGCGCAGGGTGTGGATCCAAGCGGCGCCTATCCGGACCCCCATTGCAGGGCGCTTCGGGAGGCTTTGGGCGCGGATTTGAAGGTCGATCCCGGCGAGGTCCTCTGCGGAAACGGCGCCTCGGATCTGATCTACCGGCTGACCCTGGCCCTGCGTCCCCGGCAGACCCTGGTCACAGCGCCCTGCTTCTCCGAATACGAAGCCGCCTTAAGGCTCTCCGGCAGCGGAATTCGGCGGTATCCGCTTTTGCGGGCGATGGACTTCCGGCTCCGGGAGGATTTCCTCTCCTGGATCACCCCGGAGACGGAGCTGGTGTTTCTGTGCCAGCCCAACAATCCCACCGGCATGGCGGTTCCGAAAGAACTGCTCCTGAAAATCCTGGGGGCCTGTGACGAAAAGGGCGCGCTTCTGGTGCTGGATGAGTGCTTTCTCGGCTTTCTGGACCACCCGGATTCCATGACCCTGCTGCCCTTCCTGCACGGCCACAGACTCCTGATTCTGCGGGCCTTTACCAAGTTCTATGGCATGGCCGGACTGCGGCTGGGGTATTGCGTCTGTGAGGATCGGGACCTGCTGGGACGAATGGCTCAGGCAGGACCGCCCTGGAGCGTGTCCGGTCCTGCCCAGGCGGCGGGGGTGGCGGCGATCCGGGAGACTGCCTATGCCGAAGCTTTGAGAAAGCTGATCCGGGAGCAGCGGAAGGTCCTCTATAACGGGCTTCTGGACCTGGACCTGGATGTGATCCCCGGAGAGGCCAACTTTCTGCTGTTCCGGGGAGCTCCAAACCTGGGAGAGCGATTGCGGGAAAAGGGAATCCTGCTTCGGGACTGCCGGGACTATCATGGACTGGAACCCGGCTGGTACCGGGCAGCGGTCCGAACGGGCGGGGAAAACCGAAAACTGTTGCATGCAATCAAGGAGGTGCAGTCATGGCAAAGCGGATCATGATCCAGGGTACCATGTCCGGAGCGGGGAAGAGCCTGCTGGTGACGGCACTCTGCCGGATTTTCCGTCAGGACGGCTATGCGGTGGCGCCCTTCAAGAGCCAGAACATGGCCCTCAACAGCTTCATTACCCGGGAGGGCGGGGAAATGGGCCGGGCCCAGGTCCTCCAGGCCCAGGCCGCCGGGCGGGAGCCGGACGTGCGCATGAATCCGATTTTGCTGAAGCCCTCCAGCGACACCGGCAGTCAGGTCATTGTCAATGGCCGCCCCCTGGGGGACTACCGGGCGGCGGACTACTTCGAGATGAAAAAATCCCTGATCCCGGATATCCTGGCGGCCTACCGGAGCCTGGAGGCGGAGAACGAGATCCTGGTAATCGAGGGGGCGGGCTCTCCCGCGGAGATCAACCTGAAGGCTGACGACATTGTGAACATGGGCCTGGCGGAGCTGGTGGACGCGCCGGTGATTCTGGTGGGGGACATCGACCCCGGCGGCGTGTTTGCCCAGCTCTACGGCACCGTGGCGCTGCTGGAGCCCAAGGAGCGGCGGCGGATCATCGGAACGGTCATCAATAAGTTCCGCGGAGACGTGAAGCTGCTGGAGCCGGGGCTCAGTATGCTGGAGGACCTGACAAAGGTCCCCGTGCTTGGGGTGGTGCCCTATGTGTCTGTGGACCTGGATGACGAGGACTCCCTGGCGCCCCGGCTGGGCCGGACAGAGGCGGGCCGTTCTGTGGACGTGGCTGTGATCCGGCTGCCCCACATTTCCAACTTCACGGACTTCTCGCCGCTGGAGCATCATCCGGCGTTGGGCGTCCGGTATGTGACGGATGCAGGGCAGCTTGGAAGCCCGGATCTCCTGATCCTTCCCGGCACCAAAAACACCATGGGAGACCTGCTCTGGCTGCGGCAGAATGGATTGGAAGCAGCCATCCTGCGGCTTTGGGCGCGGGAGACGCCCATTTTGGGGATCTGCGGCGGCTTTCAGATGCTCGGAGAAACCCTCTCCGATCCGCTGGGGGCGGAGCAGGCCGGCGAACTCCGGGGCATGGGCCTGCTGCCTCTCATGACGGTGTTTGCGCCGGAGAAAACCCAGACCCAGACCGAGGCGATTGCGGCGGGTCCCTTCCGGGGTGCGCAAATCAAAGGCTATCAGATCCACATGGGGCAGACGGATACAGGAGCTTTGGAGCCCTTCTGCCAGCTTTCCACGGGAGAGACCGACGGAGCTATAAAAGGCAACGTTTTCGGCACCTATCTCCACGGGCTCTTCGATACGGGAACGCTAACGGAAAGAATTGCAGATTGGCTGCTGGAACGGAAAGGCATCGACCCGGAGAACATCAGGCCAGAGAGTCACCGGGACTATCAGGAGCGGCAGATCGACCGCATGGCGGACACGGTGCGGGCGAGTCTCGACCTGGATGGGATCTACCGGGCAATGGAGGAATACGACCATGGATAAGGGCCTTGTGCATCTCTACTGCGGCAGGGGAAAGGGGAAAACCACCGCGGCCATGGGATTGGCGCTCCGGGCGCTGGGCCGGGGGAGAACGGTGACGGTGGTTCAGTTTTTGAAGAACGGAACCAGCGGAGAGCTGGAGCCTCTGAGAAGCCTGGGCGTAAACGTGCTGACGGGGCCGAAGGACACCGCCTTTGTCTCTAAAATGACCCCGGAGCAGGGTTGGGAGAACCGGCGTTGGAACGACCAAATGTTAGAGGAAGCCATGGAATCTCCCTGCGACCTGCTGATCCTGGACGAGCTTTGCGCCGCCCGGAAGCATGATATGGTGGGCGTGTCCCTGGCAAAAAAAGCGGTGCTGGATCGGCCGGGGGACCGGGAGGTGGTCATTACAGGCCGGGACCCGGAGGACTGGATGCTTTCTGCCGCCGACTATATCACGGAGATGGAATGCCGGAGGCATCCCTATGAAGCGGGCGTTCCGGCCAGAGAGGGGATCGAATACTGATGGAGCATCGAAAGCCTGCGGAGATTGAACGGGCCAGCATGGAGATCATCAATTCGGAGCTGACGGAACGGGGGATTTTGCTGGCGGAGGATACGGCGGACGTGGTGCGTCGGGTGATCCACGCCACGGCGGATTTTGACTATGCAGAAAACCTCCGTTTCAGCCCCGGCGCGGTGGAGCGGGCTGTCGGCGCTCTGCGCAGCGGGGCATCGGTGGTGACGGACACCAATATGGCTCTGTCCGGGGTCAGCGGTCCGGGCCTTAGGCGCCTGAACGGCAGCAAGCATTGCTTTATGGCGGACCCTCAGGTGGCGATGGAGGCCAAGGAACGGGGCACGACCCGGGCGGTTGTCTCCGTGGAAAAGGCGGCGGAAGCACTGCCAAATTGCATCTACGCCGTGGGGAACGCTCCAACAGCATTGCTGGAGTTGGTCCGGCAGATGGAACAGGGCTTCCGGCCCGCGCTGATCGTGGGGGTCCCCGTGGGCTTTGTGAACGTGCTGGAGGCCAAGGAAGCTGTGTGGGAAGCCTGCCTCCGGCTGGAGGTCCCGGCCATCGTGGCCATGGGCCGGAAAGGCGGCAGCACCGTGGCTGCCGCGATCTTGAACGCCCTGATCTACCGGGCGGCGGATATGACCGACCCGGAGAAGCGAGGCTGGTGATGCGAAATCATTTGACAGGTTTTCCCCGCCGCGTGTATAATGACTGCATTTTCGACAAGACAAGGGGACACGGCAATGATAGGATTGGGAACGATCATCAACAGCGCAGGCATCGTATTGGGCGGCGTCATGGGACTGCTCTTCGGGCGGCGCTTAAAGCAGCGGTTTCAGGAGAGCCTCAACATGGCCTGCGGCGTCAGCGTCCTGTTTATCGGCATTGCCGGCGCCATGGAGGGCATGCTCCATGTGGAGGAGGGCCTGATCCGCAGCGGACAGGCGCTCATGGTGGTGCTCTGCCTGGCCCTGGGCGCCCTGATCGGTGAGGCCGTTGATATAGAATCCCGGTTTGAGCGATTCGGAGAATGGCTGAAGCAAAAGACTGGAAACGCAGAGGACAATCAGTTTGTAAACGGCTTTGTGACCGCGTCTCTGACCGTCTGCATCGGCGCCATGGCCATCGTGGGAGCCATCCAGGACGGGATCGCCGGCGACTGGTCGATCCTGACCACCAAGGCGATTTTGGACTTTGTGATCATCATGGTTATGACATGCTCCCTGGGCAAGGGCTGCATGTTCTCCGCCATCCCCGTCTTTTTATTTGAGGGGGCCATGACGCTTTTGGCGGTGCTGATCAAGCCCCTCATGACGGACGCCGCACTGGATTATCTGTCCCTCATCGGTTCTATTCTGATTTTCTGCGTGGGCCTCAATCTGGTGTGGGGAAAGAAGGTCCGGGTGGCCAATCTGCTGCCATCCATCGTCCTGGCGGTCATCGCCGCCCTGCTGCCGGTTTCCCTTTCCTGATCCGGTCTGAGTTTGACGGCGCTCCTTTGGCATGGTATAATATTGCATCAGATCTTATCAGGGAGGGAATGCAACCGTGAAAAAACTAGGCTTTGGATTTATGCGGATGCCGCTGACGGACCCCAACGATCAGACGGCCATTGATATGCCCCAGCTTAACAAGATGGTGGATCTGTTCTTTGCCGCGGGCTTTACCTACTGCGACACCGCCTGGATGTACCATGATTTTATGAGCGAACCCACCGTGGGCATCCCGGCTACTTTGCCCTGTATAACACGGAGAAGCTCCGCACCCGGCAGGACTGGTCCCCGGAGAAGGAGTATTATGTAAACTTCTTGAAGAACGGAAAGGGCCGCGCCTCCGACTGCATCGCCTGCAAAAAGTGCGAGCGGGTCTGCCCCCAGCACATCCCCATCTCCGACTGGATGAAACAGGTGAAGGTGGTCATGGAGGACGAGAACTACATGCTGTAATAAAACGAATTTGCCCCGCATGCAGGCCTCTGCATGCGGGGCAAATCAGTTAGATTAGTAGGGCAGCGGCGGCTCCGGCTCGCTGTCGGGGTAAATGGCGGTGGGGGTGTAGCTATACTGGACCGGCGAGGGGCTGTCGGAGGAATTGTTCCGCGGCGCAAAGATGAAGGAAGGCGCGGCGCTCCAATCCTGCTCGTATTCGCTGGCGAAGTACATGTACTGCCCATAGTGCCAAATCCTCCAGGTTCCGTCCTCCAGGCGGAAATCCATGGCGATTTTGCACCAGCTCCAGTAGCCCTGGGCGTTTCCGGCGCCGTCGGGATGGGCCTCCAGCCCGGGAACGGTCCACAGGCATTTGGCGGTTTTGCCGTCGGCGGCCACCTCCACGATGGGGGTGCAGAAGTCCCGGATGACCATGCGGCCCGTCACGTCCTGAACGTGATCCGGGTCGTCCCTGTCTCCCAGATCCTTCACAAAGCAGCGCTCCGCCGCGTCGGCGCCCCGGTAGACCCCGTAGGGCATGGTGATGACCGTGTCCTCTCCGGTGCTGAACAGTGCGGCCAGCTCCCGCATCCGGGAAGCGGTATACAGATAGGAGGTTTGACCGGCCAGGTTTTCGCAGATCCTGGCAGCCCGCAGACGCTCAAATTCCAGGCTCATTTCCGCCTGGGACCGCTTCGGAAGCTCCGGATTGGCGGCGAACAGGTCCTTCACCTCGTCCTCTTTGTCCTCCCCGGCCTTTATGGTGTTGATGGATTCAGCCATTTTTAAAACCTCCTCTCAGTCCACGCCGAAGTTCCAGCCCGGCTCCCAGGTATTGTAGGGCAGGGGGATCTCCGGCTCGCTCTTGGGCATGACGCAGTCCGGGGTGTAGCGGAAGAAGGCGTGGAAGTCCTCCAGCCCCTCCCGGAACTTGGTGGCGGTCAGATCCGCCTCCGGGGCCTTGGCGAAGTCCTTGAAGTAGTCGTTCCGGAACACGGGGAAGATCCGGGAGTGCCAGATTTTCCACTCTCCGTCCTCGAAGATCAGCTCAAAGGCGTATTTGCTGTAGGCCCAGGCGCCCATGTCCTTGCCCTCGGCGGCACGGACCGCGGAGGCCTCGATGCCCGGCGAAAGAAACACGCACCGGGCGGTTTGCAGATCGTCGGCCACCTCAATGATGGGGGTGGTGATCAGATGGATGAACAGGGAGCCGGCGGGTAGGACCCTGGCGTCGTGGGGATGACGCACCCGATCGGCCCAGGGATTGTTGTACTCCAGGTGCTCGTGACCCGTGGTGTTGCCCCAGGGCATCTCATGGCGAATATCCTCCCGGCGGGACCAGTGACTGTAGTACCGCATCTGCAGGGCCATGTTGTGTTCGAAGCAGTAGTCGGCGATCAGGTTGTGGATCTGATCCTCCGCCTCCATCTTTCTGGCCTCAAAATACATCTCGTCGTATGTCATCATGGTCTCCACCTCCTCAGTAGCCGTAACCGACTTCGAGATCAAAGTTGTCGTATGGTCTGGGGACCGCCGGATGCCCCGTGGGATAGGGATTGCCCACAGTCATGTTCCAGAGTGTCCGCCAGGTGGGCTTCCGGTCTGGCGTATGGCCCTCTCCGAAGGATTCGACGGTCAGCTTCGGCTGGTCATACCAGGCCTTGTCGTAGGCGGTGTCGATGAGGGTGTGGGTGACCATGTGCCAGATCTTCCATTGGCCCTCCTGGTTGATGAAGTCCACGCCCAGCTTGACCCAGCGCCAGCGGCAGGGGCTCTCGCCCTCCTTTTCCTCCGTGGCCACGCCCTGGCTGAACCAGGCGCCCCGGGCAGTCTGGCAGTCCTTTGCCACCTCGAACACGGGGGTGCTCAGGGCCTGGACCCGGAGATAGCCCTTCCGAGCTTCACTGTCGTGGGCGGGCAGCTCGGCGAGATAGCGTTTTACGCCCTCCTTGCCGTCGTAGACGCCCCAGGGCAGCTCGATCCGGGTGTCCGGATCGTCGGCCCAGAGGGCCAGCATATCCTCGGTCCGGCAGGCAGTCTGATAGTTCAGATACCGTCCAATGAGATTCTGGCAGGTCCTGGCGGCGATCTTCTGCTCCAGAATCCGTTCCAGCTCAAATTCCGAAATTTCCATAAGAGGATGCTCCTTTCTCACTGGACGTACAGGACGATATGGCCCTGATAGGTCCCGGGCAGAAGCTCGGTCTCCGCGCCGTCCACGGTCATGGTGAGCGTTTTTCCCGCGGGGGCCTTCACCACGGCGGCATGTTCAAGGGTCAGCTTTGTCAGGTAGCTGGTGCCGGTGACGACCCAGCTGCTGTAGCGGTCCAGGGTCACATGGACGCCATTGTTGACGGTGGGGGCGGCAGTCTGGGTGATGTTGGTCATCTCCAGCCGCAGATCCTCCTCGATCTCCGTCAGCCCCTCCCGATAGGCGGCGGTGGCGGCGCTGATCACGCCCTCAATCCGCGTGTTCTTCAGATCCATCACCAGATTTTTCGGGCCCCGGAGGCCGTCGTCATAGCTCTGCTTTTCCGTCTGCTTCTCCTCGGGAATGTCGTCCAGGAAGCTGATGGAGTCAGAGTTGGGCTTAGGATCGAACATGCCGCCGAAGGTGACCTTGCCGCTACGGCCGGGCACTGCCTCCTTCTCCATGTGGAGGTTGGTGGTGGAGTTGAAGAAGTCGCCGAACACGGTCATGTCAGAAAGGTGCAGGATCACGTCGTTGTCCGGGTCCACGGTGTAGAGATCGTGGGCCGGATCATACACGTCCTCCCGCCCCACAGGCAGCTTGACGGTCTTGATGAACATACCTGCTTCGTCGTTGTCCATAAGCTGGAGGATCACGTTGTCTCCGGCCCGGAGGGTGGCGTTGCGGATATCGAACTCCGTGGCGGAGCCCTTGACCACGATGGCGGCCCGGTCTGTGTCGATGGTGGAGTCGGCGATGGTCACGGGGGTGTGGTTGTCGCCCACGCAGAGGATGCCGAAGCGCTCGCCGGTGAACACGGTGCCGTTCTTCACCTCGGCCCTGGCGTTTCCGGTCATGCCCCGGACGATCAGAGAATAGCCGTTGACATGGACCCTGCAGTTGTCGAAGGACACCACATTCCGGTCGCCGATGCAGAAGGAGCCGTAGCCGTGGGTGTTGGTGCCGGAGAGATTCATGCGGCAGTCCTTGAAGTAATAGGACACCGCCTTGTCATGGCCGTCGATGGAGGCCACGCCCCAGCCGTTGGTGTCGAAGTCGCAGTTGTTGTAGTAGGCGGTGCCGTTGTCGCAGAGCTGTACCAGACGGTTGCAGCCCACAAAGCCCACGCCCCAGGAGAAATCTCCGATCCACTCCTGATCGTCGGGGCTGTGGTTCAGGAAGGAGCAGTTGTTGGCGGTGAACACGCTGTCCCCGCCCACGTGGACGGCGCAGCGGGTGACGCCGTGCATGACAATTCTCGAGTCGTGCAGCGTCACATGGGTGTTGTCGATGGCGGTGACGCCGGCGCCCACGCCCATGAAGTCGTTGGCCCCAAAGCCGTCCAGCTCGATGTCCGCATTGCTGATTTCATAGGTGCTGTTGCCCGTGACCAGAATGCCGTTAAAGGACTCCTCGCTGCTGGCGATCTTCACGTTTTCGGCGGTCGCACCGTCCGCCTTTCCGGCCCGGATCAGGGCGGGAACGGACTTTTCCTCATCCACCCGGTTGTCCGTGATCACCAGGGCGTTTTTGAATTCTTCAGACCGGCCCATGGCCCGCATGAGCCCGTGGGGCGGCATGTGATAGAGGTCGGAAACGCTCAGGATGATATCGCCCACGTATTTTCCGGGAGCGATGGGCCGTCCCACGCCGCCGATGGTCATGGTCACGAATTTTCCCTCGGGGGCCTGGATGGAGCCGCCCTCCTCGATGACCAGGCGGTCCAGCCGAAGGGTTTCATTCAGAACCAGAGCATAAGAAACAGTTTTTTCAATCATAATTCGATCCCTTTCTTTCGAATTCGTAATAATAGGAAACCAACAGGAACGCCCGGCCAGCCGATCCGGCCGGGCGCTATTTGTTGATGCATTACAGTCCGTTGATCTCCCGGACATGGTGGCAGGCCACGAAGTGATTGGGCCGGACCTCCTCCTGGACGGGCTGAACGCTGCGGCACTCGTCGGTGGCGTAGGGGCAGCGGTTGGCAAACCGGCAGCCGGGCTTGGGATTCACCGGGCTGGTCAGCTCGCCCTGCATGATGATCCGCTTCTTTTCCACGTTGATGCTGGGAATGGGAACCGCGGAGAGCATACCCTTGGTGTAGGGATGGAGCGGATATTCAAACAGCTCGTGGGAGGCGCACTTCTCCACCATGGAGCCCACGTACATGACCATGATATCGTCGGAGATATGCCGGACCACGCTGAGGTCGTGGGTGATGAAGATGTAGGTCAGGTTCTTGGCCGCCTGGAGGTCCTGAAGCAGGTTCAGCACCTGGGCCTGGATGGACACGTCCAGCGCGGAAACAGGCTCGTCGCAGACGATGAACTTGGGCTCCAGGGCAAGAGCGCGGGCCACGCCGATGCGCTGCCGCCGTCCGCCGTCCAACTCATGGGGGTAGGAGTAGGTCAGACGCCGGGCCAGGCCCACGGTATCCATGAGCTCGGCCACCCGCTTCTCCAGCTCCCGCTTGTTCTTGCAGACCTTGTTGATCTTCAGGGGTGCGGCGATCTGCTCAAAGACCGTTTTTCTGGGGTCCAGGGAGGAGAAGGGGTCCTGGAAGATCATCTGCATGTCTGTCAGGAACTTCCGCCGCTCCTTGCCCTTGAGATGGGTCACGTCCTTGCCCTCAAAGAGCACCTGGCCGTCCGTGGCCTCGTTCAGGCCGATGAGCGCCCGGCCCAGGGTGGACTTGCCGCAGCCGGATTCGCCCACCACGCCCAGGGTCTTGCCCCGGTCGATGGTGAAGGAGATGTCGTCCACGGCGTGGAGCAGGCCGCCCTTGGTCTGGAAGTATTTCTTCAGGTTTTTGGCCTCCAGCAGCACGCCGGACGCCTGGGCAGCCTTGCCGGCAGGCTCGGAGACGGTGACGGTCACGGCCTCCTCCTGGGTCTCG
Organism: uncultured Oscillospiraceae bacterium; assembly: GCA_905234425.1. Taxonomy (GTDB): domain Bacteria; phylum Bacillota; class Clostridia; order Oscillospirales; family Oscillospiraceae; genus HGM13006. Next base: position 12,829 of record CAJOHR010000010.1, on the reverse strand, counting down.
TGCTCCTCGCCCAGCTCGGCGCTGGTGAAGAGGCACCGGCTCATGTGGCCGTCGCCCATGTCCCGGAGCTCCGGATGGGTTTCGGCGCATTCCGACCGGGCATAGGGGCATCTGGGATGGAAGGGACAGCCCGAGGGAAGATCCGTGGGATCGGGCATGAGGCCGTGAATGGGCTGGAGCCGATCCGCGTCCTTGTCGAGGGACGGCAGGGAGTTGAACAGACCCATGGTATAGGGATGCTGGGTGTTGTTGAAGATGTGCTCCAGGGTGCCGTATTCCACGATCTCGCCGGCGTACATGATGGCCACCTTGTCGCAGACCTCCGCCACCACGCCCAAATCGTGGGTGATCAGCAGCATGGAGGTCTCCAGCCGGTCCTTTAAGCTCTTCATCATGTCCAGCACCTGGGCCTGGATGGTCACGTCCAGGGCGGTGGTGGGCTCGTCGGCGATGATCAGAGAGGGCTGGCAGGCCAGGGCGATGGCGATGACCACCCGCTGCTTCATGCCGCCGGAGAACTGATGGGGATATTCGTCGGCCCGCTCGCCGGGAATGCCCACCATCTCCAGCATCTCTCTGGCCTTCTGGCGGCTCTCCGCCTGGGAGCAGTCGTTGTGGAGGAAGTAGATCTCCGCGATCTGCTCGCCCACGGTGAGCACCGGGTTCAGGGCGGTCATGGGGTCCTGGAAGATCATGCTGATCTCGTCGCCGCGCATGGCTCGGAGCTCCTCCTGGGACATCTGCATGACGTCCTTGCCCTTGAGCAGAATGCTTCCCTGCTTGATAATGCCGGGGGGATCGGGGATCAGCCGGAGGACGCCGAGAGCCGTGGTGGTTTTGCCCGCGCCGGTCTCGCCCACCAGGCCCAGGGTCTCGCCCTCGCCCAGATCCAGGCTGATGTTATTGACGGCGTGTACCGTGCCGTCCATGGTCTTGTATTCGATCACAAGATCCTTGATTTCAAGAACTTTCATATCCGGCCCTCCTTACTGCTTGAGCTTCGGGTCCAGGGCGTCCCGGAGTCCGTCGCCGAATACGTTGAAGCCGAACATGGTCAGGGCAATGGCAATGCCCGGGAAGGTGATCAGCGGCCAGAAGGTGCTGACGTATTCCCGGCCCGAGTTCAGAATGGCGCCCCACTCGGGAATGGGGGGCTGCACGCCCAGACCCACAAAGCTCAGGGCGGAGATCATCATGATGTTGCCGCCGATGCTCATGGTGGTGTTGACGATGATGGGGGCCAGACAGTTGGGGATGATGTTGGACAGGAGGATCCGCAGGGTGCCGGAGCCGGAGGCCCGGGCCGCTTCGATATACTCCTGATTCCGCAGAGTCAGGGTCTGCCCTCGGACCAGACGGCACACGCCTGCGATGCCGGCCACGGCGATAGCCAGAGCCGTCTGCCAGACGCCGCCGCCGAGAGCTGCGGAGATACAGACCGCCATAAGGATGCCGGGAATGGCCATGAGGATGTCCATGACACGCATGATCACGGCGTCCACCATGCCGCCCATGTAGCCGGAGACCGCTCCCAGCAATCCGCCGATGACCAGAGACACGATGACGGCCAAAAGACTGACCAGCAGGGAGATCCGGCCTCCGTAGATCAGACGGCTCAGAATGTCGCGGCCCATGTTGTCGGTGCCCATAAGATGCTGGGAGGAGGGCATCTGGAGCCGCTCGGCGATGCTCTGAACCTGATAGTCATAGGGGGCGATAACCGGGGCGAAAATGGCCATGAGGGCAAGCAGCACGGCGATGACCATGCCCACCATGGCCAGCTTGTTCCGGCGGAGGCGGATCCAAACGTCCTTCCACTGGCTGCTCTTCCGGAGCTTTTCGCCGGTTTCTGCTTTTTTCTTCATGCCGCCGCCTCCTTTCCGGGCTCCGATTCCTTGACGCGCTTTTTGCCGGAGATAAACTGACTGCGGATCTGGGGGTCCACCAGGCTGTAGACGATGTCCACCACCAGATTGCAAATGCAAACAAAGACGCTGGTGACCAGGGTGACGCCCATGATCACCGGATAGTCCCGCTGATTGATGGCACTGAGCATGAGAGAGCCCATGCCGGGGATGTTGAAGATGGTCTCGATGATGATGGAGCCGCCCACCACCATGCCGACCTGGTTGCCCAGGACCGTGATGACGGGGATCAGGGCGTTTTTGAGCGCATGCTTGAAGATCACGCGGCGCTCCTTCATGCCCTTAGAGCGGGCGGTGCGGATGTAGTCCTGCCGGATGACCTCCAGCATGGAGCTTCTGGTCATACGCACCAGCGACGCCAGGGTCATCATGGAAGCGCAGGCCACAGGCATGATGTAGTGCTTCCAGGAGGTCAGACCGGACGCCGGCAGGATCCGCAGCTTGGCGGAGAAGATCAGGATCGCCTCCATGGCCAGCCAGAAGCCCGGCAGGGAGGCCAGGATAATGGAGAGCGTCGTAATGGTGTAGTCCGGTATGGTGTTCTGCTTCACCGCAGAAAAGATTCCGATTGGGATGCCCAATAGGGCAGCCAGACACAGGCTCATGAGTCCCAGCTTGATGCTGACGCCCACCCGCTGGGCCAGGGATTCGGTGACGGGACGGCTGGTGGCGTAGCTCTCGCCCAGATCAAGTCTTGTCACCACGCCCCAGAGGTAGCTGCCCAGCCGGATCACAAAAGGCCGGTCCAGACCTAGCTGCTGCTCCATGGCGTCGTACTGCTCCTGGGTGTAGTTCTGGGTACCCAGCTTGTTGATGACCGGGTCGCCGGGCATAAAGCAGCTCAGCGCATAGACGATGATGAGCACGCCCAGCAGCACCGGGATCATCACCAGCAGACGCCGGCCGATAAATTTCAGCATGTTTATTTCTCTCCTATCTTTGGGCAGGGCTGTAAACGACAATCGGAGCTCCGGATCCGGGTCCCCGGGTCCGGAGCTCCGATTGGATCAAAAGGTCAAATCACAAAGGTCGGCTCGCAGGTTCGCGGTATGGAATTATCCCACCAGGATCCGGCGGAGGTTGCAGCTCTCGGGAGCGACCATGATCATGTCCTTCACCACACCGTCGGCGCCGTAGGCATAGGCGGTGAGCCATTCCACCACGGGCACGCAGTAGACGTTATCCAGGTTGTACTGCTGGAGCTCCTTGTAGATCTCACGGCGCTCCTCGGTGGTGGCGCCGTTGCGGGCGCGGACCACGATGTCGTTCCACTCGGGGCCGACCTTGCGCATGCAGGCCAGGTCGGTGGTCTCGCACATATTGTTGAGCAGGGTGGAGGGATCGCCGGGCACGTTGGCGTTGTCGGAGCCCTGGAACTGGAAGGCGGTGGCCCCGGGCTGCAGCCAGTACTGGATGCAGGTCATGACGTCGTAGACCTGGAGGTCGATGTTGATGCCGATTCCACGCATCTGCTCCTGCCAGACCTCGGCCATGGGGGCGGTGCCGGCGTCGCAGATGAAGGGCAGGGTCAGGCCCTCATAGCCCAGCTCCTTGACCTTGGCCGCGGCGGCCTCGGGGTCGTAGTCGAAGGTGTAGCCCTCGGAGGCGAACTGGGAGGAGGCGGCAAACATGCCCACGGGGCGGACGCCCAGGGCGCCGTAGCCAACGATGACGAGGTCGTCAATGTTGGTGCCCATGGCGATGGCCTTCCGGAGCTCCACATCGGAGAGCTCGGGGGTGTTGTCCACGTCCAGAATCAGCTCCACCACGGACTTACTGGACTTGGCGGCGGCAGTGCCCAGGGACGGGTCGTTCTGGATCTGGGTGTACTGGGTCTCACTGATGCCCATGACGGCGTCCAGCACGCCGTTCTGATAGTCCACCAGCATGGTGGAGGCGTCGGCGTAGGACTTGGTGATGATGGTCTGAGGCTGGGCTACGGCAGCGGAGGCCGTATCCTTCTGCCACCAGTCGTCCCGCTTCTCATAGGTCACGTGGTCGTCGGCCACATACTCGGTGACCTGATAGGGGCCGGAGCCGCAGACCAGGGTGGGATCGGTGTAGTCAAAGGCGTCTCCGCCGTGCTCGTTGATCCAGTCTACGTTCATGACGACGGCGGCCTCAATGATGACCCGCCAGTCGCCGCGGTAGGAGTTCAGAGGAATGGTGGTGGTGTAGCCGTCCACGGTGGCGTTCTCAAAGTCGAACATCTGATAGTCGCCCATGAGACGGGGATGGGAGCCCTTGCGCTGGAGGGACCAGATGATGTCGTAGCCGTCCATCTCCTCGCCGTTGGAGAAGGTGACGCCGGGCTTCAGAACGAAGACCAGATTCTTCTGGTCGTCGGTGACGTAGTAGTCCTCGAGAATGTCGGAATAATAGTCCTCGGTGCCGTCGTCCAGCACGTCCATGCGGATCAGGGTGTCGAAGGCCAGATAGCCGGCGGGAAGAGCCAGCTGGTCGTTGGCGATCTGCATCATGTCAAACACGCCCACGAACCGGGGATAGGTGGAGCCGATGGTCACGGTGACGGGCTCCGTGGGAACAGCGATCTCCTCCTCGGCGGGAGGGGCTTCCTGCTCTACCACCTCAACGGCGGGCTCAGCGGGAGCAGCCGGGGCGGCGTCGTTTGCAGCGGGGGCTTCAGCAGAGGCCTCAGCCGCGGGGGCTTCAGCGGAGGCGGGTGCGGAGCTGCCGCCGCAGGCGGCGAACAGACCGATGCACATAGCCATAGCCAGAAGCAGAGCCAAATACTTTTTCATTGCGATGTCTCTCCTTGTCTTGATATTATTCAGCGCCGCTTTACAGCGCGGAATTACGTGTGTTATAATACATAGGTTCTCATGTACATCCGGGAAAGGAGCCGCTCATGGAACTTAATCAGCTCAAATGCTTCCGCATCGTGGCGGAGACCCAGAACATGACCGAGGCGGCGGAGCGCCTCCACATCACCCAGCCCACCCTCAGCAAGGTCATCCGGCGTCTGGAGGAGGATCTGGGGGTCCGGCTCTTTGACCGGAAGCCCTCCAGACTGGAGCTCAACCCCTTCGGCGGCTCCTTCCTGGTGTATGTCAACCAGGCTTTGGACGCGCTGGAGCGGGGGAAACAGTATCTGGAGACCATGCAGACCGGGGAAAACCAGGGAATCCGGCTGTTTTCCACCTTTTTCGGCATCCCCACCATGATGGTGGAGGCGTACGTCAAGCAGCATTCGGAGATGCCGGTGATCGAGAGCAACGAGACCCCGGAAAACATCCTGACAATGCTGGTGAACGATCACGCGGATTTTGCCATGACCCTGTTCCCACTGGACCATCCGGAGGCGGAGCTCATCACGTCCATTCGGGAGCCGCTGCTTCTGCTGGTGCCGGAATCCATGGACCCGCCGGGACCGTCTGTGCGGCTCCGGGACTATGAATCGGCCCGATTCGGCATTTTTGAGGGCGGAAAGGATCTGAACTCCGCCTTCCTCCGCTGCTGCAGCGAGGCCCATTTCGTGCCCAATATCGTCTATCGGTCCACCCGGTCCCAGATCATTCATCAGCTGGTGAACGAGCTCCAGGTCTGCACCCTTCTGCCGGCCCATCTGGTTTTGGACCACTGGTCGGAGATGCCGGAAGCCATGCAGCAGCGCACCATGCTGGTGGACGAGCCCAAATGCTACCGGACCATCTACGTCTACCGGCGGCGTCAGGAGGACGTCCGGGACCTGCAGAAGGACAGCTTCGCCGAGTTCGCGCAGCACTATATCCAGGTCATGGACCGGGACATCAGCAATCTGCTCATGGACACCCAATTCTGAAGGGGTTCGTGACAGTAACTTCACAAAATCTACATTCTGTGTTCATTATATCGCAAAAAATGGCACTTGTCCAATAATAAAACAGCAATGGGAGCATAGCCTCAAGGCTATGCTCCCTTCCCTTGCGCAAAAAAACCGGTTTACAAAGGTTCCCCCGCTTTTTATAATGGAAGCATAACAATCAAAGGAGGACAAGGCGTATGAAACGACTGCATCCCGACGCCCTTTTGGAGCGGCTGGAGTGGCGGCGCGACATCCGGAATCTCATGGGCCGGATCTCCGCGGACTACTCCGTCCGGGAAGAGGGCGCCATCTATGACCGGTACTGGTCCCATCGGGAGGACGTGTGCTTAGGCGTCAACGAGGGCTGGTATGCGGGCCCCGAGGCTGTCTCCGGCTACTACAAGGCCCTGGACGAGGAGATCGTCCTGGCCGCTCAGTGCGTTAAGAAGGATTTCCCGGACAAGCTGGAGGGCCTTTCCGAGGCGGAGCTCAAGGGCGTGGGCGCCATGAGCTATATCCCCGTGGACTCCCACATCATCGAGATCGCCGACGACGGCAGGACCGCCAAGGCCCTGTTCAACATCCGGGGCTCCTACAACAGGATCACCACCTCCGGCCCCATCGCCTACTGGCTCTTCGGCTGGGCAGCCGTGGACTTTGTGCTGGAGGGCAAGGACTGGAAGATCTGGCACATGCAGTGGCTCCGGAACGTGGACGTCCAGTGTGGCACTTCCTTCGGCGAGACCCCTGAGAAATTCCCGGAGACCGAGGCTTATGCGGATATGGCATCCTTCGCCATGCCGGAGCCCACAGTCAAAGCCACGCTCATGGAGAACTACTACACCGACCGCCCCTTCACCAAGTCACCGAAGGCCCCGGAGCCCTATGAGACCTTCGCCGACACCTTCAGCTACGGGCTGTGAGAGGAGGAACGCGCATGTATACCGAGAATAAGAAGAACTACACCGACGACGAGTACATCGTCCGCATGTGGGAGAAGGAATACATCCAGGACATGGCGGCCCGGTTCATGCTGGCCTGGTCCAATGGGGAGCGCCGGGAAGCCCTGGAGAAGTACTGGGTTCAGAAGACCCACAACCGCCGGGACGCCTCCTTCGGCGTGAACAACGGCTTCTATGTGGGCTATGACGAGGTGGTAAGGCACTTTGTAGCCGATTATGAGGCCGAGCGCAAGGCGGACCTGAAGGCCTTCCAGGACGCCCGGCCTGAAAAGGGCTATACCGGGGCCGATCTGGGCCTGGGCAAGACCACCCTCCACGACTGCACCACGCCCCTTTTGTACATCGCTGACGACGGCCAAACCGCCCGGTATCTCTGCTACGACGTGGGTATGGACTCCACGGGCAAGCCAGACGGCACCTCCAAGAGCTACTTTGAGATTGCCCTGTGCTTTATGGAGTTCATCAAGGAGGGGGAGGACTGGAAGATCTGGCATCTGATCTGGCAGCACGACTTCTCCATTGAGGCCGGCAAGGCCTATGAAGAGCTGCCCCGGATCCTGTCTCCCGAGGACAACGCCGTCTTCACCCGCCACCACGGCGACCCCACGAAGCCCTTCGACGTGTATGACGACCTGTACGGCTGGGAATACATCTACTGGGATATGCCCGCGCCTTATAAAACCTATGAAGAGGAAGAGGGCTACGGTCCCCGGGGCAAGGTTGGCAAGAAGTACTACGACCGCATCGTATGAGAAAGGAGCGATAGTCTGTGAATACCAATCTTTCCAGAGAACAGAGAATCTTCAATGTGGCCGCCGGACAGATGGTGGAGGAGCTCAAGGGCCGTCACGCCTATCTCCACGGTGTGAACTTCGGCCGGGAGGAGTACGGCGTGTTCTGGCTCCGCTCCACGGACACCACCTGGGGCCACGGCTGGGGCCGTCTCATCGGCTATGACGAGATGTTCAAGGCCCACTGCGGCCCCGCCGCCGACGAGATGTTCGGCTCCGCCCGGTTCACCGGCTGGTTCGGCCATGAGATGGACGGACATGACCGGCGCTCCACCAACTGGGGCGCCAGCCACGTTCTGGCCTCTCCGGTCATCGAAGTGGCCGACGACGGCAAGACCGCCCGGAGCTGGTATCTGACTCCTGGCACCATGATGAACCGGTTCGGCCGGGACGGCCAGCACCGCTCCGGCGGCTGGCTCTGGGAGCGCTACGGCTCCGATTTCGTGTACCACGACGGCAAGTGGTGGTGGGCCCATGAGCAGGTCTGCCCGGACATCGCCGGCTCCATGGACAAGGAGAACTGGGCCCGGACCATGTACGAGCGCTGCAAAAAGGGCAATCTGGGCCCCGCTGTCAGCGCCCCCAAGAACGAGGACCACGGCCCTCCGCGGACGGACAAGGCCACCCGCCATCACGAGTGGAGCATGTGGCAGCCGGTCCAGCACACGGTGGACCCGCCGGTGCCCTACGCCCACATGGACGAGGAGAACACCTATTCCCCCGGCTACAACAAGTTCGACGTGATCCTGCCCCAGAACCGCCAGTACGGCGGCGACGTGATCGACGACTGATCGAATAAACATTTGCGCGGCAGCCGAACGGCTGCCGCGCTTGCGCTATCCTGTATTAAAGGTCCATGGCGGCGTGGTAGCCGTCGAAGATGGCGCCGTTGGTCTTGCCCACCAGATGGCAGTCGCCGATGATCCGGATTTCCGGCACGTCCAGGGACTGCAGGTCCAGGGTTGGGACACTCCGCTGGCCGAAGGCGTAGACCTTGCTCTCCGCCGGGATCAGCACCGTGTTTTTCTCCCCGTCCTGGCACTCTACGCCCTCCGGAGTCACGGCCATGCACCGGAGACCTGTGCGCACGTGGAGGGTGGGGGTTTCCGCGAAGCGCTGCATCATGCCCACCTTGTGCATCCAGTTGGCCTCCGGGGCGATCTCGGACTGCATCTCGATGATGGTCACGTCCCGGCCGGTCTCCGCCAGGAACAGGGCTGTTTCGCAGCCCACCAGGCCGCCGCCCATGACGGCCACAGTCTGTCCCAGACTGTCGAGATTCGTGTAGGCCGTGGTGGCGTGCTGGGCAGTCTCAATGCCCGGGAGAGGGAACACCACCGGATTGGAGCCTGCGGCGATCAATAGGGCGTCGGGCTTGATTTCCGCCACGTACTCCGGGGTGACCTCGGTATTCAGGCGCACGTCGATGTCCCGCTTCTCCACCTGACAGATCAGGAAGTCCTTGAGGCGCTTCAGGTCGGATTTCAGGGTGTCGTAGTCGGTGAATTTCAGCAGACCGCCCAAAGCGTCGGTTTTTTCCGCCAGGATCACCCGATGGCCCCGATCCGCCGCCGTGACTGCCGCCTGCATGCCGCCGGGGCCGCCGCCCACCACCAGTACGGTCTTTTTCACCGTGGCGGGTCTTCTTTCTGTGGCGTCCAGCCGGAATTCGTGGCCCGTCCGGGGGTTCACGGCGCAGGCCATCTGGGTCTTGGTCTGGAGCCCTGTCAGGCAGTCCAGGCATCGGAGGCAGGGCCGGATGTCCTCGGGCTTGCCCATTCTTGCCTTGTTGGGCAGATGGGGGTCCGCGATCAGACTCCTGGCCATGGCCACCGCATCGGCCTTTCCGGAGGACAGCACAGATTCCGCCTCCTCCGGGGTGGTGATAGAGCCCACCACCGCCACGGGACACTTCGTGACCGCTGCCTTCACGGCTGCCGCCGTCTCAATGTTCACCATATGGGGCAGGAACATGGTGGGATGGGTCTTCACCGCGAAATTGGGGTCCGTGTCGAGACCGGCGGAGATCTGAATCATGTCCACCTTGTCCTCGATCAGCTTGCAGAATTCGATCAGATCCGGCAGCTCCAGGCCGCCCTCAATGAGCTCCAGACCCACCCGGTACTCGATGGGGAACCGGGGCCCCACAGCTTTGCGCACCGCGTCGATGACCATGAGCGGGAACCGGGCCCGGTTCTCCAGGGAGCCGCCGAAGCGGTCCGTGCGCTGATTCCACTTGGGGGACAGGAACTGATCGAGAAGCCAGCCGTGGGCGCCGTGGAGCAGCACCATATCATAGCCCGTCATTTTGGCAAGGGCAGCGGTGTCGGCAAAGGCCTGTACCAGCTCCTGAATGTCGTCCTCATCCGCTGCCTTCACCTTTGTGCCGTTGAGCTTGGTTTCCTCCATGGGACCAAGAGGCGTGAAGCCCGTGACGGCCTCGTTGGAGATCCGGCCACCGTGGTTCAGCTCCAGAGAGGCGATGGCGCTGTGCTGCCGGATGGCTCTGGCCACCTCGCTCCACTTCTGGACCGTGGTCCGGTTCAAAATGGGATGCCGGGGGGTGGTGAAGCCACGCTCCTCCACCGGGGTGTCGCCCACGGTGACGATGGCCGCGCCGCCCTTGGCTTTTTCCTCGTAATAGCCCACCATGTATTCCGTGGGGGACCCGTCGGGGTTCAGGGCGCTCATCATGTTGGGGGCGGAGATGATCCGGTTCCGCAGGGTCAGGGCGCCAACCTGCATGGGGGTAAACAGATGTGGATACAGCATGGATACCATTCCTTTCGCTTCCGTAAGGCCTGTGTTTTCTGCCCTGAGTATAGCCGAAAACTGCCCGGTATGCAACTGGACGTTCACATTTCCAACACAATGCATAAAAACGGGCCTTTCCATCGCATAAGAAATTTGCTAAAATGAGTGGGAAGACGAAAACGTCCCAAAACTGATTGGAGGTATTGATTTATGGAGAATCTGGAACTGCTGCTGCAGCAGGCGCTGCATCGGATCGACCGGCTGGAGGCCGCCCAGGCCTGCCGGAATCTCATGGGAAAGTACAGCTATTATCACACCGCTTTCCGGAACAACGAGTATGTGGAGCTCTGGGCCAAGCGGGAGGACAGCTATTATCGCTTCCCCTTCGGAGAGTATCGGGGCTATGAGGCCATTCGCCGCTGCTATCAGGAGGAGCACGGTGACCGGACCGATCCCGGCATGGATCAGGATCTCAAGGGTATGCTGATGATGCACGAGATGGACACAGAGGTCCTGGAGGTGGCCGAGGACGGCCAGACCGCCAAGGGCGTCTGGATCTCTCCGGGCCACGAGACCATGCCTGCCCGGGACCTGAAGGAGGGGGAGGAGCCCCACGGCAACGCCCACTGGTGCTGGGGCAAATACGAGGTGGAGTTCATTAAGGAGGACGGCGTCTGGAAGTTCTGGCACATGATCCTCTATCCTCTGTTCAAGACCAGCTTCTACAAGTCCTGGGGCGAGCCCGGCGCCGAGACCCTGAAGCCCGGGGCCTATAACCCCATGACCGGCCAGAACAACCCGGACTACTGGGTCTACGACACGGACGCGGTCTACCCCGCAGACGAGCCCGAGCCGCCGCTTCCCTACGGCAGCTATGAGGATATGCCCCACAAGATCCTGCCCAAGGATTGATCCGGAGAATGATATCATGAAATCACAGGAGGCGGCCGCGCGGGCAGCCTCCTGCTGTTTACTCGGCATCTGTCTCAGGGAAAACGCTTGTCTGCCGTATGGCGTCCCGCAGAGCACCCGGGGTGATGTCGCCGAAGGTCCGAAAGGCCCGGTACATGGTGGCAAGGTCGCTGTATCCTCCCAGAGCCGGGGATAGCACAGAAGAAGATATCTGAAATGAGAACCGTTCTGCGTGAAGATTGCAGGGCGGTCCTCAAAGCGCTTTTTTGAGAAAACAGGGCTTTTCTTACTGCATAAAATGGATTATACTAATGTTAATCGGCATGCAATCCTGCGTGCGTGCGGCGAAAAGCCGCAGAAGGGAGAGAATCCTATGACGAAACAACCGATTTTCAAGGGCGCCGCCACGGCGCTGATCACGCCTCTGACCGAGACCGGCGTGGATTTTGAGGCTCTGGGCCGTCTCATCGACTGGCAGATCGACAGCGGCATCGACGCCCTGGTGATCATGGGCACCACAGGCGAGAAGTCCACCCTGACCAGCGAGGAGCACCTGGAGGTGATCCGGTACTCCGTGGAGCGGGCCGCCCACCGAGTCCCCATCATCGCCGGCACGGGCTCCAACGACACGGCCCACGCCATCTACATGTCCAAGACCGCCTGCGATTTGGGGGCCGACGCCCTGCTGGTGGTGACCCCCTACTACAACAAGGCTACCCAGAACGGCCTGATCAAGATGTTTGAGACCATCGCCGACGCGGCGCCCAAGCCCATCATCATGTACAACGTGCCCTCCCGGACGGGAGTGGGCATCGAGCCGGAGACCTACGCGGTCCTGGCGGACCATCCCAACATCGCCGGTATTAAGGAGGCCAACGGCGACATCTCCAAGATTGTCAAGACCGCCTCTCTGGTGGGGGATAAGCTGGATATATACTCCGGCAACGACGACCAGGTGGTGCCCATTTTGTCCATGGGCGGCTCCGGCGTGGTGTCTGTCCTCTCCAACCTGATGCCCAAAGAGACCTCCCAGATGTGCCACCGGTTCTTCGATGGCGATCTGGAGGGCAGCCGGAAAATGCAGATGGAGTATCTGCCGCTCATCAACGCCCTCTTCTCCGAGGTGAACCCCATCCCCGTGAAGGCGGCCATGGCGGCCATGGGCTTCTGCCAGAATATCGTCCGTCTGCCCCTGACCCTCATGGAGGAGGCCCACTACAAGGTCCTGGAGGGCCTGATGAAGAAGCAGGGCCTGATCTGACCCGTACAGGAAGAACCCGAGCGCCCCGAAATCGGGACGCTCGGGTTAACGAAGAGCGGAAAAAGAAGCTCGGAGAGTACGTCAGAGGGTGGATAAACTACTACCGACTGGCGGACATGAAGCAATTGCTGATACGAACAGATGAATGGATGCGCCGACGGATACGAGCGGTGATATGGAGGCAATGGAAACGTGTACGGACACGATACAAGATGCTTCGGAAGCTGCGAGTTGAAGAATGGAGAATCCATGAGCTGGCGAACTGCAGGAAAGGACCGTGGCGTGCGGCACAAATCATCGGCACGGTTATAACCAAAGAAAGACTGGCCCGGGCGGGATATCCATCCCTCCTGAGCCAGTACCAGAAAGTCTGTGAAAACTTGTGAACCGCGTAGTACCGAACGGTACGCTACGTGGTG
>CAJOHR010000009.1 GCA_905234425.1 uncultured Oscillospiraceae bacterium | reverse complement strand
CTCCGTGTATCTCAACTGTTTTCCGTGCGCTGAGAAAATGCAAGAAAAACACGCAAGAACGATATGAAATTTTGAAATTCGATCCGGCGAAAGCCCTTATAAATCAAGGATTTTCAGCGGAGAAAACGGCCAGAGCCAACGCGCATTTCGAGTCAGGCCCGTTATGACCACTTCGATACACCTCCGTGGCGCATAATAGAATACACGATATCCGCCCCAATGTCAAGGAAAAGGCGCGCCGCGAAAATGCGGCACGCCTTTGCGCTGGTTCATCCCGGCTGACGGGTGGTGGGCTGCTCCCGGATCGCATCCCGGTTCCAGTCCCGGAACAGCAGGGAGATGCACCATACGCCTGCCAGACCCACCAGGGTGTAGATGATCCTGCTCCAGATGGCGGTCTGTCCGCCGAAGATCCATGCCACCAGATCGAACTGGAAGATGCCCACCAGGGCCCAGTTCAGCGCGCCGATGATGGTCAGCGTCAAAGCGGTTTTGTCCATTTCGGATCCCTCCAATAAAAGTAATGGTTCCGCTGCATATTGTGCGCGGAACCATTCCATCTTATTCACGATTTTTTTGCGCTTTTATGACCTTCAGCCGGGAGAATTCCTCCCGTTCCTTCTCCTCCAGAGCGTCGGTGATGGCGGCGATGGTGGCCTCATAGCCCGGGATCACGATGTTCTGCAAGGCGTTTGCCCGCTTCTGTGTTTTTTTGATGGAATAGGCCAGACGGTAGATGGTGTTTTCCAGCTCCGCCAGCTCGCGGACCAGCTCCTTCACCAGATTGAATTTCACCAGCGCGTCGTCCAATGCCGAATTGGTGACGGAGAGGCCGTATTGCAGGGACCTGGAGGCGTCGTCCCCCAAAACCGTGGGGATCTCCACGCCCATGACGGACCGATACCGGAGCTCCACGGACTGATCCACAGGGACGGACTCGGCAATGTGGATGGTCTTTCCCATGGTCACGTTGGCCAGCATGAGCGCCTCATAGGCGTTTGTAAAGGTGCTGTCGATCTGGGACTGGAGCGCCTGGGCCCTGGAGATCAGGCCCATCATCTCCCTTGTCAGCAGATTCCGCTTCCGGTCCATGAGCTCGTAGCCCGTGGAGGCCAGCTCCAGGGAGTGCTTGGTGGCAATCAGATTGCCCTTTGTGGGAAGAACAGCCATGAACGGGCCTCCTTATCTTAGAAAGAAACGTCCTCCACGTAGTGGGCGGCAATGTCCTCGCCGCTGATCCGGTCCAGCTCCGTCCGGGGAAGGATGGACAGGAGCCGCCAGCCCAGATCCAGGGTCTCGTCGATGGTGCGCTCCTCGTGGATGCCCTGGGTCAGGAAGCGCTCCTCAAAGGCGGTTCCGAATTTCAGATACAGCTTATCCGTGTCGCTGAGCTCGTCCTCGCCGATGACCGAGGCCAGGGACCGGGCGTCCTGGACCTTGGAATAGGAGGCGAAGAGCTGGTTGGACACGTCGGAGTGATCTTTTCTCGTGTAGCCCTCGCCGATGCCGTCCTTCATGAGCCGGGACAGGGAGGGCAGCACGGAGATGGGCGGATAGACGCCCTTCTGCTCCAGCTCCCGGTCCAGGACGATCTGCCCCTCAGTGATATAGCCCGTCAGGTCGGGGATGGGATGGGTGATGTCGTCGTTGGGCATGGTGAGGATGGGCACCTGGGTCACGGACCCGGCCCGGTCCTTGAGGATTCCGGCCCGCTCGTAGAGGGAGGCCAGGTCGGAATAGAGGTAGGACGGGAAGCCCTTCCGGGAGGGGATCTCGCCCTTGGAGGAGGAGAACTCCCGGACGGCCTCGCAGTAGGAGGTCATGTCGGTCATAATGACCAGCACATGGTAGCCCCGCTGGAAGGCCAGGAACTCCGCCGCCGTCAGGGCGCACCGCGGCGTCAGCATCCGTTCGATGATGGGGTCCGACGCCAGATTGACGAACATGACCACCCGCTGGAGGGCGCCCGCCTCTTCGAAGTCCTTTTTGAAGAAGTCCGCCACGTCGTTCTTCACGCCCATGGCGGCAAAGACGATGGCGAATTCCCCGTCGTCGGCGGCCACCTTGGCCTGCCGGACGATCTGGGCCGCCACGTCGTTGTGGCGCATGCCCGCCCCGGAGAAGATGGGGAGCTTCTGGCCCCGGATCAGGGTGGACATGCCGTCGATGGAGGAGATGCCCGTGTAGATGCAGCTCCTGGGATAGAGCCGGGAGACGGGGTTCATGGCCGAGCCGTTGATGTTCCGCCGCTCCTCGGGATAGACCTCCCCCAAGCCGTCGATGGGCCGTCCGGCTCCGTCGAAGATCCGGCCCAGCATCTCCCCGGAGAGGGAGAGCTCCATGGGATGGCCCGTGAAATTGGTCCGGGCGTTTTCCAGGGAAATGCCCCGGGTGCCCTCGAAGACCTGGAGCACCGCCCGGCTGCCGTCCAGCTCGATCACCCGGCCGTAGCGCTTGGAGCCGTCGGAAAGGGAGATCTCCGCCACCTCGTCGTAGCCGATGCCGCTGACGCCGTCCAGAAAGATCAGGGAGCCCGCCATCTCGGAAAGGCCGATATATTCAAGCTTCATGGGTCCCGCCTCCTCTACCGGTTGTCCGCCGCCACCTGGGCGATGGCCTCATCCACGGCCTTTTCATAGTCCGCGAAGGCGCTCAGGTCGTCGTTGGGGATCTCGTATTTGATCCGGATCAGCTTTTCAAAAATGCCCGTGGCCTTGAGCTGGGACAGGGGCACGGATTTTGCGATCAGGTCCCGGGCCCCGTCGTAGAGCCGGAAGATGACCTCCATCATCTTCAGCATCTTCTCCATGGGCACGTAGGTGTCGATGGCGTGGAAGGAGTTCTGCTGGAGGAAGCCCAGGCGGATCACCCGGGCGATCTCCATGGTCAGCTTCTGGTCCTCGGGGAGAATGTCGGAGCCGATGAGCTTGACGATCTCGTTGAGGCTGGTCTCCTCCTTCATGGTGGCCTGGAGCCTTGTCCGCAGGACCATAAAGCCGCTGCCGAGATGCTCCTCGTACCAGGGGGTCAGGTCCGTCAGGTATTCGGAATAGCTCTGGTTCCAGTTGATGGCCGGGAAGTGCCGGGCGTAGGCCAGGGACCGGTCCAGGGCCCAGAATGTGCGGATGAACCGCTTGGTGTTCTGGGTTACAGGCTCGGAGAAGTCGCCGCCCTGGGGCGAGACGGCCCCGATGACGGTGATGCTGCCCTCGGCCCCGGACAGGGTCTCCATATATCCGGCCCGCTCGTAGAACTCGGCCAGCCGGGAGGGAAGATAGGCCGGGAAGCCCTCCTCGGCGGGCATCTCCTCCAGCCGTCCGGAGATCTCCCGCAGAGCCTCGGCCCACCGGGAGGTGGAATCGGCCATCATGGCCACGTGGTAGCCCATATCCCGGTAGTATTCGGCAATGGTCATGCCCGTATAGATGGACGCCTCCCGGGCGGCCACGGGCATGTTGGAGGTGTTGGCCAGGAGCACCGTCCGGTACATCAGGGGCTGGCTCGTGTGGGGGTCGATGAGCTCGGAGAACTCATCAAGCACCTCCGTCATCTCGTTGCCCCGCTCGCCGCAGCCCAGGTATACGATCAGGTCCGCGTCGGACCACTTGGCAAGCTGATGCTGGGTCACGGTCTTGCCCGCGCCGAAGGGGCCGGGAATGGCGGCGCAGCCGCCCTTGCCCAGGGGAAACAGGGCGTCGATGATCCGCTGGCCCGTGACCAGGGGCCGGGTGACGGACCGTCTGGCCCGGACGGGACGGGGGGTGCGGATAGGCCACTTCTGGGAGAGCTTCAGATCAAGCGCGGCGCCGCCGTCGGTCTGCACCGTGACGAGCACATCCTCCACGGTGTAATCCCCGTCGGGAACCGCCGACACCACCGTGCCCCTCTGATCGGGAGGCAGGATGCAGCGGTGCCGGATCACCGGGGTCTCGTCGCACTCGGCGTAGACCGATCCCGGCTCCAGACGGTCCCCGGGCTTCACCGTGACGGTGACGGCCCACTTTTTCTCGCTGTCCAGGGCGGGAATGTGGATGCCCCGGCCGATAAAGGCCCCCGTCTCCTCGGCGATGCCCCGGAGGGGACGGCAGATGCCGTCGTAGATGTTGTTGAGCAGCCCGGGACCCAGCTCAATGGACATGGGGGCGTTCCGGGGCTCCACGGGCATTCCCGGCATAAGGCCGGTGGTGTCCTCATATACCTGGACCGTGGTCAGGTCCCCCTCCACGGAGACCACCTCGCCGATGAGCCCCTCGGGACCCACGCTGACCATGTCCATCATGGCAAGGCCCTTGCCGCCCTTGACGGTGACCACAGGGCCGTTCACGCCCTGAATATAGTAATTCGACATGGCGTCCTCCTAGTCGTCCGCCAGGCTCAGGCCGAACATTTCCGCGAAATGCCCGTCCAGATCGCCCAGCGCCGTATCATAACTCTGGTCGGCCCGCTGGAGCCTGGAATGGCAGTCCACGATGAGCCCGCCCAGGGTGAAGGAACCCTCCTGGAAGGTCACGTGGCGGCCCGGCAGCACAGCGGCCAGCTCCCTGGCGTATTTCATATCCGAGGGCCGGAGCAGGATCACCCCGTCGTAGGGATTGCCCAGCGCCTCAAAGGCCTCCCGGTAGAGGGCCTTCAGATGGGAGAGATAGTCCTCCGTCTCCGTAAATTCGGCGATCATCTCCCGGACCTGGGCAAAGAGCTCCCTGGCCATCTCCTCCCGGCGGGAGGCCACCTCCCGCTTGTCGGCGAGCATTTTCCTGGAAACCTGACGGCCCGTTTCGGCGTAGATCCGATTGGACATGGCCTGGACATGATCGTCGGTGGAGCGCTTGAGATTGGCCTCCGCCGCCTGGAGCCGGGATTTCCGCTCGGCGGTCACCTGACGGAGCAGGGTTTTCCGGTCCTGCTTGGCGTCCTCCAGAATGATCTGCCGGAAGCGTGTGAGCTTATCGTTGGTATCTGGCATGATTCTCAGTCCTCATTCCACTGGCGTGTTGTGACGCCAAAACTGGTTTTTATGTCATTGCGAACCGGCTCGGAATGACAAGCATTAAAACTAGACCTTGATTCCGATGGCCTCCCGGATGTATCGGGTGATGGAATCCTGGGCCCGGGCCGTGTGATGCCGGTCCGGGATCTCCACCAGCAGAGGCCGCAGGGCCGTCTGCTTGAGCTGGCTGATCTGCTCGGGGCAGAGAGCGGCCAGGGTCTCGTTGATCAGCAGGATCCCGATGCTCTCGTCGGCCACCGCCTGATCGATGGCCCGAAGGGCCTCCTCCCGGGTCTCCGCCCGGGCGCCCTCGATCCCCGCCAGCCGAAGGCCGGTGAGGGTGTCGGAGTTGTCGGAAATGACAAAGTACCGCATCACATAAACAGCATGAGCAGGGCCACCAGCAGGCCGTACAGGGCGACGCCCTCCGCCAGGCCCACGAAGATCAGGGCCTTGCCGAAGATGCCGTCGTTCTCGCTCATGGCCCCCAGGGCAGCGGCCGCTGCGGAGGACACGGCGATGCCGCCGCCGAGACCGGATAGGCCCACGGCCAGAGCGGCGCTCAGGTACTTCAGACCGTCGGCGAAGGCGGTGGTCTGGGTCAGCGCCTCGTCCGCCGCGGCTGCGGGGGAGGCGGAGGCGAAGCCGAAGATGGTGACCATGGCCAGGAGCCCGAAGAAGCTGTAGAAGTGGGCAGTAAGAGCCTTCCGGACGGAAGCGCCCCGGCGCTGCCGGCGGGCGATATAGAGCAGGGGCAGAACGATGGCGGCGGCCATCAGAACCATAATCGAGATCGTGATCGTCATTTTAGATTCCTCCATTACATGTTGATTTGTTTTGTGCAGTCGATGGTGCAGGCTTTGAACTGCTTTCCGCCGGAGGCGTAGAACCGGCCGAACATCTCATAGAACTCCAGACGCAGGACCTGGATGCAGACCAGCAGGCCCTCAATGCCCATGACGATGATATTGCCCAGCACCAGCACCACCGGATTGGCCGGATCTCCCGCCAGGGTGTAGACCACCAGCATCATGCCCGCGTGGCAGATGGCGTAGGCCCCCACCCGGAGAAAGGAGACGGTGTTGGTCACATAGGAGAGGATCACCTCGAACATCTCGAAGAAGTTCTCGGCGATGAAGCTGCCGATGGATTCGGGCTTCCAGTCCTTTTTCCGGGCGGCCAGCTTCCCCAGGGGCTCCTGGCAGAACATGACCACCAGAGGCAGGACGATCAGCACCGCGATATAGACCGTGGAAAAGACCTTTTTCCCGGTGATAAGGGTGACCACGGCCCCCAGGACCACGGCCAGATAGAACACCATGCCGGCCACGGAGTTGCTCGTAAAGAAGATCTTCCTGAAATCCTTCTGCCGGACGCCGTTATAGATGTTGATGCCCATCATGAGCACAATGAGCACCGCGCCGATGGCGGCGGAGACGATCAGGATTCTGGTGGCGTTGGAGCCGGATTCCAGCACGTTGAAGCCCGGGATCAGATGCTCGTAGCCGAAGACGCTGCCGAAGACGAAGCCGAAGATGGTGGAGAACACCCCCACGCTGCCCAGAATGCCGCCCAGCCACATACCCTTCTTCTTATAGAGGAAGATACCCAGGGCGATGAGCACCAGACCCTGTCCCACGTCGCCGTACATGATGCCGAAGAGAATGGAATAGGTGACGGCCATGAGGAAGGTGGGGTCGAATTCATTGTAGGCCGGAAGGCCGTACATCTCTGTGAAGGGCTGGAACAGCCTGCCCCAGAAGTTGTTTTTCAGCAGCACCGGCGGGCTCTCGCCCTGGACGCTGCCCGGGGAATCGTCGGTGCAGCTCACCTCGGGAATGGCGGCGAACCGCGATTGGAAATCGGGAAGCTCCTTTTCCGGCACCCAGCCGCAGAGCAGGAAGGCCCCGTCGCCGGTGTAGACCGCGTATTTCTTGAGCTCTCCGGCGCCGTACATATACCGGACATAGCTGTAGGCCGTGAGGATCCGTTCCTTTTCACGCTCGGCGAATTCCCGGTATTCCGTTTCCCGGTCCTCCAGCTCCCGGCGGCAGCGCTGGTTGTCCTCGTCCAGCATACGGACGGTCTCCACTGCCGTGCCCTCGGTCCGGGCCGTCAGGCGCATGCGCTCAAAGCCCAGGGAGCTCATAAAGTTGTCGGAGCGGGAGGCGCAGCTCTTGGGGGTCACGTAGCACAGATAGGCGAAGTCCTTTTCCACCTTGGTGGGATAGAGGATGATCTCCTCCATGTGGGAGACCTTCACCGCCAGGGAATCGTAGGACTCCCGGGGCATCTTTCCGAACCGGAAGCCCACATAGTTCAGGTGGTAGAGCTCCTCCAGACTGCCGGTGAGCTGGGAGAACTTCTCCAAATCCTCCACGTCCTGGACGTTGCGCTCGATCCTGTCCCGGAGCGCCTGGCAGGCGGTCACATAGCCCTCGGCCCGCCGGGAGGTCTCCAATAAATAGTCCTCCACGGACTCCCGGGTGAACCCGGCGTTCCGGAAGGACACCAGGGACCGGGGGATTTCCAGGGAATCCAGCAGCCCTTCGGCGGCGGCCATGGGGTCCGTCCAGGCGTTGTTCCATTCAAAGGGAAGCAGATGATTGCTCCCCACCACCTTTCCGGCCTCCACGGGGTGGAAGGGCTGATTGACCAGACAGGTGCAGATCACATCGTCGATGCCGCTCACCGGTCCCGAGACCGTGAGCATCTTCATGGGGATGACCGACATTTTCTCACCTCATTTCTCTAAACGCCGATCAGCGTCACCATGGTGTCCGGGCTGATTTTGTAGCGGATGCACTCGATGATGCTGATCAGATTTCGGATCTCGATTTCCTTCAGGGTCAGATAGGCGATGGGTACATAGATCGTCGGCTTGGGGGCGCGCAGCTGCCGGCGGGAAAAGTTGTACTGCAGGGTGTAGAGGTAGCTCTCCAGGCCCTTGGGATCGATGGACCGGAACAGCTTCCCGTAGGGACCGTTTATCACCATGTCGCGGGCTTCCTCATAGTCCTTTGCGCCCATAAGGGCCTGCATATAGGGCTTTGTGAGCTTGGAGGAGCAGGGGAGGGGGAAGCTGTAGCGCTGAATGTCCTCCTGGGAGAAGTACCGCTTGAGCCGCAGGAACTGGACCAGGTTCATCAGGTCCGTTTCCTCGTCCAGGGACTGGCGGAGGAGCTTCGCCGTGTCGCCCTTGTAGCGCTTCCCGACGGTTTTATAGAGCCGGGCGAAGTAGACCACCTGCATAATGTTGTCCACAAAGGCGTGGGTGGGGGGATTCGTGCTGTCTCCCGAGGCGATCCTGCGCAGGGCCGAGCCGTAGATGGTCTTCTCCGCGGCTTTTGCGATGTCGGAGAAGGTTTTGGCCTCCTGAAGGGCGCCCAGATCCAGCTGGCTGGACTTCCGAAGCACCGCTTCCCAGGTGGTCGCGGGCTCCAGGGACACGGTGGAGGTCAGGGTCCGCATGGAGGTCAGGATGGCGTCCTGCTCCCCCCTGTAGACGGGGAACATGAGAAGCTCCTTGTCGCGCAGCTCCATAAAGCTGAAGATCCGGCGGTATTC
The DNA here is from genome assembly GCA_905234425.1 of uncultured Oscillospiraceae bacterium. GTDB lineage: Bacteria > Bacillota > Clostridia > Oscillospirales > Oscillospiraceae > HGM13006. The sequence continues at coordinate 33,590 of CAJOHR010000009.1, read as the reverse complement.
GTCCATATAGGCCCCCCGAAGGGCGTTCTCCAAAGCCTCCCGGTGGATGCTCCCGGTCTGGAGGCCGGAGAGCCTGTTCCGGTAGCCGGGGTGGCTCTGGAGAAAGGCGGCGGCCTCCGGAACGGTCTGCTTCGCCATGAGAAGGCGGTAGTCCTCCGGGGTTATGCGGCGTCCGTACAGGGCGCGGACCTTGGCGGTGACCGCGTAATAGGATGGCATTTACTCGCCCGCCTTTCCCGTGATTTGTTCAAAAATCTCCCGGGCCCATTCGTCCTTCTTCTCCCGGAAGATCTTTTCCATCTGCCGGAGCTTTTTCTCGGTGCCCGCGTCGATCTCCCGGAGCTGACGCTCCCGCTTTGCCTGTTCCGTTTTCTCCAGGCGCTTGAGGTAGTCCTCCGCGCCCCGCTGATACCGCTCCTCCATGGCCCGGATCTCGTCCTCCACGGAGGCGTCCAGGTTTTCCTGCTGCTCTCTGGCGTCCTCTGTCATGGCTCTGGCCTGACGCTCCGCCGCCAGAATGCTCTCAATCAGATCAGGTTGGTTCAAGGGGATCCCTCCTCCGCTTTCAAAAAACACAGAAAAGCGCTCTGATATAATAAACTCATTATATACCTCCAGGGAAAAAAAGCAAGGGATTCCGGGGAAATACGAACCGCTTTTTGGCGGAGAGGATCCCGGCGGAAACGTATGATTTCGGCGTTTTCACCATGAATCAAACTGAAATGTAGTGAAATATGCACAACAAAAAAAGAATGATGAAAAGAAATCACTTCCATTCCGGGAAGAAGTCGAGTATAATGTCCGAAAACACTCATAGGAGGCGTCAGCTATGGACCAGCGTTCCAATAAACTGCTGAAGCTGCTGGAGCAGGACTGCACCATGTCGGTCCCCCAGCTTGCGGCAATGTGCGATTGCACCGAGGAGGATGTGGCTCTTCGGATTGAGAGCATGAAGGACGAGGGCGTGATCCTGGGCTACAAGGCCCTGATCAACTGGGAAAAGACGGACAACCAGTCCGTGGAGGCCCTCATCGAGGTAAAAATCACCCCTCAGCGGGACAAGGGCTTTGACCGGATCGCCGAGCGGATCTACCAGTACGAGGAGGTGGAGAGCTGCTACCTCATGTCCGGCGGCTACGACGTGACCGTGATCATCACCGGCCGGACCCTCCGGGAGGTGGCTCTGTTCGTGTCCCGGAAGCTCTCCACCATCGAGGGCGTCACCTCCACCTCCACCCACTTCATTCTGAAAAAATACAAGCAGCAGAATGTGATCTTTGAGCCCAGGGAGGAACAGAAGGAAAGGTTGATTTTCGTATGATCGACTACAGCCAAGTGATTTCTCAACGGGTCCAGGATATTAAGCCCTCCGGCATCCGGAAGTTCTTTGACATTCTGGAGAACATGACCGACGCCATCTCCCTGGGCGTGGGCGAGCCGGACTTCCAGACGCCCTGGCACATCCGGGACGCGGGCATCTACTCCCTGGAGAAGGGCTTTACCAAGTATACCTCCAACGCCGGCATGACCGATGTGCGGAAGGAGATCTGCAGCTACCTCTCCCGGCGCTTTGACCTCCGCTACAACCCGGACGACGAGGTGGTGGTCACCGTGGGCGGCAGCGAGGCCATCGACCTGGCCATACGCTGCATCACCAATCCCGGAGACGAGATCCTGATCCCGGAGCCCTCCTTCGTCTGCTACGGCCCCATCGCCTCCCTGGCCTCCGGCGTGCCCGTGCCCATTCCCCTGGTGGCGGACAACGAGTTCCGGCTGAGCCCGGAGCAGCTGGAGGCGGCCATCACGCCGAAAACCAAGGCTCTGGTGCTGCCCTTCCCCTCCAACCCCACCGGCGGCATCATGGAGCTGGAGGACCTTCAGAAGCTGGTCCCCATTCTGCTCGAGAAGGACATCATCGTTCTGTCCGACGAGATCTACGCCGAGCTGACCTACGGCCGGCACCACGTCTCCATGGCCAACATCCCGGAGATGCGGGACAGGACCATCGTGGTCAACGGAATGTCCAAGTGCTATTCCATGACCGGCTGGCGTCTGGGCTACGCCTGCGGACCCAGGGAGCTCATCGGCCAGATGACCAAGATCCACCAGTACGCCATCATGTCCGCCCCCACCACCAGCCAGTATGCCGCCATCGAGGCACTCCGGAACGGGGACGGGGACATCGAGGCCATGAAGGAGGAGTACGACGGCCGCCGCCGGTTTCTGGTCAGCGGCCTCCGAAAGCTGGGCCTCGACTGCTTCGAGCCCAGAGGGGCCTTCTATGTGTTCCCCTCCATAAAGTCCACAGGCCTGTCCTCCGAGGAGTTCTGCGAACGGCTCCTGGTGGAGCAGAAGGTGGCCTGCATCGCCGGAAATGCCTTCGGCGAGAGCGGCGAGGGCTTCGTCCGCATGTGCTACGCCGCCAGTATGCAAAATCTGGAGGAGGCCCTCCGGCGGATCGAGCTTTTCCTTGACAGCCTGAAAAAAGCATGATACGTTTTTGGGGCGTGGTCCTGCCACGCCCCGGTTTTTGTGATTTCGCGCTGTACCGGCATCCTGTTGTTGATTGTATCCAGGAGGGAATACCATGCACAATTGCTTTCACGCGGCGGATATTCTGATCCCCCAGGGGATCTCTATGAAGAAATGGGCCTGCGTGGCCTGCGATCAGTTCTCCTCCCAGCCGGAATACTGGGATCGGGTGTCGGACTTCGTGGGCGACGCGCCCTCCACCCTGCACATGATCATCCCGGAGGCCTATCTCCGCCGGGACGGGGCGGCGGAGCGGCTGCCGAAGATCCACGGGGCCATGGAGCAGTATCTGGCCCAGGGGCTGTTCAAGGTCTGCCGCAGGAGCTTCGTCTATCTGGAGCGGACCATGCAAAGCGGCGCGGTCCGCCGTGGCCTGGTGGGCCAGGTGGACCTGGAGGATTACGACTTCACCCCCGGCTGCGGGGCCAGGATCCGGGCCACCGAGGGCACCGTATTGGAGCGCATCCCGCCCCGGCAGCGGCTCCTGGAGGGGGCCAAGCTGGAATGTCCCCACGTGCTGCTGCTCTGCGACGACCGGAAGGACGCCATCCTCACCGCCGCGAAAGAGGCCAGGTCCGAGAAGCTCTACGACTTCGACCTCATGGAGGACGGTGGCCATATCACCGGCTGGGCCGTCTCCGGCCTGGGGGTGGGCCTTGTGAACGGGGCCGTGTCGGACTACATCCAGGCCGTCACGGCGGAGCAGGGCGCGGCCAACGCCATGGCCTTCGCCGTGGGCGACGGGAACCACTCCCTGGCCGCTGCCAAGGCCTGCTGGGAGGATTTGAAGAAAAGCCTCTCCGGGGACGACCTGCTGCATCATCCCGCCCGGTACGCCCTGGTGGAGCTGGAAAACATCCACGATCCGGCCATCGCCTTTGAGCCCATCCATCGGGTCCTCAGCGGCGTGGACCCCGGGGACTTTCTCTCCGCCCTGGATGGGATTTCCGTCCGGGACGGGTATCCCATCGCAGCGGTTACATCCGAGGGAGAAAAAACCGTGTATCTCAGCCGGGAGGAAAGCCCCCTGGCCATCGCCATCCTCCAGCCCTTCCTGGACCGATACACGGCGGAACAGGGCGGCGCCATGGACTACATCCACGGGGAGGACGTGGTGCGGGACCTGGCCCGGAAGCCCGACGCGGTGGGCCTGATCCTGCCGGGCATGGAGAAATCCTCCCTGTTTCCCGGGGTGCTCCAGGGCGGCGTGCTGCCGCGGAAAACCTTCTCCATGGGAGAGGCCCGGGAGAAACGATACTATCTGGAGGGGAAGCGGCGGCAATGACCACACTTTATGCCATCGCCCACGCCAAGCTGAACCTGACCCTGGACGTGGTGGGCCGCCGTCCCGACGGCTACCACAATCTTGAGATGGTCATGCAGGAGATCACCCTGGGAGATGAAGTCACCCTGACCCTGGGAACCGGGAAGCCCTGGGCCCTGGTTGGGGAGGGGGGAGAGATGCCCCGGGACGACAGCAACATTGCCTGGAGGGCCGCGGCCCTGTTTTTCGAGGCTGCCGGCATGGACTGCGAAGGCCTGACGGTGGAGATCCAAAAAAGGACGCCGGTCTGCGCCGGTATGGGCGGCGGCAGCGCCGACGGCGCCGCCGTGCTCCGGCTGCTCCAGGACTATTACGGCAGGCCGATTCCGGAGGAGACCCTCTATGCCATCGCGGAGCAGGTGGGCTCCGACGTGCCCTTCGCCCTCTTCGGCGGCACAGCCCTGGCCCGGGAAAAGGGCCAGATCCTGACACGGCTTTCCCCGTTTCCCCACTGTGAAATAGTGTTATGTAAACCGAATTTCCCCATTTCCACCCCGGCCCTGTTCCGGGCGGTGGACAGGGCGGAGATCACCCGGCGGCCCGATACCAAGGCCATGACGGACGCCATCGCCGCCGGAGATCTGGTCAAGGCCGCGTCCCTGCTCTGCAACGTGTTCGAGCCCATTGTGGAGGCGGACCATCCCGAGATCCGGGAAATCCGGGAGACCATGCTCTCGGGCAGCGCATTGGGCGCCGCCATGACGGGCTCCGGCCCCACGGTGTTCGGGCTGTTTGAGGATCCCGCCGCCGCCAAAGCCGTCTATGAGACCCTGCGCCCCGTCTACCCCGACACATTTTTGACGGCGCCTGTCTAAAGTTTACCGTTACCGTCCATACTGTATTCGAGAGAATACGGCATGGACGGTGATTTTTTATGACATGGAAGCACAAAAAGGGCCTGCCGAAAGCGGAGCTGGCCATACTCCTGGGACTGGCTATGCTCCTGGCCTGGGGAACGGCCATGGAGCGGCAGCAGCAGCGGATCGCGGGGAGCATGATCCGGCTCCACGTGGTGGCCAATTCCGATTCCGAGCAGGACCAGGCGGTGAAGCTGGAGGTACGGGACGCGGTGCTTGCGGAGGCCTCCGGCTTCCTGCGGGACTGCGAAAGCCCTTTAGAGGCCAGAGAAGCGCTTTCCGCCCACCGGGACGCCCTGACCCTGGCGGCAAACGAGGCGCTGGCGGCTGAGGGCTTTTCGGAGACCGCCCGGGTGACCTTGCAGCGGGAGCTGTTCACTACCCGGGACTACGGGGGCTTCTCCCTGCCGGGCGGGTACTATGACGCCCTTCGCGTGACCATCGGCCAGGGCGCGGGCCATAACTGGTGGTGCGTGGTCTATCCCCAGCTCTGTGCCGCCGCCACGGTCAGCGACCGCCGGGCGGTGGCGGTTTCCGGGGGCCTGGACCCGGAGCTGTTGCAGATCCTGGAGCGGGACACCCCGGAATACGAGCTGAAATTCCGCTCCCTGGAGCTCCTGGAGGATTTCCTTGGCTGGTTCCGCAGCAGGGAGGGGAACAACAGTACCCGGTGACAGACTTCGGGAAATATGCTATAATTGCAGGGAGTCAAATGACAATTGGGATTTGTCGGGGTCATTGAGCACCCCTGTCATTCTGAGGAGCGCAGCGACGAAGAATCTAGCGTCAACCGGGAAGGAAAGATCCTTCGCTGCGCTCAGGATGACGCAACATACCTCTCAGGTGACGCAACATACCTCGACAAATTCCAATCTGCAAACGTATCAAACCGCCCCAAAGGAGGATACCCATGCTGAAACTGATCCTGGGCCGGGGAAAGACCGGCAAGACCACCCGGCTGCTGCAGGACCTTCGGGCCTGCCCTGCGGAGGGCATGTCCCGGCGGATCCTGATCGTGCCGGAGCAGCTCAGCCACCACATGGAGCGGCTGCTCAGCGAGACCTGCGGCGACGGGATCAGCTATTCCGCGGAGGTTCTGAGCTTCACCCGGCTGGCCAGCCGGGTCCGGTCCCTCTACGGAGGCTGCGCCGGAACCACCCTGGACCGGGCGGGCAGGATCCTCACGGCCCGATTGGCCCTTTCCTCCATCAGCTCCCGGCTGAAGGTGTTTGCCTCCGTGGCGGCCAGGCCGGATTTCCTGGGCAGCGCCGTCCAAATGATCGACGAGTTCAAGGCCTACGGCGTCACCCCGGAAAAGCTCCTGGAGGCCGCGGGGAAAACCGAGGGGGCCTTTCGCCAGAAGCTCCGGGAGCTTGGGGAGATCATGGGGGCCTACGACGCCGTCATGGCCCAGGGCGCCGGAGACCCGGGGGACCTGCTGGGCGAGCTCCGGGAAACCCTTCTGGATACGGACTACCCGGAGGGCCGCTGCTTCTTCGTGGACGGCTTCACGGACTTCTCCGCCCAGGAGCTTGGAGTACTGGACGCCCTGCTCCGCCGGGGGTCAGAAGTGACGGTGACGGTCCCCGCCGACGAGACAAATATGAGCCTCTTTGCCCCGGGACAGGATACGGTGACCCGCCTTATTCGCATGGCTGCCGCCGCTGGACAGCCTGTGCAGAAGGAATACTGCCGGTTTGCCCGGTCCCTTCCGCCCGAGCTTACATATCTGGAACAAAATCTCTACGCCTACCACGCCGCGCCCTATGGGGGGAAATGCGATCGCATCTCCCTGGTGTCCGCGCCCGACCTGCTGACCGAGTGCCGCCACTGCGCCGCAGAGCTGCGGCGGCGTGCCATGGAGGGCATGCGCTGGCGGGACATGGCCGTGGCTGCCGGAGACGCGGCGGGGTACGCGCCCATGCTGGAGGCGGTGTGCCGGGACTACGGCGTGCCCCTCTATACTGGCCTCCGGACGCCTCTGACGGCCCATCCGGCGGCGGCCTTTCTGCAGCTTGGCCTGGAGGCGGCCACGGAGGGCATGGAGCCGGAGACCGTGACGGCCTGGCTCCGCACGGACTTCTGCGGCGTGGCCAGGGACGACTGCGACCTGCTGGAGAACTACGCCTTCACCTGGTCCATCCGGGGCAGCAAGTGGCAGACGGTCTGGACGGAGCACCCCGAGGGCTTCGACGGCCGCTTCACCGAGGAAACAACGGAAGAACTCGAAAGACTCAACGCCCTTCGGGAGCAGGCGGTGCGGCCCCTGATCCGGCTGTCCGCGGGGCTCTCCGGCGCCCTGACCGTGAAGGACCAGATCACGGCCATCTACCGCTTTTTGGAGGAAATCGACCTGTTCAGCCAGATCAGCCGCCGGATCGAGACCCTGACGGCGGAGGGCAGGCTGGAGGAGGCCCAGGAGACGGCCCAGGTCTGGAACACCCTGATGGAGTGCCTGGAGCAGACGGTGCTGGTGCTGGGGGAGACGGGCCAGGGCACGCCGGAGCTGCTGACCCTGCTGAAAACGGCCCTGAGCCAATATTCCCTCAGCGCCATTCCCTCGGCCTTGGATGTGGTCCCCTTTGGCGGTGTGGATGCCGTCCGGGGCACGGAGCCGAAATTCCTCTATGTCCTGGGCGCCAACGCCGGGAGCATCCCCCAGGTGTCCCTGGGCGGGAGCCTGCTGACGGAGCGGGAGCGGTCCATCCTGATCCATGAGATGGACGTGGAGCTGGCCCCCGACGGGGACGGGGCCATGGAGCGGCAGCTTCTCCAGCTCTACAGCGCCCTCACCGCCCCGACCGAGGCCCTGACCGTGTCCTGGTCCGCTTCCTCGGCGGGGGAGACCCTGCAGCCCTCCTTCCTCATCGGCAGGCTTCAGGCCCTGTTCCCTGACATACCGGTCCTGTCCCCCGGAGACGCTCCCGAGGACGCCATGACGCCGGAGACCCTGGCGGCGGTGTACTTTGCCGCCAGGGAGCAGGGGGATCCGGCCCTGGCCCGGTCGCTCCGGGAGACAGCGGAGGAATCCGCGCCCCTCCATCAGGCGGTGGAGCGGGCCGAAGCGGCCTCGGCGCCCCGGGAGCTGATCGTGCCTCAGCCCCTGAGCACCCGGCTCTTCGGGGCGCCCGCCGTCCTCACGGCCTCCAAGCTGGACGCCCTGGGGAACTGCCCCCTGAGCTTTTTCTTAAATTACGGCCTGAAGGCAAGGCCCCAGCGGGAGGCGGCCTTCGATGCGGCGGAATACGGCACCTTCCTCCACTACATCCTGGAGCAGACCGTCCGGGAGCTGGAGACGAAGCCCCTGCCCCTGGACCGGACCGAGAGCGAAACCCTGGTCCGGACTCACATGGAGCCCTATCTCGCCACCCGGATGCAGGACCCCACCCTGCTCACCCAACGGCAGCAGTACCTCTACCGGCGCAACGAGCAGGAGGCGGGGATGCTGCTCTCGGAGATTTCCAAGGAGCTCTCCGAATCCGACTTCCGGCCCAGGGGCTTTGAGCTCCAGTTCGGCCGGGGAAAGGACCTGGGACCCCTGACGGTCCGGGGGACCCTGGGCCAGGGCCGTCTGGACGGCACCGTGGACCGGATAGACCTGTGGCACAGCCTGGAGGGGGACTTCTACCGGATCATCGACTACAAATCCGGCAGCAAGAAATTCGACTATACGGAGCTTTTGGGCGGCGTGGGAATGCAGCTCTTCCTCTACCTTTTCGCCCTTCAAAACGCGGATATTCCCGGCAGGGAGGGAAAAACCATTCCCGCCGGAGCCCTCTATTTCCCGGCGAAGCGGGGCTACATATCCCTTGAAAAGCCCGCGACGCCGGAGGAGGCGGAGAAGGAGCGTAGAAGCCGGGGAAACCGGATCTCCGGCCTGGTTCTGGGGGAGGAAGCGGTGCTGGAGGCCATGGAGCACGGCGCCGGCGGCAGCTATCTCCCCATCCGGAAGACAAAATCCGGCGCGGGGGACTACGCCGTCACCCGGGAGCAGCTGGGGCTGCTGTCGGACTTTATTCTGAGGAAAATGACGGACGCGGTGGACCGGATCTACAGCGGGCGGTTTTCGCCGGAGCCCTTCTACCGGGGCCCGGCCCACGACCCCTGCCAGTGGTGCGACTACGCCGCCGTGTGCCAGAAGGATAAGAGCTTCCGGCGGGAGAACTACCGGGAGACCGTGAAACCCAAGGAATTCTGGGAAGCGTTGGGAGGGAAAGATCATGGCTGACGTCCGGCTCACAAGGCAGCAAAAGGATGTGGTGGAGAACCGGGGCGGCACCCTGCTGGTCTCGGCCGCCGCCGGCTCCGGCAAGACCAAGGTCCTGGTGGAGCGGGTGCTCCGCCGGATCCTGGAGGACGGGAACAGCATCGACCAGTTTTTGATCATCACCTTCACCAACGCGGCGGCGGCGGAGCTCCGGTCCAAGATCTCCGACGCCATCACCGAGGCCCTGGCGGGGGACCCGGGGAACGCCCATCTGAGCCGTCAGCTCCGGCTGCTCCACCTGAGCCAGATCTCCACGGTCCACGCCTTTTGCGGCGCCCTGATCCGGCAGTACGGCTACATATTGGATATCCCCGCGGACCAGCGTCTCATGGACGACAGCGAGCGGGAGGAGCTGCTTGCCCGGCAGCTTGACCTGGTCCTGGAGGACGCCTATGCGGAAAAGGACCCCGATTTCCTCCTGCTGACCGACACCCTGGGCGGCGGACGGGACGACGAGGCCCTGGCGGATCTCGTCAAGTCCGTCTATGAGCAGCTTCTGAGCCTGCCCGATCCCAAGCGGTGGATCCACAGCCAGGACTACCGCCTGGATGGGGACGTTGGGGCCTCCCCCTGGGGAAAGCTCCTCCTGGCCTCCGCCCGGCAGCAGCTCCAGTGGCTCATTCAGCGGTATGCCTGGGCGGTGGAGACCATGGAGGGGGATGAATTGCTGGAAAAGCAGTATCTGCCCCTGTACCGCACCCATCTGTCTCAGCTCCGGGCCATGCTGCCCGTTCTGGACGGCCCCTGGGATGCCATCGCCGGCGCCCTGACCCTGGAGGAAAGGCGGGTGGCAGTCCGGGGCTACGAGGACAAGCCGCGTTTGGAGGCCATCCAGGCGGTGAAAAAAGAGGGGAAAAAGCAGCTGGAGGCCATCCGGGCTCTGTTCTCCCGACCCGAGGAGACCCTGCGGGAGGAGCAGAACGCCCTGGCTTCTGCGCTGAAGGCCCTGCTCACCCTGGCGGAACGGCTGGACCGGCGGTTCTCCGCGGAAAAGCGGCGGAAAAACCGGATGGACTTCTCCGACCAGGAGCACCTGGCCATCCGGCTCCTTTTGAAGGAGGACGGAACGCCTACCGAGGTGGCCCGGCAGGTGTCGGCGCAGTTCGTGGAGATCATGGTGGACGAGTACCAGGACTCCAACCGGGTCCAGGAGGCCATCTTCACCGCCATCTCCGCGGCGGGAGATTCCAACCGGTTCCTGGTGGGGGACGTGAAGCAGTCCATCTACGGCTTCCGGCAGGCGGAGCCGGAGATGTTTTTGGAAAAACACCGTACTTACCGGCCCGCAAATGAAGCAAGGGATCCGGAGCCCCGGCGGCTGTTCCTGTCCAGCAACTTCCGGTCCCGGCCCGAGATCCTGGAGGCGGTGAACCACACCTTTGGGACCGTCATGTCCGGGGCCGTGGGCGGCATGGAATACGGCCCGGAGGAACGGCTTGTTCCGGGACTTCCCGCGTATCCGGAGGCCCCGGGTCCCCACGTGGAGCTCCATGTGCTGGAGCTCCAGGATCTGCCCCAGGAGCAGGAGGAGACGAAATACCAGCGGGAAGCCAAGTGGGTGGCGGGCCGGATCCTTGCCATGCTCCAGGCAAAGACCCTGATCCGGGACGGAAACGACCTGCGGCCCGTCCGGCCCGAGGACATGGCGGTCCTGCTCCGGACGAGAGACCCCATCTCCGTCTACGCCAAGGCGTTCAAGGCGGCGGGGATCCCCGTGGCCTCCGAGGGGGGAGAGGACCTGTTTGAGACGCCGGAGGTCACGGTGCTTGTGAATCTGCTCCGGGTCATCAGCAATCCCCATCAGGACGTGCCCCTCCTGGCGGTGCTGTGCAGTCCCCTGTTCCGGTTCTCCAACACAAGGCTGGCGGCCATCCGGGCGGGCAGCGACAAAAAGCGGTTCTACGACGCCATGAGGGACTGCCGGGAGGACTGGTGCCAGGCCACGGTCCGATATCTGGAATCCCTGCGGAACCGGGCGGGAACGGAATCCGCCGACCGTCTGGTGTGGGCCCTGCTCCACGAGACGAGCCTTCTGTCGGCCTACAGCGCCATGGAGGGCGGCCAGGCCAGACGGGAAAACCTGCTGGCCGTCTATCAGCTTGCCCTAAGCGGAGCCTCCGGCGGCTTCCTCTATGTCTATCAGCTTTTGCGGATCCTGGATCGGGCGGCCAAATCCGGGACCATGGTCTCCGCAGGCTCTGGCAGGGGCGTGGTCCTGACCACTATGCACCGGTCCAAGGGCCTGGAGTATCCCGTGGTGTTCCTGGCGGATCTGTCCCGGCGGTTCAATCACCGGGACCTTACCGGCAGCGTGCTCTTTGACCGGGAGCTGGGCCTTGCCGCCAAAATCACCGATCCCGCGCTCCGGGTCCGGTATCCCGGTCTCTGCTATGAGGCCTTAAGGCGGAAAAAACGGGAGGAGCTGCGTTCCGAGGAGCTTCGGATCCTCTACGTGGCCATGACCCGGCCCAAAGACTACCTCATTATGACCTACGCCGGGGACCGCACGGACAGCGCTCTGACCCGGCTCCGGACCGGGGCCGGGCTCCCGGCCATGGCCTGGGCGGCGGCGTCGGCCAACTGCCTGGGGGACTGGGTGCTGCTGTCTGCCCTGAACCGGATGGAGGCCGGAGCGCTTTTCCGGGTCTGCGGCAGGCCGGAATGCGAGCTCCATATCTCCCAATATCCCTGGGAGATCACCTATGAAAAGGTGGAGAATCAGACGATTGCATCCGGAATCAGCGCCGCCCCGGAAGCCCAGACGGCTCCGGCGCCCCCGGACCCGTCGGCGTTCCTGAAAACCCTGACCTGGGAGGACCCCCACAAGGCGGCGACCCTGGTTCCCTCCAAGGTCACCGCCACCCAGCTCAAGGGCCGGGAGAAGGACACGGAGGCGGCGGAGGGCGCGGGCGTCTCGGCCAGACTGCCCCAGCTCCGGCGGCCCGGCTTCCTCCGGGAGGCAAAGGGCCTGACCCCCACGGAACGGGGCACGGCGGTCCACCTGTTCCTCCAGTACGCCAGCTTCTCCGAATGCCGGAGCGAGGACGGCGTGGAAAAGGAAAAGCTGCGGCTGCTGGACGGGGCCTTCATGACCGAAACCCAGCTTGAGGCCGTGAAGCCGGAGACCATCGTCCGGCTGTTCCGGTCGGAGCTGGGACAGCGGATGCTCTCTGCGGAGGAATTGATCCGGGAGTATAAATTCTCCCTCCGGGAGGACGCGGGAAAATACTATGACGGCGTGGAAGGCGAAAGCCTGCTGCTTCAGGGCGTGGTGGACGCGGCCTGGCGGGAGCCAGACGGCCTGAGGGTGGTGGACTTCAAGTCCGACCGGGTGACCGAGGCCACGGTCATGGAGCGGGCCGAGACCTATCGGGGTCAGCTCACAGCCTACCGGGACGCCCTGGAGCGGATCTTCGGGGTGCCGGTGCAGGAAATGTATCTCTACTTTTTGGCCATTGGAAAGGAAGTGAAGCTGTGATCCGCGGCGTGATTTTTGACAAGGACGGCGTCATGGTGGACACGGAGCGGCTTTTTCAGGAGCTGTGGTGTCAGATCATGGGGGAAAAAGGACAGGAGGAGCACCGGGAGGCGGTGACCTATTGCATCGGCCTGAACGGGCCGGCCACCCAGGCCAGACTGGACGAGGAATTCGGGGACGGCTTCGACTACTGGAGCGTTCTCCGGGAGGTGGACCGGCGGACAAAGGCCACCTTCGACGAACAGGGCGTTCCCGTGAAGCCGGGCCTCTACAGGCTCCTGGACGACCTGGACGAAGCCGGACTTCCCTACGTCCTGGCCACCTCCAGCCGCCGGGAATCCACCCTGTCCCAGCTCCAAAGCATCGGCGTCCTGGACCGGTTTCAGGACATCGTCACCGGGGACATGGTCAAGAAGGGAAAGCCGGACCCGGACATCTTCCTCCTGGCGGCGGAAAAGCTGTCCCTGCCCCCGGAGGAATGCGTGGTGCTGGAGGATTCCCTCCACGGGATCCGGGCCGCGTACTTAGCGGGCTGCGTCCCCATCATGATCCCGGACCTCCAGGCCCCTGGCCCGGAGACGAAAAAGCAGTATTATGCCTGCGTGGACACCCTGGACGGCGTCATGGAGATCATCCGGAAGCTGAATGGGGCAACATAAACCTGGACCCGGACGCCGAGAAAAAAGGGCGTCCGGGTCCTGTTTCTTATGCTTATTCCTTGTTGTCAGTGGGGCAGCTCTGCTGAGAGTTCTGCTTCTGCTCGCTCTGATTCCGGTTCTGCTGGTTGTTCTGCTTCTGTTCCTTCTTGCTCATGACCGATATCCTCCTTGTCTCAAGTGTCGGATTCCATCCGCGGACCTAGTATGCCCAAAATGTCAGCTCTTATCCCCGGGCCGGAAGAGAAGGGCGGCCAGAAAGCCGAAGACCACCGCCGCCGTGACGCCGCCCGCCGCGGCGGTGAGGCCGCCGGTAAATATTCCCAGCCAGCCCTTTTCCGCCACAGCCTCCCGGACGCCCCTGGCGATGGTGTTGCCGAAGCCCGTCAGGGGGATGGTGGCCCCGGCGCCTGCCCACTTGGCAAGGGGCTCGTAGAGGCCCAGGCCGCCCAGAATCACCCCGGCCACCACGTAGGCAACCAAAATCCTGGCCGGGGTCAGTTTCGTTTTGTCGATCAAGAGCTGTCCGATGGCGCACAGCACGCCGCCGCACACAAAGGCTTTTAAGAAAATCATGCTATAAGCACCCGCCTTCCGAGGACACGGCCACCGCGTGGCAGATGGCCGGAATGGACTGGCCCTGCTGGGTGGAGACCGGGGAGAGCAGGGCGCCTGTGGGACAGAACAGGAGATGTTTCAGCTTCCCCGTCTCCAGCAGCTTCAGGAGATGCCCCGCAAACACCACCGCGCTGCATCCGCAGCCTGAGCCTCCGGCGTGAACGTCCTGGGCCTCCCGGTCGTAGATCATGGTGCCGCAGTCCCCCAGCCGGTTCCCCAGATCCAGACCCTCCCGGGAAAGCAGATCCCGGGCCAGATCCAGCCCCACCTGTCCCAGGTCTCCGGAGACGATGAGATCATAGTCCGAGGGGCGTTTGCCCGTGTCCCGGAAATGGGCCAGAACCGTGTCCACAAAGGCCGGAGCCATGGCCGCGCCCATGTTGTTGGCGTCGGCCACATCCAGATCCACAACCTTTCCCGAGGTGAACCCCCGGACAAAGGGCGGCGTTCCGGCCTGCCCCAGGATCACCGCTCCGGCGCCCGTGACGGTCCACTGGGCCGTGGGGGTCCGCTGGCCGCCGTATTCCAGCGGCGTCCGGTACTGCCGCTCCGCCGAGGCGAAGTGGGAGGAGGTCATGGCCGCGGCGTATTCCGCGTAGCCTCCCTCCACGGCCATGGCCGCCAGAGACAGGGACTCCCCCATGGTGGAGCAGGCCCCGTAGAGCCCCAGGAAGGGAATGTCCGTGCCCCGGGCGGCGAAGCTGGTGCCGATGCACTGGTTCAGCAGGTCGCCTCCGAAGAGCATATCGACGGAGGCATAGGACAGATCCGCCTTTTTCAGCGCCTCCTGGAGGGCCAGCGTCTGCATCTGGCTCTCGGCCTTCTCCCAGGTGTCCTGGCCGAATTTTGTGTCGGAAGCCAAAATATCGAACCGATCCTTCAGCGGCCCTTCTCCCTCCTTTTTCCCCACCACCGAGGCGGCGGACAGAATGGACGGCGGCGACTCGAATCGAACCGTCTGCCGCCCCAGATGCTTTGTCCCGGTCATAGCGCGTCCTCCTTTTTTCTGTACGGAGATAGTATCCGCGTTTTTTCCGGAAACATACAAAAAAGGAGACCGCAGACGCGGTCTCCAATGGAAAAAATCACGATTGGATATGGGCGTGGTTGTTGATGTGGTCCTGGCAGTAGCACCAGTAGCCGCTGCACTTGGAGCAGTACCGGAATTCCAGCTCCGGATTGGTAACGTCGGTCCGTCCGCAGACGGCGCACTTGTGGCGATAGGCCGGGGCGTCCACCACCGTCTGCCGCTTCTCTGTCCTGGATGCGGCGCCGGGCCGCTTGTAGGCGCTGGCCCAGTTGAGATTGGGCCGGCTCCGGGCGGCGGAGGAATGGGCGCCTCTGGAGCGGAGCTTCCGCTGCCAGCTCTCGGGCAGCACGTTGATCCACTCCCAGCCGAAGAAAATGAAGTAGTTGAGCAGGGCCAGAACGGGGAAGAAGTCCAGCCGGACGGCGTCCACCACCATGAGCAGGAGATAGGCCCAGGCCAGATATTTCATCTTCAGCGGGATGATGAACATGAGCAGGACCTTATTCTCGGGATAGAGGGTGGCGAGCGCCAGGAACAGGCTCAGATGGAGATAGGAGGAGCTGGGCATGCCCCCCAGGATCAGCCCGGCCACGTCCATGATCACCACGCCGGTGAGATAGAACAGATTGAATTTCAAGGTGCCCCAGACCTGCTCCACCATGCGGCCGATGCTGTAATAGGCAAAGAGCAGCAGGAAGACCCAGATGCCGCTGGACGAAGGGAGAAAGACATAGGTGATCAGCCGCCAGACCTGCCCATGGAGGATCCGGGTCCGGTCAAAGCACATAAAGCTGTAGTACAGGCCGCTCTGGTCGGCCAGCATCACAATATAGGAGATCAGCATGCCGATGCTGATCAGCAGCATGAGATTGGGGATCCCCTTGCTGCTGTTGTTGATCATAAACCGGTCAAATTTCCGGCGAAGCTCCTTCACGTTGCCGCCTCCTTAGGAAATGGTAGGGCTATTGTATTCCATTTGAGCGAAAAAGTCCATAAACAAAGTGTAAATTTGGATTTGTCAGATCATTGACCACCGTTGTCATTCCGACGTAGTAGCTCACACTGGCGTGGGAATCTCATTGACGCACCACGTGCCATGCCAGAGATTGTGACCGAAGGGAATCCCTTTAGGGGCCACACCAGTGGGGCGGACTGGTTCGCAATGACAGGGGTGGTAGAGGGACGTTGACGAACAGCGCCACAAATCCATTTTTCAAACCACCGCGCAAAAAAGCGCGGGCCCCGTTTCCGGGACCCGCGCTGAAGTCAGCAGGAGCAATCAGCCCTTCCAGTCGTAGCCGGTGATCTCAGCGGCCTTGGCCAGAATGGTGTGCATGCCGTCGGACTTGCCGTTCTTCTCGGCACGGCTCATGGCGTCGGCGGCCTTGGCCTCAAAGGTGGCCTCCCAGATCCTGGCCACGTCCTCGTCGCTGAGCACCACGAAGGCGTTGCCGGTCTTCTCCTCGACCAGAGCCTGGTCGGCGGCGATGGCGTCGTCATAGATGGTGGCGGAGTAGGCCTCGGTGGCGTCCACAGCCTGCTGGATCACGTCCCGCTGGGCGTCGGTCAGGCCGTTCCACCAATCCAGGTTCACGGTGAAGAAGTTGCCGGCGGTATAGGTGCCGTCCAGAGCCCAGTAGGGGGCGACCTCGTACCAGGCCATGGAGACCATGGGAGCGAAGCCCATCTGCGTGGCGTCGATCATGCCGCGGTCCAGCGCCTCGTAGCACTCGGGAGGCGTGACGGCGGTGACCTGGAAGCCCAGCGCCTCAAAGATGGCGGCGTCGAAGTTGCCGAAGGCGCCGGAGCCCTTGACCAGGCTGTCCAGATCGGTGAATTCATACTTGGCGCAGAAGGCGTTGGCGCCGCCGGCCAGGCTGCCCAGATACTTGATGCCCAGGGCCTCGGCCTCACCCTGGATCAGGGCGGAGGTGTCGGGATCCTCAAACATCAGGGTGTTGAAATAGTCCAGAGCCGCCTGGGTGCCGCCGGGCGCGAAGCCGGGGAAGCTCATGTAGGGGATGGTGTCCAGATGGGGCATGTGGCCCAGGTTGATCATGTCCACCACGCCGTCGAGCACAGCGTCCATCTCGCCGATGGAGTCGAACAGGGTACCGCCCCAGCTCACGTCTACGGTGATGGCGCCGCCGGAGAGCTGGTCGAGCTGATCGAAGAAGTACTTCTGTAGCTGACCGCCGGTCTCGGTCTCCTGATAGGTGGAGTTGAACTTGATGGTCAGGGCATCCACGTCGGCAGCGGCGGGAGCGGCCTCCTCAGCGGGAGCGGCCTCCTCGGCGGGAGCGGCGGCGGAAGATGCGGCTTCCTCAGCGGGAGCCGGTTCGCTGGCGGCGGTGGATGTGCCGCAGGCAGCCATAGCGAACACCATGGCCGCGGCCAGCAGAAGCGCAAGGATTTTCTTCATTTCTTGGTTCCTCCTAAAAATGTATTCTGCAAACGCGATGTGCGTAAGCGATGGATGGATGGCCCGTCACATGACGGCGTGCCCGAAGAGGGTGGGCAGGAAGGTGACGATCTGGGGGAACAGGCCGATGAGCAGCACCAGCAGGACCTCGCAGATAAAGTATGGTATAACGCCCTTGAAAATGTCCGATGGGTTAATCCGCAGGGCGTTGGCGGTGGCGAACACGTTCATGCCGATGGGCGGCGTCAGACCGGCGATCTCGGCGATGAAGCAGAGGGCGATGACCAGCGCGTAGGGGCTGTAGCCCATGCCGGTGAGAATGGGGAACACCACGGGAACCGTGATGATGATGATGGACATAATGTCCATGACGCAGCCGCAGAACACGTACAGGATGATGACCAGCAGGAAGATCACAAACCGGGGGGCGGAGATGGCCGCAATGCCCGCGGAGAGGAAGTCCGCCAGACCGGTGTCGGCAATGAACTTGGAGAAGATCTGACCGGCCACGATGATGGGGAAGATGCCCGCCTCCATGACGGCGGCGTCCACCAGGCTGGCGCCGATCTGCTTGGGGGGAAGGCGCTTGACAAAAGCGTAGATCAGAACGGCCACAGCGCCCACGGCGCCGCCCACGGTGGCGGTGAACCATCCGGCGAAGGTGCCGCCGATGATCAGGCCGAAGAGCAGCAGAATGGGAATCAGGAACCTGAGGGACTTGAGCTTCTCGGACAGGGGCACCTTGGGGCCGCCGCCGGCGGGGATGGTGCCGGGCTTGATCACGCCGATCAGCCGGACCGTGAAGCACAGGGCGATGGCGGTGACGATGCCGGGAACGATGCCGCCCATGAGGGCGGTGCCCACGCTCATGGTGACGGGGGCCACCAGGCAGAACATGATGATGCCCATGGAGGGCGGAATCAGGGTGCTCAGGGCGCCGGAGGCGGCCACGCAGCCCAGGGAATACTTGCGGTCGTAGCCGGACTTCTCCAGCTCAGGCATGGCCAGACGGCCGAAGACGATGTTGCCCGCCACGGAGGAGCCGGAGCAGGCCCCGAACAGGGCGTTGGCGCCGACTACGGTGAAGAGCTGGCCGCCTTTAACGCGGCCCAGGAAGGCGTGAACGGATTTGAACGCGCCCTCGGCGATGCCGGTTTCACCGGCCAGGGCGCCCACCAGCATGAACATGGGGAGCACCGCGTAATTGTAGTTTGCGCCCAGCTCGAAGGGATAGGTGGTGAAGATGTTCAGCGCCATCTTCAGATCGCCGCCGTAGAGGGCCACAAAGCCGATGAAGGAGCAGGAGAGCATGGAGATAAAGATGGGGATTCCGGCGAACACCATGACCATCATCAGCGCGAATATGATAAGACCGATTGCCCATGCGGCCATGTTACTTCACCTCTCCTTCCTCGGGGGCAGCCTCGGACGCTTCCGCAGGCTGCGGGGGCGTATAGCCGGAGACCTCCCGGATAATGTGGAAGATCAGGCTCAGAGCCAAAAGGATGTAGCCCAGGGACATGATCAGCACGAAGGGCCACAATGCGAAGCCCACGCCGGAGACGGAGCTCATCTTGTGCCGGGCGATGAACTTGCCCATCTGCACGAAGCCCCGCCATGCGATCAGACCGCTGACGCCGATGCCCAGGATGTCGCCGATGACGGTGAAGCATCTCTGGAGCGCCGTGGGGAACTTGGCGCTGAGCAGGTCAATGCGGGTGTGGCCCCGGTCCAGGGTCACATAGGCCGCCGCAAGGTAGACCACGGGAATGTGGAGGTACTGAATGATCTCCGTGGATGCGGGGATGCCGGAGATCGGCACACCGACGCCGCGGAGCTTTTCGCCCAGCACATTGAAGAAGGCCACCAGCATGATCACCACGAGACATACCGCCGAGACCCACGCAATATATTTCAGGATCCGGCATGCCATGGTATCGATCTTTTCCACCACGGGATGACTTTTTTGCTTGGATTGATCCAAGGTCATCACTCCTTTCCTCAAAATGAAAACGCGAATCGCGTTCTCTGGTTATTATAGCAAAACACGGGGCCGATGCAAACTGCGTTTTTGTGCTATTTGTGTACCTCTTGTGTCGAAATGTTCTGCCCTGCCGGTTTCCCGCGATTGGGACGGTTGCGCCCGAGAAGGGCACGCAGATCCGGATAGGTCCGGCGGAACAGGGTTTCGTACAGGCTGCAGCCCTTGTCCACCAGGCATACCAGCACGGCCTCCCGGCTCCTCGGCGGGACGGCGTTCAGGGGGAACATGTGGTGGGCGATGATGTCCTCCTCCGTCTCCGTCAGAGCGAAGTCCGCCCGGGCGTTTCGGAGGGCCTTTTCCGCGTGGTGAAAGCCGTGGAGCCGATGGGAGGGGTCCGGGTCGTGCCAGTCGTAGAGGAAGTAGTCGTGGAGCATGGCTCCCCGGAAGAGGCTTTTCCGGTCGCAGCGCAGGCGGAGGGCCCCGGCCAGCTTCAGGCTGAAGTAGGTCACGGCCAGACAGTGGAGCAGCACCGTGGTGTCCCCGTGCTGCATGGCGTCGTCTCCCTGCCACAGCCGGGACTTCTCCAGCAGGGGCAGAGCCTCCGCCTCCAGCCGCGCCAGAGTCGTTTGCTTCTTCATGGTTGAGACCTCCATCCGGAATTACCGCCGTATTGTAGCACGAAAGACCGCCGCCCGCAAGGCTTGCTCTTTTCAAACGGGGAAAAATGATGTATACTGACCAAAACAGCTTGTCCGGGAGGGATGGAATTGAACCTGAAAATGACCGTGCAGTACGACGGAACCCGGTATTCCGGCTGGCAGCGCCAGGGAAACACGGAGAACACCGTCCAGGGCAGGCTGGAAAAGACGGTGTCCGCCCTGCTGGGGGAGCCGGTGGAGATCCAGGGCTCCGGCCGCACCGACGCCGGAGTCCACGCCCTGGGACAGGTGGCCGGCTTCCATACCGAGGCCCCCATCCCGGACCGGACCGCCTTCCGGGACATGCTCAACGAGCGCCTGCCGGGAGATATTGCCGTGACGGAGGTTACCGTGGCCTCTCCCCGGTTCCACGCCCGGCTCAGCGCCAAGGAGAAGACCTACCGCTATACGGTCTGGAACAGCCCGGTCCCCAATGTGCTGGAGCGGCGGTATCTGCTCCAGGTCCCGGAGCCCCTGGACACTGCGAGTATGGAGGAAGGCGCCCACCGGATGCTGGGGACCCACGACTTTTCCGGCTTTTCCGCGGACCGGACGAAGAAATCCACGGTAAGGTGCCTGAAATCCGTCGAAATCATCCAAAACGGCCCCAGACTGGAGATCTTTTTCACGGGGAACGGCTTTCTCCGGAACATGGTCCGGATTCTGACCGGGACCCTGCTGGAGATGGGAACCGGCCGGCGGGACCCGGAGACCGTGGACGCCGTATTTCAGACCTGCGACCGATCCCTGGCCGGACCCACCGCCCCGCCCCAGGGGCTGTGCCTGATGGAGGTCATTTATTAGGAGGATAGTATCTGTTCAGTCGCTGTCATTCTGAGGAACAAAGTGACGAAGAATCTTGGCGTGATTCACGATTTCAGGTAAAAGATCCTTCGCTTACGCGCAGGATGACACAAGCGACTGAAGCAGTTATTTGAAAACAAACGCTGTGCTGTTTACAGCGAAAAACAGGAGGAACTGATTATGCTGACAGCTGGTACAAAAGCGCCGGAATTCGAGCTTCCCGATCAGAACGGGAACCTGGTCCGCTCCTCGGAGCTGGGCCCCTACGTCATCTATTTCTATCCCAAGGACTCCACCTCAGGCTGCACGAAGCAGGCTCAGGCCTACTCCGCCAATCTGGAGAAATTCCATGCCGCCGGGTATCGTGTCATCGGCGTCTCCAAGGACTCCGTGGCCTCCCACAAGCGGTTCGAGGAGAAATACGAGCTCACCATCACCCTTCTCAGCGACCCCGAGCTCTCGGCCATCCGCGCCTTCGACGTGTGGCAGGAGAAGAAGAACTACGGCAAGGTCTCCATGGGCGTGGTCCGCTCCAGCTATGTGGTGGACGGCGAGGGAACCATCATTATTGCAAATCCCAACACCAAGGCCGCCGCGGACTGCGACAAGGTCCTGGGGCAGTTAGGGCTGTGAATATCCAGATATTCGGGGTGTCCAAGTCCGCCGACACCCGAAAGGCGGAGCGGTATTTCAAGGAGCGGCGGATCAGGTTCCAGTCCATCGACATGAAGAAATACGGCATGAGCGGCGGCGAGTTCGACAGCGTGCTCCGGGCCGTGGGCGGCATCGACAACCTGGTGGACTGGGAGGGCAAGAGCCCCGACCTGGATCTCCTGCGCTACCTGGCCGACGACCGGGCCAGGGAGGACAAGGTCTTTGACAATCCCATGCTGATCAAGCTGCCGGTGGTCCGCAACGGCAAGCAGGCCACCGTGGGCTATTGCCCGGAGGTCTGGAAGAACTGGGAGTGAGGAAGCTGTGCTGAAAATTCAGAATCTGCGGCTCAGACCCGGAACGCCCGAATCGGAGCTGGCCCATCAGGCCGGGAAGCTGCTCCACACGGAGGTTCTGGGCTTCACGGTCCTGCGCAGGTCCCTGGACGCCAGACGGAAGGACGACGTGGCCTGGGTCTATACCATCGCCCTGTCCCTGCCCGGCGAGGAAAGGATCCTCCGGCGCTGCCGGGATAAACGGGTCGCCCGGTACAAGCCATCTCCCTACGTCTTCCCCGTGACACGCCTCCGGCTGCCCAAACCGCCGGTCATCGTGGGAGCGGGTCCGGCGGGGCTGTTCTGCGCCCTTATGCTGGCCCGGATCGGGGCCAGACCCATCCTCCTGGAGCGGGGACGGGACGTGGACGCCAGGACTGAGGACGTGGCCGCCTTCTGGGAGACGGGAAAGCTGGACCCTGCCAGCAACGTCCAGTTCGGGGAGGGCGGCGCCGGGACCTTCTCCGACGGGAAGCTGAACACCGGGGTCAACGACCCCAGAATGCAGTTCATCCTGGAGGAATTCGCCGCCCACGGCGCTCCGGGGGAAATCCGGTATGACGCCGCGCCCCACGTGGGCACGGACAGGCTCCGGCAGGTGGTGAAGCGCCTCCGGGAGGAGATCCGCAGCCTGGGCGGGGAGATCCGGTTTTCAAACAAAATGACGGGGATCCGTCTGGATGGGGACCGGCTCACGGGCCTTTTGGTGGAGAGTCCCAAGGGGGAATACACCCTGGAGACGGACTGCGCCGTTTTGGCCCTGGGACACAGCGCCAGGGACACCCTGCGGATGCTCTCGGAGATGGGGGTCCCCATGGAGGCCAAGCGCTTTGCCATGGGCGTCCGCATCGAGCACAGCCAGGACACCATTTCCCGCAGCCAGTACGGCGAGATCGCAAGCGCCCTGCCCGCCGCCGCTTATAAGCTCTCCTGTCACCCGGACACGGGCCGGGGGGCCTTCTCCTTCTGCGTCTGCCCCGGTGGCCTGGTGGTGGCCTCGGCCTCGGAGCCGGGGCGGCTGTGCACCAACGGCATGAGCTACCGCGCCCGGGATGGGGAGAACATCAACGGCGGCCTCCTGGTGGGCGTGGGTCCCGAGGACTACCCCTCGGACCATCCCCTTTCCGGGATGCTGCTCCAGGAGACGCTGGAGGAAGCAGCATTCTCTCTGGGCGGAGGAGACTTTTTCGCGCCCGCCCAGCGGGTGGAGGATTTCCTTCTGCACCGCCCCTCCACAGGCCCCGGCAGCGTGATCCCCACCTACCGGCCCGGGGTCCGCTGGACCGATCTCCACCGCTGCCTGCCGCCCTTTTTGACGGACACATTGGAGGCGGCGATCCCCGCCCTTGGAAAGAAGCTCCGGGGCTTTGACGACCCCGACGCGGTCCTGACGGCCATCGAGAGCCGCAGCTCCAGCCCCGTCCGCATCCTCCGGGACGAGACCGGCCAGAGCCGGATCCGGGGCCTCTATCCCTGCGGGGAGGGCGCGGGCTACGCAGGAGGCATCATGTCCGCAGCCGCCGACGGCATCCGCACGGCGGAAAAGATCTGCGACAACATTTAGGGAAACGCTGATTAAATCCCGGCGCACGTCCTGGCGGCAGATTATCTTGAAATACACATAGTATTCCTGCGATTTTTCGACATTGTCAGAGAAAAAATCTGCTCGCCAGTCCGCACACCGTGCTTTATTCAGCGTTTCCTTAGAACCGTTTTGTCACGGAAATGTCACGATCTCCTGCAATCATCCATGAGGCGAAATCCCGCGGAATCTGCCGGTTCCGCGGGATTATTGTCGAAGGGCGGAGAAACCTGTCGAAACTCGCGAAAAGTATTCCTTTTCAACCCTGTCGGATTGTGCTTCAATGGTTACACAATTATGACAGGAGGTTACAAATTATGAACATTATCCAATCGGAGATCCGCACGGTCCAAACCCCAAAGGGCGCATTGCGGCTGCGCTACCGGCTGTTTTCCGAGGATTCCCTCGAGACCGGCCGGGAATACGGGACCTCGATCACGTCCCTGGACACCGGGGAGGAGCGGAAGGTCCCGGCTCTGACCTGCGATGAGGCCCGGGCCAGAGCCTTTTTCGCAAAGCTGGTCCGGGGAACGGTCACCCTCGTGTCCCTCACGGACCTGGCGGAGGATTTCATATTAGAGTAAATTAGCCGTTTTTCTGCAAAAAATGAGAGAAAAACAGTGGACATCCCGAAAAAAGTCTGTTACAATAATGAAAGATTATGTAAACAGGAAGGCGGATGCTCCATGAAATGCCCATACTGCACCTATGAAGAAAGCAAGGTTGTGGATTCCCGACACTCTGAGGACGGCAATTCCATCCGCCGCAGGAGAGAATGCCTGAACTGCGGAAAGCGCTTCACCACCTACGAAACCGTGGAGAGCCTTCCCGTGGTGGTGGTCAAAAAGGACGGAAGACGCCAGACCTTCGACCGCAACAAGGTCTTAAACGGCATGGTCCGGGCCTGTGAGAAGCGGCCGGTGCCCCTGGCCACCCTGGAGAGCGCCGCGGCGGAGATCGAGCAGATCGTCCACAACTCCCTGGATCGGGAGGTCAACAGCGATTACATCGGCGAGCTGGTCATGGAGCGGCTCAAGCCCCTGGACGAGGTCAGCTATGTCCGCTTTGCCTCCGTCTACCGTCAGTTCAAGGACATCAACAGCTTCATGGCCGAGCTGAACAAGATCCTTGCGGAGAAATAAAAGGATACCGTCATGCCGCCTGATTCCCGGGCGGCATGCTTTTTGGGAGGAACCATGGAACCTGTGATCCTGTATCAGGACAGGCGCGTGCTGGTGGCGCGAAAGCCCTGGGGCGTTCTGTCCACGGACGAGCCCGGAGGCATGCCGGAGCTGCTGCGGGAGAAGATGGGGGAGCCCCAGGGCTGTGTGCGGACGGTCCACCGGCTGGACCGGGTGGTGGGGGGCCTCATGGTCTTCGCCCGATCGGCGGCGGCCTCCCGGGAGCTGTCCCGGCAGGTCCGGGAGCATCAGTTCCGGAAGGGCTATCTGGCGGTGATCCACGGGACACCCCCCGCGCCGGAGGGGGCGCTTCACGATCTGCTGCTGCGGGACCCGGCGACCCGAATGACCCGTGTGGTGACGGAGCCTCAGAAGGGCGTCCGGAGCGCCGACTTGACCTACCGGACCCTGGAGACCCGGGAGGGACTGTCCCTGGTGGAGGTCTCCCTGGGCACCGGCCGCACCCATCAGATCCGGGTCCAGTTCGCCAGCCGGGGTCTGCCCCTGGTGGGGGACAAGCGGTACGGCCGCGGAGAGGAGGGCCCCATCGCCCTCTGGTCCTGCTTTCTGGGCTTTTACCACCCGGAAACGGGGGCATGGCTGGAGTTTTCCGACCCGCCGCCGGATATTCCGCCCTGGACCGTGTTTCTTGATACGCTGGCACTTATATACGGGCGATCCATGATCGCCCCTCCAGATATTTCAAATCGACAAAGGTGATTTTATGATCAATGTTTGCGACGTCAACACCCTGCGCCCTCTGCTGAAAAAGCACGGCTTCCACACGGCCAAGTCCAAGGGCCAGAACTTCCTGATCCAGAGCTGGGTCCCCCGGGAGATCGCCGAGGCCGCAGGCGTCGATGAAAGCTGCGGTGTTTTGGAGGTGGGTCCAGGCGTGGGACCCCTGACCCAGGCGCTTGGCCGGAGCGCCGGGAAGGTGGTGGCCGTGGAGGTGGACCGGTCCCTCCGGCCCATTCTGGAGGAGACCCTTTCCGGTTTCGACAACGTATCCGTCCTCTACGGCGACATTCTGAAAACGGACATTCCCGCCCTGGTTTCGGAGCAGTTTTCCGGCCTGCGGCCCATGGCCTGCGCCAATCTGCCCTACTATATCACCTCTCCCGTGCTCTCGGCGCTCCTGGAGGCCAGGTGCTTCGATTCCGTCACGGTCATGGTCCAGAAGGAGGTGGCCCGGCGGATCTGCGCCGGACCGGGCACGGGAGAATACAGCGCCTTCTCCATCTTCTGCCGCTATTATGCCGACCCGGAGATCCTGTTCGAGGTGCCCCCGGACTGCTTTTTCCCGGCGCCCAAGGTGACGTCCGCCGTTATCACCCTCCGGTGCAGGCAGGAACCTCCCTGTCCCATTGCCGACGAGAAGCTCTTTTTCCGGACGGTGAAGGCCAGCTTCTCCCAGCGGCGCAAGACCCTGGTCAACGGCCTGTCCTCGGGATTCCCCCAAATCCCCAAGGCGGAGCTGATCGCCGCCGTCCGGGAGGCGGGCTTCCCCGAGAACGTCCGGGGCGAGACCCTGGACATCCCCGGCTTTGCAAAAGTGGCCGACGCCCTGGCAAAAAGGCTGTAACACACAAACAGGACCCTGGAGCGGGCGCTCCAGGGTCCTGTTTCATAGAGATTATCAGCCGCGCAGGCAGGCGTCCACCGCTTCCGCGCAGTCCCGGCCGTCCACCATGGCCTTGACCACCAGGCTCTGGCCCGTCCGGCAGTCGCCGCAGGCAAAGATCTTCGCCGCACTGGTGGCATAGCCCTGATCGGCGATGTTGCTCCGGGCTGTGGTCTCCACGCCGAAGGCCTCCGCCACCTTTGCCTCGGGCCCGATGAAGCCCGCCGCGATCACGATCAGACCGCAGGGAAGCACTTCTTCGCTGCCGGGGATCTCCGTCATCACAAGACGGCGGCTCTCGTCGTATCCGGCGGAAAGCCGGACCACCTTCGCTGCGACCAGATTGCCCACAGCATCGGTTTCCACGGCCTTCACCGTGGCCTGATAGATGTGGGGATCCTTGAGGAACTTGTTCAGGCACTCCTCCTGGGAGGCGTCGAACTTCTTTTCCGCGGGATGCGCCGGCATGGGATCGATGACGTGCCGGACCTTGGTGACCTGAGGCAGCATCTCGATCTGGGTGATGGATTTGGCGCCCTGGCGGATGGCGGTGCCCACGCAGTCGTTGCCCGTGTCGCCGCCGCCGATGATGATCACGTCCTTGCCCTCGGCGGTGTTCTCGCCGCTGAGATAGCTGACGGCCTTCACGATGCCCCTGGCGTTCTCCGCGCCCTCCATGGGGATACTCCGGGCGTTGCCCGTGCCCACGGCCAGAACCACCGCGTCATAGTCCTTCACGGTGTCCGCCGTGGCGGTGATGCCCGTCTGGAAGGCCACGCCCATCTGCAGCAGGGCGTCGATCTTCCGGTCCAGAATGTCCTTTTCCAGCTTCATGCCGGGGATGCCGTACCGGAGCAGGCCGCCGGGATGCTCATTTGCCTCGATCACGACCACCCGATGGCCCTTCTCCGCCAGTCGCTGGGCGGCGGCCAGACCGCTGGGGCCGGAGCCCACCACAGCCACGGTCTTGCCCGTGGGCGCGGCTGTCTTGGCGGGAGCGCCGGAGAGATAGTGCCGCTCCACCACGAAGCGCTCCAGCCTGCCGATGCCCACGGCCTCGGTGCGGATGGCCCGGGAGCAATTGCTCTGGCACTGCTTCTCCTGGGGGCAGAGCCGGGAACAGAACTCCGGCAGGGGAGAGGCGCTGGAGATCAGCTCGTAGGCCGCCTCATAGTTGCCGGCCCGGACCTCCCGGATGAACTCGGGGACGGGCATGCCCGCGGGGCACTCCTTGCTGCACCAGCGGGAGGGACATCCCATGCAGCGGGAAGCCTCCCGAAGGGCCTCCTCCTCGGTGTAGGTCTGCTCCACCTCTTGGAAGGTGGTCAGCCGCTCCGCCATGGGAAGCCGCTGATTTTTGGTGCGGTCGGGCGCCATGTTGGGATTCTCGACCTTCACAAATACAGAGTTGTCAGGCATAATCATTTCGCTTCACCTCCCGCATATTCTGTTTCACCATTGATGTATGCCACCATATTGCCGCCGGCCGTAAAGCTGGAGGCCATGGCCCAGGTCAGCTCGGAGACCGGAGCCAGCTCGCCCTTCCGGTGCATGGCCGAGGTGCAGTCGCCGCCGGCATAGAGGCCGGGAATGATGGAACCGTCGTTCCGCAGCACCTGGGTCTTGGCGTTGACGGTGACGCCGCCCATAGCCGCCTCGGAGAACCTTTGACCGTAGACCGCGTAGTAGGGACCCTTGTCCAGGGGGATGGGCACCAGGAACTGGGGATCCTTGCCGAAGTCCTCGTCCACGCCCTTCTCGCAGAAGGAATTGTACCGTTTGATCTCCTCCACGAACACCTTGGGATCGGCGCCGATCAGCGCGCCCAGCTCCTCCAGGGTGTCGGCCTTCTTCACGGGCGTATCCAGGGTGGCCTCGTGCTCGATGTCCTCCTCCCAGGTGGCGTAGAACTGCTTCTTGTTCCACTGGCGGGGATCGGCCATGTAGCGCTCGGCGCAGGCCTTGAGCTGATCGTAGGGCATGATGGCGTAGGAGATCTCCTTGGGCTGCTCGGAGATCTTCTGGCTGTAGCCGAACATGATGCCGTTGTTCATCTCGCCGATCCAGCGCTTGCCGTTCGTGTTCACCTGGATGAACTCCGCCTCCAGGGCGAAGTCGGCCAGGGAGTTGTTGAAGGGATGGTGCTTGGGCCCGAACATGGAGACGGTCATGCGCTCGGGATTGGGCTCCACGCCCAGCTCCTGGAGCATGGTGATGCCGTCGCCGGTATCCCCGGGAACGGAGAAGCGGTGGATGGGGGTCTCGCCGCCGAAGAAATCGAAGTCGGCGTACTTCCGGAGCAGCGCATCGTTCCGGCCGAAGCCGCCGCAGGCCAGATAAACGGCCTTGCAGTGGATGATGACCTCGCCGCCGGGATCTCTGGCCCTGACGCCGCAGATCCTGCCCTCGTCGTCCAGCATCAGGTGCTCGGCGGCGGTCCGCAGCAGGAGCGTCACGTCCAGGTTCTCCCGCTCGATGGTCTCCAGCACGGTGTACTTCATGTGGGTGCCGCCCCAGCCGGGGCCGATGGCGTCGTCCCGGCACAGCAGGTTTTCCCGCTGCCGGAAGGGCATTTCCGCCATGCCGGCGGCAAAGGCGGGGCCGACGAAATTGCTGTCGTTGGGGTCCTTGAGATTGAAGGTCTTCTCAATGTCGCAGAGGCCGCAGAGCCAGTCGAAAAAGTCGGAAACGCCGTAGATGGCTGTCCGGATCAGGTCCTTTTCGATGATGCGGCCGCCCCGCTCGTAGGTCATTTCGACCATGTCCTCCCGGGTGTCCTTGAAGCCCAGCCGCGCATGCCACCTGGAATAAGGGGTCATGTAGCCGTGGGCAAAGTCCGTGTTGCCGCCGTTCTTGCTGCTCTTCTCCAGAACGATGACCTTCCTGCCCGCCTGGGCTGCCCGGGTGGCGGCCACCATGCCGGAGCCGGAGCCCACCACCACGATATCCGCGTCATAGTGGATGGTGTCGTGGGGGATGGGCTCATAATTGCCGCCCTCCTCATGGCAGGCGCCGGTGTGACATACCTTGGCGCACAGGCCGCACTGGAGACATTTTTCCTGGTCGATCTGATACTTGGTGCCGACGAAGTCGATGGCCTGGGCGGGACATTCGCAGGCGCAGTTGTGGCAGCAGGCACAGATCCGTCTGTCAATTACAAACATGGCATACATCCTTTCCATGATATGATGTCGGGATTATTGTAACACGCCGACGGACCGCCGAACAAGTAGCAGAAAGCGAACTGGTTATTCCAAAAATCGAAGTGGAGCCCCTCAATCGGCCGCAAAAATACATAAAAGGACTGCCGCCCGGCCCGGCGAAAAAGCGGGAATTGGGAATCTGCCTCTTGACGGCGGGGAAACAAGTGTGTATACTGGCTTCCGCTCCAATTCATGAAAAGAAGGGGATCACTTGATTTATACCACTCTGCACAACCGCTGGCTCCGGCTCGTGGGCGCCGTGTTCGGCGAGCTGATCTGCGCCCTGGCCGCCATCTTCTTTATCGTGCCGCATGGGCTCTACACCGGCGGCATTATGGGCGTCTGCCAGCTTTTCCGCAGCTTTTTGAGCGCCCGGCTCGGCCTCCGCTTCGGGGGCTACGACATCGCCGGCATTCTGTATTTCGCCGTCAATATTCCCATCCTGCTCTATGCCTATAAGGTCCTGGGGGTGCGGCTGGTGCTCCGGGCCCTGATCTGCACAGGCGCCTATTCCCTGTTTTACAGCGCCATTCCCGTGCCTGCCCTGCCCGTCCTGGAGGACACCCTGACCTCCTGCCTCATCGGCGGTATTTTAAGCGGCGTGGGCAGCGGCATTGCTCTGACCTGCGGCGGCGCGGGAGGCGGCCTGGACGTGCTGGGGCTCTGCTTTGCGACCAAGGGCAGGGGCGTCAGCGTGGGCAAGTTCTCCCTGGGCTTCAACGCCGTGCTCTACCTCATCTGCTTCCTGCTCTACAACGCCGAGGTGGTGGTCTATTCCGTCATTTACAACTTCCTCACCGCCATGGTCATCGACAAGGTCCACCAGCAGAACGTGAACGTCCAGACTCTGGTGTTCACCAGGAAGGACGCAAAGCCTCTGACGGACTTCATCATCGAGAAGATCGGCCGCAGCGTGACCCTCTGGGAGAGCGTGGGAGCCTATTCCGGCGCGCCGGTCCACGTCCTGTGCATCTGCCTCTCCAAATACGAGATCGACGAGCTCCGGGTGGCCATCCGGAGCGTGGACCCGGAGGCCTTCGTGGTGGTGGAGGAGGGCGTCCGCATTTTCGGAAACTACCCCAAGCATCTGCAATAGCCTGTGGGCGCATGGAGACCGGAGAGATCCGGTCTCTTTTTTCTGCCCGGCCGGATTGCAATTAACGCCGCAATATGGTATATTGAAGCCGGCGAAACCCCATGAAAACCATGATGGAAGATGGGAGAGAATGCGATGGAGAAACGAAAACGGACCGTGGAGCTGGAGAAGCGGTTTGAGGCCTTCGGCGACGAGCTGAAATGGCTCTATCTGGAGCTCTATCGGGGAAACACCCAGGCTTACGACTACTTTGTATCCATGCTGGAGCGGATGTACAAGGCCCGGCCCGCGGCCCTGAAAAAGCTGGATCGGGCCAGGGTGAAGAATCCGGGCTGGTACCGGTCCCACGACCTTCTGGGCATGCAGATGTATGTGGACGCCTTTGCGGGGAACCTCCGGGGCGTCCGGGAAAAGCTCCCCTACATCCAGGACTGCGGCGTGAATTACCTCCACCTGATGCCACTGCTGGAGAGTCCAAAGGATCGTAGCGACGGCGGCTATGCCGTGTCCGACTACCGGACCGTCCAGCCCGAGCTGGGGACCATGGAGGACCTTTCCGAACTGACCGGGGAGTGCCACAAGCTGGGGATCTCCGTCTGCCTGGATTTCGTCATGAACCACACCAGCGAGGACCACGAGTGGGCCAGACGGGCCAGGCGCGGGGAGAAGGAATATCAGGACCGGTATTTCTTCTACG
Source organism: uncultured Oscillospiraceae bacterium (assembly GCA_905234425.1). Taxonomy (GTDB): domain Bacteria; phylum Bacillota; class Clostridia; order Oscillospirales; family Oscillospiraceae; genus HGM13006. The sequence continues at coordinate 2,548 of CAJOHR010000009.1, read as the reverse complement.
ATACCTGGGACGTGCCCAATGAATACGAAAAGACCGTGCCCCAGGTTTTCCCCACCACCGCCCCCGGGAATTTCACCTGGCTGGAGGACGCGGGGAAGGTGGTCATGACCTTCTTCCACCCCTATCAGTGGGACCTCAATTACGCCAATCCCACGGTCATGAACGACATGACCGAATATATGCTGAACCTGTGCAACCACGGCGTGGACGTGATCCGGCTGGACGCCATTCCCTACATATGGAAGACCCTGGGGACCAACTGCCGGAACCTGCCCCAGGTCCACACTCTGTCCCGCATTCTGCGGATCGCCTGTGAGATCGTCTGCCCCGGCACCCTGCTGCTGGGGGAGGTGGTCATGGAGCCCGTCCAGGTGGTGCCCTATTTCGGCTCCGTGGAGAAGCCTGAGTGCCACATGCTCTATAACGTCACCACCATGGCCAGCACCTGGCACACCGTGGCCACCAAGGACACCCGGCTTCTCAAGAACCAGCTTGCCAAGGTCTTTTCTCTGCCAAAGGAGTACATCTTCCTCAACTATCTCCGGTGCCACGACGACGTGGGCTGGGGCCTGGACTACGATTTCCTGGCGGGCTTCGGCATGTACGAGGCGGCCCACAAGCGATTCTTAAACGACTATCTCACCGGCGCCTGGTTCGGCAGTCCGGCCCGGGGCGCCACCTACAACGATGACCCCCGGCTCATGGACGCCCGGCTCTGCGGCACCACCGCCTCCCTCTGCGGCGTGGAGGCGGCGAGAAAGGCCGGAGACAGGCCGGCCCTGGCCTGGGCGGAGCGCCTGGATCAGATGCTCCACGCCTATATGCTCACCCTCAGCGGCGTGCCCATCATCTATAGCGGCGACGAGGTGGCACGGGAAAACGACTACAGCTATCAGGACGACCCGGTGAAATCCGAGGACAGCCGCTGGATCCACCGGGGAAGCATGGACTGGGCCGCCGCCGCCCGCCGGAACGACGAAAATACGGTGGAGGGGCGGATTTTTGGGACCCTCCGAAAGCTGGAGACCCTTCGCCGGGACCACCGGGTCTTCGACGGACAGGCGGACGTGTGGCTGCCGGAGACCTGGGACGACGGGGTTCTGGGAATCGGGCGGTACTATCAGGGGGAAAAGCTGCTTGGCTATTTCAACTTCTCCGAGGGAGAACGGACGGTGCCGCTGGAGGAGCGGGCCGGCTATGAGGACCTGATGACCGGCCGGAAGGAGACCCGGGACCGTGTGACCCTGCCCTCCGGCGGATTTGTGTGGCTTCTGCGGGACTATGACGCGGAGGCCCGGGAAAGGGGCGAGAACCATGGATAAGACGATGGATGTGGCGGCCCTGGGCGAGCTGCTGGTGGACTTCACCCAAAGCGGCCTCAGTCCCCAGGGAAATCCCCTGTACGAGGCCAATCCAGGCGGCGCGCCGGCCAACGTGCTGGCCATGCTCCGGAAGCTGGGGAAATCCTGCGCCTTCCTGGGAAAGGTGGGCCGGGACAGCTTCGGGGACATGCTGGAAAAGACCGTCCTGGAGGCGGGCATCGACGTCCGGGGCCTCCGGCGGGAGGAGACGGTCCACACCACCCTGGCCGTGGTCAGCACCATGCCGGACGGAGACCGGGATTTCAGCTTCTACCGGAAGCCCGGCGCCGACATTCTCCTCCGGAAGGAGGACCTGGACCTTAGCCTGATCCGGGGCTGCCGGATCTTCCACTTCGGCTCCCTGTCCCTGACGGACGAGCCCTGCCGGGAGGCCACAGTGACAGCGGTGGAGACCGCCAGAGCATCCGCAGCCCTGATCTCCTTCGACCCCAATCTCCGGGAGCCCCTGTGGGATTCCCTGGAAACGGCAAAGGCGCAGATCTTCTGGGGCCTTTCCCAATGCGACATAGCCAAGATCGCCGACAACGAGTTGTTATTTCTCACGGGACAGACGGACTTTGACCAGGGCGCGGCAGAGCTGCGGAATCAATTCCCCAACATCCGGCTGCTGAACGTCACCGCCGGGGCGGCGGGAAGCTATTCCTACTATGGCGGGCTCCGGGTCTTTGAGGAGGGACGGCGTCTCGGCGGCGTCATCGAGACCACCGGTGCAGGCGACACCTTCTGCGCCTCGGTGCTGAACTTCGTGCTGGACCACGGCCTCGAAAATCTGACGGAGCAGGACCTCCACGCCATGCTCCGCTTCGCCAACACGGCGGCCTATCTGGTCACCACGAAGAAGGGCGCCATCCGCTCCATGCCCGAGCGGGAGCAGGTGGAAGCGATTCTGTGATCCCCGCGCAGGTGCGCAATAAACAGCGTGAAAAAGAGGAGCCCGACGTGCCGATGACCCGTCCCCAGGACACGAAGATCTAAAAGCTCTTTCCTGAGGCGCCCATAAAGGAAATGTTTGCGTCCCGGACCGGCCCAGCCGGCCCGGGACCGCTGCGTAGTGGGATTTGTCGAGATATGTTGCGTCACCTGAGAGGTATGTTGCGTCATCCTGAGCGCAGCGAAGGATCTTTCCTTCCCGGTTGACGCAAGATTCTTCGTCGCTGCGCTCCTCA
>CAJOHR010000008.1 GCA_905234425.1 uncultured Oscillospiraceae bacterium | reverse complement strand
GAAATTACGACGTTTCTGGCGTCCTGAAAGGGACTCGAACCCCCGACCTGCCGCTTAGGAGGCGGCCGCTCTATCCAACTGAGCTATCAGGACAAATATAAAATTATGGTAAAAAACGTGCCATTCGCGGATGAACAGCATCCGCTTAGGAGGCGGCCGCTCTATACGACTGAGCTACTGGGGCATATTCACTTTTTGAGGCTCAGAAGGATTCGAACCGACTGCTGTTTAGGAGGCGGCCGCTCTATACGACTGAGCTACTGGGGCATATTCACTTTTTGAGGCTCAGGCGGATTCGATCCGACTGCTGTCCAGGTGGCGGCCGTTTTATATGATTGCGCCTCCAACACATATAGCCAGAATATTTTATCCGAAAAAAACGGTTCTGTCAAGGAAAAGCCTTGGACCGTCCCACAATCTATTGCAGAAATACTATCCATGCAGCGTTTTCATTCTGACAGAAATGGGCGCTCCCATTTTGGAACGCCCAAAAACTGCATTGCCGGATCAGCTCACCACGCGCCAGGAATTCAATCCCTCGTTACGGCGCCCATACTCTTGAGCTGCATTTTACGCGCATACATCCGTTCGTCAGCTCTCGTAAACACATCGTGGAAGGTGTGATCGGTCTGCGGATCAAACTCCGCGAGGCCAAGAGAAGCCACGACCTCTCCCCTGCCGAGGTTGCGCTCGATCTGCGCATTGATCGCCTGCATGATCTCATAGCGGCTGTCGTAATCCCGTCCCTGGAGCACTACCACAAATTCATCGCCGCCGATCCGGAACACAGGACTGTGCTTGAAATAGTCGCAGAGCAGCTGGCAGGCAGAACGGATATACTCATCCCCCGCCTTATGACCAAGGGTGTCGTTGATCTGTTTCAGACCGTTCACATCGCATACAATGGCTCCAAAGGGTCCTGCTTCGCCCCGGGCGATCTGCTCCTCAATTTCGATTTCCTTATCGGAAAACGCATGCTTGCTATTGACGCCTGTAAGGGAATCCCTGTAGGCCACCGTCCGTGCGGCGTCCCGTTCGTGGATGGCCTGCTTCTCCCACTTTTGCATGGAGAGGAAATTGATAAGCAGCACCACCAGGGACAGGCCGAAAAGTCCGGCGATGATCAGAACGCTTTGATTGTCCGCATCATGCAGCCGCTCTCGCTGAATATCCAGGAATTCCTCCTGATCCATGGACATGGTTTCGCCGTCTGCCGTGCCGTCCATATAGCTGGCAATCTCATCCACCACTGCGTCCTCTCTGATCTCGTTCACCCGCTCCACCCAGGTCATGGTCATGAGAACGATAAAGGCCAGCAGGGCGATCCAGACCACAATGGCCTTACCGAAGTGTCTGGCATGGTCCTTGCGGATGACCCGGTTGAAGAAGAGAATTCCAAGGAAAGTCCAGACGGTCAGCAGAATATAGGTCTCCGTCTCAATGGTCTGATCGGAGAAGATCTCCGGGATCAGCAGAACCACCAGGAACGCCGCAAGGATCAACAGGCACAGGCCGCTGATAAACCGGTCCTTCTTCAGCCCCTCCTGTCTCGCGGCTTTGAATACCGCAGCGGAGGCAAAACCGTAGAGGATGGTGGCGCCGATGGTGGTGACGTCCACGATCCAACCGATGGTTGTTCTTCCCAGAAACGGAATAGGCAGAGATACGATGACCACCAGAATAATGGCATTGACCGGAATCTGCTTTTCACTCAATGTGGCAAAGCGCTGGGAGAGGATGCCGTCCTGGGCCACCGCATAGCACAGGCGGCTGATGGTCCGCAGGGTGCCGATCAGGCTGGTGAGCACCAGGGCCAGCAGGGAGGCCATCAGGATATAGACGCCCACGTCGCCGAGATAATAGCGGGCAGCATAAAAGGCCGGAAGCCCATCGATCCCCTGAAATTCATCCAGACGGCGGATGTAATCCAGCCAGTTTTCGCAGCCTTCGGGATAGGCGGTGATGCTGAGCAGGATCACGAAGATGTAAAGAGCCGTGGTGGTGATCAGAGAGATCAGAAGGACGCGGAACATATTGCTGTGTTTGAACTTATACTCCGCCGCGGAGTGGGATACGCTTTCAAAGCCGATAAAGGCCCAGGGGGAAATAAAGGCAATGCGCATCACCTGGCGAAGGGCGCTTTTATCCGGGATGAAGGCAGGTTCCAGGGTCATATCTGTGCTGCCATGACCAATCATGGCGGCGACAAAGCAGACCGTGATACCCACGGTGAAAACCAGAGCCATGACCACCATGCTGCGGGCAGTGGCCGTTTTGCTGTTCATGCAGAGCAGCGCCACAAGGAAGATGGCTGCCAGCGTGATCATAGCCTCTCCCAGATAGACCTCATAGCCGAAGATCGTATAGAGATAGCCGAAGCTGAAGACATGATTCAGGAAGTACCTGGCGAACAGGGGCACACTGGTGGCGTTGGCCCAGAAGATGGCGATATAGATCAGAAACATGAACCAGGCAACCAGGAAGGCGCGGTCATAGCCGAAGATATACTTCACATAGTTGTAGAGTCCGCCGGTGCCGGGGTAACGGTTCGCCAGAAAGTGATAGTGATTCGCCACCATCAGCATCATGGCCAGGCCGATCAGCAATCCGAGGATCGACCCTAATGGTCCCGCCTGGGAAAGGTATGTCCCGCTGGTGACAACCAGGGAGCCCCAGCCGATGGCGGTTCCCGCAGACAGGGCCCAGACTGCCATCGGTGACAGGTAGGGCTGCAGTCCGTTGATTTCACGCTTGTTTTCCATTCGCCTCACTCCGCATTGACGTCATTATATGTGATTATACATCTTTTTGCGTACATAGGAAAGGGGCAATTTGTATTTATGGATGGGACGAACCGCCGCCGCTCTGTTTACGGGCAAATTGCGCCATACAGCATGATATGCAAAAATCGGCAAGGGGCTGTCTCACGAAGAGGCAGCCCCTGAACGATCATCATACTACTCACTGATAGAAATCTTGATTTCTATCAGTGGCGGCTACTCCGCTGCTTGCAGCCTTGCAGCCCGCAAGCGGTAGTAAGGAAAAATCTCACTCCCCGCATGATATGCGGGGCAGAGGCAAAAGGCCGTCCCGATTAAAACACTTCATGTTTTAATCCGTGAATAGTATCAGATATTGTTCACCAGACCGTAGGCGGCCCGGAGACCGGTCTGGATGCAGCCCACCTTTAAGCAATCGCCGATCATGTGGGTGCGAACATTGCCGTCCAGGAAGGTCATGGCCTCGTCCTGCCTGGCCTTCATGCCTGCGGCAAGAAGGACCTTGTCTGCGGGGAGGTTGTGCTCGTTCCCGTCTCCGTCCATATAGCGGACGCCGTCCGGGTCCACGCCCACACAGCGGGCGTTCAGATGGTAATGGAAGCCCTCCTGCGCCTCCCAGGTCTTCTCGAAGATGCTGCGGAAATGGACCGGTACGCTTTCGGGCGACAGGGTATCCCCCATCTCGATGAGCTCCACCTTATGACCGCGTCGTGCAAGATAGATTCCCATCTCCACGCCGATCTCGCCGCCGCCGATGACCACCACATGCTCACCCATATTCGGTTCTTCCTGCACGGTGCGGGTCGCCGGGACCACATTGTCCCCGGTAAGACCTGGAATGGGCGGATAGAGAGGCTCGGAGCCGATGGCTACGATGACCTCGTCAAAGTTCCCGGCTTGGATCATTTCCGGCGTGGCGGCGGTTTTTAAACAAACCTTCACGGCGGACTTGCCGATCTGCCGGATCAGGTAGTCCTTGAACCGGGTCACAGTCCATTTCAGCGCCACCCCATCCATGGCGCAGAGCAGACCGCCCAGGTGGTCCTCCTTTTCGTAAAGCGTGACGCTGTGGCCCCGCTGTGCAGCCAAAATGGCCGCCTCCATGCCCACAGGGCCGCCGCCGATGACGGCGATTTTCTTTTTCAGGGTGGGAGCCTGGACAATACGCTCGACTTTATGCTCCAATCCCCATTCCGGGTTCACAGAGCAAACCGTGTTCCAATTGCCCGGACCTGCCACATGGCACTTGTTGCAACGGAGACAGGGCACCACGTCCTCGTTCCGGCCCTCATAGGCCTTGTTGCCCCAGTTGGGGTCGGCGATGAAGGCCCGGGCGCCGCCAATGAAGTCCGCCTCGCCCTTCTCCAGAATCTCTTCGCAGAGGCGGAGATCCTGGCAGCCGCCCACCACGTCGATGTAAAGGTTCTCGATACCCGCTTCCCGGATGCCCTTCCGGATGGCGGCGGCATTCTCCCGCTGGGGGATCTCTCTGGGGTCTAAGTAGGTGGGCTGGGAGGGATCGATGGAGCCGCCCCGGATCTGGAGGATATCCACCTTGCCCGCTGCCAGTTTCGCAAATTCGATCTGATCCTGGATGGTCAGGCCGCCCTCAAACATGTCGTCCTCCCGTCCGGAGATGGAGATCTCCACGAGAAAATCCTTACCGCATGCTTTTTTGATTGCCTCGCAGATCATCAGGGGGAATCTGGCCCGGTTCTCGACGGAGCCGCCGAACTCGTCGGTACGCTTGTTGGAAAGCGGCGACAGGAACCGTCCCGGGAACATGAGCCGGTAGGCCATGTGCATAAAGCACATGTCAAAGCCCAGAGATTTGGCCAGCTTGGCTTCCTCCGCGTAGGCCTCTACCATTTGGAGCAGCAGCTCCTTGGGCGCCGCCTTGCCGTACTCCGCCTTGGAGCCGTCACCGGCCACAAACTCGGACAAAACCCCGTCGGAGGCGTCGTAGCCCTTGACGATGTTCATGTCCGGCAGGACCAGATAAGAGGCTTTGGCTCCGTAGTAGTGGACCATATCCGCCACCTGGGCGAACATGTGCTGATGCTCTCCCCGGTGAATATCCAGAGCCAGAGAGTGGGGGTCCGTGGTTTTCACCGGGTTGTTGCCCTTGCAGGTGACGATGGCCGCCCCGGCCTTGGCCTTGTTTGCGTAGTGGGTGATCAGCGCCTCCGTGGGCCACTTCTCCGTGGCCTGGATGAAATGAGGGTTGGAGGGCGTAGCGATGAGCCGGTTCCGCAGGACCACGTTGCCCAACTTGACCGGAGAAAGCAATTCTTTATACTTAAGCGACATTTTCCACACTCCTTGCTTGCGGGTTTTCTGTCTCCAGTATAGCAAATTTTGTTCCATTCGGAAACAAAAACAAAATTCTTATGTGTTTTGGTACAGGATCTGCTGTAATCGGCATAAAAGAGATTTCTTCATGCATAACATAACATCCCCGGGAGGGAGGATGCTTTGTTTATGTATGTCATTGGATCAGCCCCTCCAGGGTGCCGAACAGCGCTTCCGGCTCCACCGGCTTGCTCAGGTGGGCGTTCAGCCCCGCCTGCATGCTGCGCTGCACATCCTCGTCGAAGGCGTTGGCGGTCAGCGCAATAATGGGGATCGTTTTCGCGTCGGCCCTGTCCATGGCGCGGATCGTCCTCGTTGCCTCCAGACCGTCCATCTCCGGCATACGCACATCCATGAGGATCGCATCATAATAGCCCGGCTCGTGGTCCCGGAACATGTCAACGGCGATCCGTCCGTTCTCCGCGTGCTCCACGACCATCTCCCGCATGGAGAGTACCATGATCATGATCTCCGCGTTCACCGCCATATCCTCCGCCAGGAGAATCCGCCTGCCGGTCAGGTCGGCAGTCTGCTTGAGAAGCTCTGCGTTTTTCTTGTTGAACGCCGCCCGGAACTCGTCCATCACGCTTCCGGCAAACAGGGGCTTTGCCACGAAGGAATCCACGCCCGCCGCCTTGGCCTCGTCGACGATTTCGTCCCAGTTGTAGGAGGTCAGAATGATCACCGGCGTCTCGTTGCCCACGGTCTCCCGGATGCGTCTTGTGGTCTCCACTCCGTCCATTCCGGGCATTTTCCAGTCCACCAGGATCAGGTTGTAAGGCTCCCGTCTGGCATGGCGCACCCTTGCCATTTCCAGACCCTCCTCGCCGGACAGGGCCTTTTCGCAGTTGACGCCCACCTGTCCCAGGACCACCTGGGCGTGGTCGCAGGCAATGGGATCGTCGTCGATGACCAGCACGCACATCTCATGGGGATGGACCGCGCTGTCCTCGTCCTCATTCTTCCGATCGGAATCCAGCAGGGTCACCGTCACGGTGAAGGTGGTCCCTCTCCCCTTTTCGCTTTCCACCTCGATGTTGCCGTTCATGAGCTCTACAATATTCTTTGTGATGGGCATACCGAGACCGGTGCTGCCATAGCGGCTGGTGTTGGAGGAATCCTCCTGGGTAAAGGCTTCAAAGAGCTTGGGCAGATACTCCCTGCTCATGCCGATGCCCGTGTCGCTGACGGTGAAGCGCAGGGTGGACTTTCCGTCAAACCGCGCAATGGCCGCCACTGTCATGGTCACGCTGCCGCCCTCCGGCGTAAACTTCACGGCGTTGCCTAAAATGTTGATCATCACCTGGCGGAGCTTCATGTCGTCGCCGATGTAGTAATCCCGGACGTCGCCCTGGGTCCTGCACTCGTACTTCAGGCCCTTTTCGCTGCACTGACCGCTGATGATCGTATTGACCTGGGCCAGCGCCTTGGCGAAGGAGAATTCCTCACTCTTGATGGCCATGCGCCCGGACTCGATGCGGCTCATATCCAGGATGTCGTTGATGATATTGAGCAGATGGTTGGCCGAAGCGCCGATCTTCTCCAGATATTCTTTGATTCTATCCGTGGCGTCCGGATCGTTCATGGCAATGCTGTTCAGGCCGATAATGGCGTTCATGGGCGTACGGATCTCGTGGCTCATATTGGACAGGAACGCCGTCTTTGCCTTGTTGGCGTCCTCGGCAGCGGAAAGCGCGTCCCGCAGGACCTCGGCCTGGGCCATGGATTTTCTTGTCTCCGTATCCACATCCGTAAAGCCCATGCCCACCGCGTGGACGATATGATCGTCCCGATCCTCGGGGCGCCGGACCCCTGCCACCCGGACGCGTTCATAGAGATCGACGCCGTTCCGGCGCACCATGTAGAGGAAGGAGCTGACCCGGTCGTGGTCCAGGGCGTTTCGGATGTTTTCGGGGCTCAGGAACGTAAGGAATTCCTCCCGATACTGCTCCGTCACGTTCTCATTGGCATAGCGCGTCAGCTCGTCCAAGTAGTTAAACACCTGGCCTGGCCGCAGGGCGTTGTCGATCCCCGCAATCGCCTGATAGCAGATGCCGTCGTTTTCGTCCAGGTCGATATAGTAGAGGCTTCGATAGTCTGATCCGAGGGCGGTGATCAGCTTGTTCTGCTGCCGGCGCTTCCGCTCCTCCTCCAAAAGCTGCTCCTGAAGCTTGATCCGTTCCTCAAGCTCCTGATTTTTGACCCGGTTCTCAATCTCCGCGCTCTCCTTTTCCATGGCGATGGCGGCGGAGCGCCGGGTCTGCAGAATGATAATGGCAAACAGGGCGAGCAACACAATGGCCGTCAGGGCGGACTGCATCAGGCTTCGCCGGATAATGCCCTGGGATACGGAGTCAATCTGATCGGTGATGACGCTCTCCCGGATCAGATAGGTGAGCAGCCAGTCCGTCCCGGACACGGGTACATAGCTTAGAGTCTCCTGGATTCCATTGTAGGTGAAGGAGACGGCGCCCTTTCTGCCCTCGGAAAAATCACTGCGGATATGCTCCAGGGAGGAGCCCTCCTCATACTTTGCCTGCTCCAGCGCCACCAGCAGATTGTCCTCCACAGCGAGGCCGCCGAGCACCGTATTGCTAAGCGCCACGCCGTCTTTTGTATAGATATTGCAGAAGGTGGCCTCCGTGCTCTGGGCGGACATGGAGACGCCCTGGAGCATCACATCCATGTCGATCTCCATAAAGCAGACCACAAGCTCCTCGCCCGCGAAGGGGATGGGCTCGATAGGAACGGCGATAACCACCTTTTTATCCTGACTCTCCAAATTCTTGATGGAGATTTCAGGCTCCGAAATGGCGTGATAGTCAAAGGCATACTGATCGATGTCCGTCTGGGTTCCCAGGGCCGTATAGATGAGGCCTTTGTCATCCACAAACGCAAAGCGCTCCAGGTTGAACAGCAGCTTCATTCGGGCCTGATAGGCCTGCAGGTGCTGCGCGTCGCTCAGATCCTCCTCCGTCATCATCCCGATGGCGATGTGGATCACGTTGATATTGTCGGCAAGGTTGTCCTCCACCACCTGCTCTCTGCGGCCTGCCAGCTCATCCAGGTATAAAAGGCTCACGGAGCGCACGGCAGCTTCCGTGTCCCGCCGGGCAGTTCTGCCGGTCCAGAGCGTTCCGAACACCAGAATGATCGCCACAAGGATACCGCCCAAAAGGGCCATCCACATGATTCCGTTATGTTTTCTGTCCTTCATGCCGATTCGCCTCGCAGTCTCTTTGCTGAACCTCATACATACAGCATACCACATTTTCTGAAAGCTGCCAAGATTCCTGTTTATGCCGGGATAAAATCAGGACCTCCGGCCAATCCGGAGGTCCTTTTCAGGCATATTATAACTCCGGCAATTAAAAACCCGCAACATGGGATAGCCCTATATTGCCGGAGTATTCATTGCCATGCTTTGCGGTTGCCGCATTTGCGGCGAACAAAGCGGCTTAAATCTATTATTATTAATATGGCAATATTAATTGCCGCATTAATAATTATCTTCGTCTTCCAGCCATACGAAGGTGTCATACCCGCCGTAATAGTCCTCCAGAGACTCCATGGCTTCCTCGATGGACGCCTCCGGAAGAACGCCGGAATCATCCCCGTTGCTCAGGATCACTTCAAATCCGTATTCCCCGCCTGCGATGCCCAGCAGGATTTCATCGCCGAAGTCGCTGTCCTCTTCATTGATCTTTGCAACCCACTTTTTCATGTGCGCTCACTCCCGAACATAGAATCTTTCCAAGTCGGTATTATAGCACCTTCCGCGGGATTGTAAAGGGGGGAGAAGGGAAAAGATGCAGGAATATCCTATTCCGCCGGGTTGTACCCGCAGATCCTGCAATACCAGGCCACAAGCCCCTCGGGATCGTCGTCCTCACAATGGCCGCCGTCCCAGATGATCCTGGCGTTCACATCCTTTCCCAGGTTCTCCAGGGCCGTGGCCAGATTCAGGACCGTAGGCACAGACGTGGCGCCGTCCAAGCCGCCGTGCCGGATCCACCAGTAGCCGGCGCAGCCGGGATTCTTCTGGAGCACATGCCACATGGGGTTGAAGATCTCCGCAATGTGACGGAGCTCCGGATCCACCTTGGCGTCCGGATCGCCGGTGGCCTTTTGCAGGGCGAAATCCGTGAAGTGGCGGGCGTTCTCCGTGGCGCTGCCGAACACAAGCGTCTCGGCGTTGTTCAGAGGGAATTCGTCAAAGGCAGGCAGATCCTTTTCCCGGCCTGCGTGGGCGGCAAAATCCTCGAAGGTGAAGGTATAGCCCTCCCCTTCCCGATGCAGCCAGGGATTCTTCTCCAGATATGCTGCTTGCTCGGCCTCGGACTTCCTGTCCATAAACCGCCTGGCCTCGGGGAACAGGTATTCCCGAAGCATGTAGTCCGCCAGATTCTCCACCGTGAGCTTTCCGAAATCGCCGTGGCCGGTGAGGTTGCACCGGTCCAGATACTCCGCGTAGATCTTTTTCAGCTCCGCCGCCATATCCTGGTTCACCAGCTCAGGCTCCTGATGGCCGAAGGGCCCGCCGGAATAGGGCACATGGCTCCACTCGTACTCGTAGGCACAGTCCCCGTTCTCCAGATTCATGACCGGGCTGAAGGAGGCGGAGGCAAACACCTTGTCGGATTCCTCCGCAGCGCCGATGGCCTTGAGATAAGGCTCATACTCCGGGCTGTCGCCGGAGGCCGCCAGCAGGCAGGACAGACCGCCGCCGGCGCTGCCGCCATGGGTGACGATGTGGTCCATGTCTCCGGGGATCAGGTCCGCGTTATGCCGCAGATACCGCACCGCCGCCTTCAGATCCACCATAGCCGCCGGGGCCTTTCCGTAATACTTGCCGTCCTTGGCTCTGGGATCTCCGTCAGGCCACGCGCAGTTTCTCCCGCGAACGCCGGGATTGACGCAGACAAAGCCCAGGCTGAGCGCCAGATTCGCCACGTAGTCCGGTCCCTTCCCACCGGGGCCGCCGGGACCCCCGGGACCGCCGGGAGGAGGTCCGCCAGGACCGCCCATAGGAGGACCGCCGGGACCTCTTCCGTGAGGGTCCGCATGGGAGCCGGGGCCGCCGGGACCGCCCATCCTATGATCTCCCTTATTGGGAGACGCCGTATAGCCGGCCACATTGACCGCAAAGAGGACCGGCGCGTGAGAGGCGTCCACTTCCCTGCCGTCCACGGATACGGGGACCCGGATATCCAGGCTCTGATAGTCGTCATCCACAGGATTGGCACAGTAGCAAAGGCTCTTATACTCCCGATAGGCTACGGTTTTCCCCTCCACCTCCAGCGATTTCAGGGTAAAGGCATTGGGGTTAAGTCGCAGGGTATCTTCCATGGTATCATCTCCTTTTTATCGTTATGCCTATCATACCCCGCCCGGAAATAGTTTTCAATTCTTTTTCACCCCTTGGATATTCCCATCCGGAATAGACCCATTCGGCACGGACATAGGAAATGGAAAAAAGGGCTTGACATTCCGGCTGCGTTATATTATAATGATTACACTATGACGCGGGATAGAGCAGGGGTAGCTCGTCGGGCTCATAACCCGGAGGTCGTCGGTTCAAATCCGGCTCCCGCAACCAACAATTCCCTGAAGCTGTAGAGCTTCAGGGAATTACTCTTTATACGTGGTTTTGAGAAATCGCCGCCAGACGCCTCTGACGGCGATTTCTGTACTATTAACTGTGCGGAAGATTGCGTCTGTCCGGATGCTCATGTATCCGGTTCCCCCGTTTTCGGATCGACCCGCAGGACCTCGGTCCACTTGGAATCGGGTCTTGTGTAGAGAATGATCTTCCCGTCATCGCTGAGGCCCAGGGCTTCAAAGCCGCCTGAACACAGCTTTTGCGGTCTTACCTTGCCGCCAGTCTCGTGGCGCATCAGATAATACCGCCCGGTTGTATAGCTGCGGTTGTCGGAAGCAAGGAAGTAAAGACCGCCGTCATACCAGATCAGGCTGCAGGGCCGCTCCTCCGGCGCATCCACTGCGGAAAGGGAGCCTCTGGCGAAGCAGGCCTTGTCTGTGATCTCCGTCAGGTTCTGATAGTCTGCGTCGATGGAATAGATCTTCTTGGAATACTTGACGGAAAAATAGATCTTTTCCGGGGCCAAAGAATAGAAGAAATCCTCTCTTGCGTAGCCCTCGGGCCGGTCCATACGAAAGAGCTGCCGCATGGGCATATTCTCAAAGAATTCGTCCATATCCAGGTTCGCCGTGGATGGTCCGCCCACAGGCTCCACCGGGCGCATGATCTCCATGAGACCGATGCTGGAAATAGCCACCACAGTCAGAAGCAGCAGGATAATGCCTGCAATCCGGAAAACCCGTCTCCGATCCTCGGAGAAATCCGCCTGGGCGCCTATGGCTGCGATCCAGCGTTTTTTCTCCGCGTTCTGGTCCTTCCAAAAGAAAGCCAGGCGGAGAAGCGCCGCTGGGATCAGGCCGTAAGCAACCGGGAACAGCGTCCCGTTCTGCCACGCGAGAAAGAGGAGCAGCAGGATGAGCAGGTCGATGCCCCAGCGGAGCAGCCTCTGCGGGAACGTCAGCTCCGCCGTTCTGTCCCCCACCCGCCTGCCGCCGTCTCCGTTCGCCTGCCATGTGTCGTTGAGCTGAGAATTGAAGGCTAAAGTGTTGTCCATTTTGTCCCGGGAGATGGCCACCACGCTGGAGCGATAGGCCGCGCTTCCCGGCAGCAGCCGGTCCATCTGCTGCTCCGTGGTGAACGAGGTCCGGGCCACCTCCAGCTCATCAAGCGCCCGGAACCGGAAATGAATATCCGAGGCCGGAATGGGCAGACTCCGGGCGGCGCTTTCGATTTGGCCGGTCAGGTCCTTCGCGGTTTTGATCTCCCCCAGGTCCACCTGCTCCGAGGCGGCCAGCAGGTCGGTGATCTTCCGCTGCTGCGCCCGGAGCCAGGCCAGATACTGGGGAAAGATGACCTGAATGGTCTCCGGCGCGTCCAGCATCCGCCGGATCTCCTCCAGGGTGAACATGGCCTTCCGGAGGGTGGCAATGATTTGCAACCGCTCCAGGTCCTCCTGGGAGTAAACCCGGGTCTTATTGTGCAGGCCCTCTTTGGCTGGGGTGATAAGGCCCTTTTCCTCATACAGCCGCAGCGCCTTGGGCGTCAGGCCGGTTTTATCACAGATTTCCTGTCGTTTCATGGAAAGCCCCTCCTTATGTGCCCATTTTATCGGCTGCCCCAGGGGCAAAGTCAACCTTTTTTACCGGGAATCGGAATTGTTCAAAGCGATCAGGTTGTCGGCGATGGTCTCCATGACCCACCACGCGGGAATCTCCCCATCGTCGGGCTGAAGCGCCTCGACGCCTGTGATATAAACGCCTTCATAGACGCAAACGGCAAAGCATTGTTGCAGCCAGATTACAAATATCGGTATTTCCGGTTCTATTATATAGTCCGCGTCAACAGGCAGGGAACGCGAAACGAGCCGCTCACATTCCAAGGCAGAAGCGGGCGGCTGTATTTCTGTATTCTTTATTCGGAAAGATCCCCTGTGATCCGCGCTCCCACCCGTTTTCCCATGTCAAACAGGCTGAACCGGCTGAGAAACACTTCCCTGGCCCGCCGGGACATCTGTTGATAGCGGTCCGGATCATCCAGCGCTTCCAGCGCCCGGCACAGAGCGGTTTCCGTTTTTTCGATGACGACGCCCGTCTCCCCGTCCTCCACATAGTCGCCGACGGTTTCATTCCAGGTGGTGATCACGGGCTTTCCCAGCATGGCAGACTGCAAAAACACCATCTGGCCCGAGGATATTTTCTCCGACTGGAGCGGCACCAGAACGGCATAGGATCCGGCCAGAAGTCTCAGGTATTCGTCTCCATGGCAGTTTTTCAGGTATCGGATCCGGCCCGCATCCTCGGCGGTTTCCACATCGCAGACCACATAGATCGTGCTGCCGTCCTCCGGCCAGGCACTCCGAAGGAAATCATAGTCCCGGTTGCTTCTTCCCGGCGCCAAATAATACTTTTCGCGCGCATCCGGCCCTGCACAGCGCAGGTCCGGCCGATCCTCAATGCCCAGGACCTCCACGAAGAATTTCTCTTCGGACACGCCGAACAGCTCGGAATAGTAAGCCACCTCGCTCTTGCTGTAGACGATGATCCGTTTCACATAGCGGGAGGTCACCGCATACCGGACAAACCAGGCAAAGAGCCGCCCGATCAGCCCCTTTTTCGGCTTGTAGATCAGCGCCATCACATAGATCGGCGGACAGCTTCTCACATGAAACAGGCGGCAGTAAAACGCGATCATCAACGCAAGAAACTGCTCCCAGGAGAGGATTTTGGAATATCGGTTCCGCCGGAAGAAAATTTGAAGCGGCCCCAGAAAGAATGTGAGATAACGGGTATATTTTCTTATCCCGTCAAAGCGATTGATCACGCAGACCCGTACATTCCATTTTTCCCCCGTGGCCGTCTCCACGCCTTTGCGGAATTCCCAATCCTCCGGCACCTGGTTCCCAACGATCAGCAGTCCCTGTTTCATCTGTCTCCACCGCTTTCTCCATGGAGCGCCAATGCGGGCGTTCTCAGAAACACCGCCGCGTATTGGTCTCCGATCCGCTCCCAGGAGTAGGCTGTACGGATCCGTTCTCTGGCTTTTTCTCCAAGGGCGCTGCGCGCCTGCTCGCTGAGCTGTTCCGCCTGCTCGATCACCTGGCGCAGATTTCCCGGCTGCTTGGTCCAGTAAAGCGCTCCGTCCTCCGCCACTTCCCGGTTAAAGCCCACATCCAGCGCCAGGTTCACCTTTGTGCTTCCCAGCGCCTCCAGCAGGCTGGGATTGGTGCCGCCCACCTCATGACCGTGAAAATAGCCCCAGGCGTTTTCCCGAATCTTCTTCAGCAGCGCCTGGTCATAGACGGTCCCCACGAACCGAATCCTGGGGTCCTTTTTGAAATGGAGCCGCTCCTCCAGGCTTCGCATCAGCTTCTCGTTGCTGTTGGTGATAATCGCAAGCGTTTTGTCAGTATCCGAAGCCATAAACTCTCGAATGACGGTCTCATAATTGTTCTCCGGCACAAAACGGCCCACGATCAGATAGTATTTCTCCGGCTGAAGCCCTTTTTCCTCCAGCCAGCCACGGAAGCTCGGATCGTCGTCCGGCAGCGCCGAGGGCGTCAGATCCGATCCGTATGCAATAAACGCTGTTTCCGGGTCAAAGGCCTTATATTCCTCCCGGATATACCGCCGGATGTTTTCGGAATCGCAGATCACCAGGTCGGAATGCTTCACCATGAGCCCCTCGGACAGCTTCCAATAGCGCCGGATCGGAGCGCTCCATTTGGCCCGCTTCCATTCGTGGCCATCCGGATTCAGAAAGAGTTTTCCGCCCATGGCCTCCAGCTCCCGCTTATATCGCCCGATTACAGGGCCGATCCGGCAGGTCAGGATGTAGAAAATGGGCGCTTCTATGTTATGCTCCCGGCAGTACCGAAGGGCATAGCGCACCGCATGGGCGTCATACCAGACGGCCACCGCCGGTCCGATGTTCGGCACCTTCAGCTTGAACACATGGGCCCCCCGATATCGGAACTCCGTCACCTCGCCCGCTTCGTCCAATACGGTCTCGCTGACGCCGGAAAGACGGCGCTCGTCCATGTATCCCTCGCCGTTGTGCTTGCAGGCCACATGGTATTCGATTCCGTCCAGTCCCTCATGCTGCTCCAGCAGCTTTTCCACAAAGGTTTCATAGCCGCCGTACTGCCCAATGGATTTCGCTCCACAGATAAACACATGCTGGGTCACAAATCTCATCTCGCTTTGCTTGGATTCATCCTGCGTTTTGCAGCCAGATACCGGATCAGTCCCGGATAATAACGCGGCAGAAGCCCGGCGAACTGAACGGCATCCCTGGGCTTTCCCGCCTTTGCCGATCCCCGGATTCCCTCCAGGAGATTGCGGACGGCGTGCATGGAAACCAGAGGGCTTTCCCGCCGGACTCCGGGATGCTTTTGAAGAAACAGACGCAGCGCCGCTTCCATCTTCCCGTAGTTTGTGCTGATGGAATCCTGCCCGATCCGATATTCCACCAGGGGCTCATCCAGGCATTCGACCGCATACCGGCCGGACACCCGATACAGCCATTCAAAATCCTGATAACGTGGCATGGCCTCGTCAAACCGTTCTTCCCGGCAGACCTCCGCTCTTGTAAGGACCGTCTGGGTCCCCACGCCGAAAATATCGTTCTGCCGGGAGACTGGACCCTGGCCGATATACTTGGGGTATACGACCGTTTCCCCTTCGCGTGTCTTCATGGCCAGCTTGCAGAAGAGCACGTCGCAGGCGCTTTTTTCCATCGCCTCCATCTGCTTTTCCAGCTTCTCTTTACACCAGATATCGTCGCTGTCGTGGAACGCGATAAACTCCCCTTTGGCCAGCGCCACACCATGGTTCCGGGCGGCGCAGGCCCCGGCGTTTTCCTGATACACATATCGGAGCCGCGGATCGTCAATGGCCGCCGCAACGTCCCGGGTGTTGTCTGTGGAACCGTCGTCCACAAGGATCAGCTCCAGATTTCCATAGGTCTGATCCAGGACGCTCCGGATCGCCTGTTCCACGACAGCCGCCCGATTATACGTAGGGATCACCACCGATACCAAAGGAGCTGCCATTTTATACCTCCCGCTTTGCACTTAGTCACAGAGTGAACTGATACAGCCTCGTTTCCTCGCCACCCAGCGAACGCTTGTATTCTTCGTCGCCTCTAGTAAAGTCGATTTCCCGAAGACTCCGGTCCTCATGGCATTGCATAATAAAATCAAAAATACCTTTGAACATCGGAGAATAAAACTTATACTTTTCGTCAAAGCAGGTTTGTACAAGGCGATAACATTGGGCCTCCCGCAGGCAATATTCGTATCCCGCAAGCTGTCCGTTCATTTTGATCAGCACGATTCGGGAATTCTCGTTTTCCGCCATGCTCATGGCGATGATATTGTTGTGAAGGTCTCTGTATTTCCGGTACGCCTTCCGTATTTCCGCTGAAAGCATGTGCAGTATCCCGTCATGCTTAGTATTCTTGACAAGGATCCTTTTCACGTGGATTTTCACCATTTCATCCAGCAGCGCCTGATCCTCGATCCTGCCCAGGACCTCGATCTCGTAATCAATGCCGTCCCGGTTGATCCGGTTCACAGCCTTTCGCAGATTGGCTCTGGTTTTTTTGGACAGAGACGCCTGATAGGCCTCCGGACTCTCCTTCATTTTCAGGGATACGGCCACTGTAAACTCCTCGCAGGCAGCGCCTTTTGCCAGCAGGTAAGCAGCAAGGCTGGAATCCTCCCGAACGCTGGTCAGGCAGAGCCGCTTCCCGGGAAAGTCCTTTCGCAGCGCATCCAGGATCGACGAAAAGGCGTCCTCCCGGAACGTGACAAAGACGGCGTTCAGATAGTCCGAGTAACTCCCGTGTCCCAGGAGATAGATTCCCTTTTTACTGCCGAACCACTTCGTCCTGGTGGAGAACTTATACTCGATGATTGGGAGCAGCATCACCGCCGCATCCCCGTCCCAGGCCACATAGACAAAGCACCTGCTGTAAATGGCGTGCAGCTTCCAGCCGGTCCATTCCTTCAGCAGCAGCCGATGCCATTCATAGGTCTGGAAGGAGGTCATCTCCTCCCCCTGCTCCAGCCGGCTCCAGACGTCCTTCAGGACGAACAGATCGGCTTCCGTTTTCAGTTCCTGCCTGGTGATTTTCATGATCTCACTCCCATCCTTGTCCGCCCTTAATCAGACGTTGATCTCCAGCATCCGCCGGGCCGTCTGATCCTCGGTCATAGAGGCCGCCATGGCATACCCCTTTTCCACGATCGAACGGTACGTTTCCGGGTCCAGCCGATGAATCCGCTCCAGCACCCGGACAGCCGCCTCCACCGATCCCGGTTCCTCCAGAAATCCGTTCTCCTGATCCACAATCAGGCCGTCAAAGCCCTCGCCCCGGCTGGCCACGGTAATACACCCCTGGGCCATAGCTTCCAGATAGACCAGGCCATAGCTTTCCGGGCTGCTGAGCATGATAAACACGTCAGCTTCCCCCATTTTCTGCACCGTCTCCTCCCGGGACAATCTGCCGGTGAAGGAGATCTCCGGCACGCCGCCGGCAAGGGCATGGAGCCGCTCCGCCTCCGGACCGTCGCCCACAATGGTGAGATGGCAGTCAAAGGACAGGTTTTTTACCGCCCGGATCAGCACATCCACGTTTTTCAACGGAATCAGCTGCCCGGCATATACAATCCGCATGGGTGCAGGCGTTTTTTTCGCCTTCGCGCGGACAGACGATTCATCTCCCAGAAGGGACACGTCGATTCCGGAGTATACCGGCGCCATATTCCTGTTCTCCACCGCTTCCAGCCCCTGGCGCACCCGCCTGTTGCGGTAGCCCCAGGTGTCAAACTCCTTGATGAAGGCCGCGACCTTTTTCCCGTGGGCTTTATTCAAGATGGAAATGTCCATGTTGTGAAAATCCCCCAGCACCGGCACGCCGTCGGCAAAAATCTCCGTGACGCCGGTGAACACACTGGGAAAATGGACAAACACCTTGTCGGGCTTCCATCCCAGTGTTTCCTTGAGGACTCGCAGGCGGGAGTTGATATAAGCCGCCTGCCAGCGGTGAGGGTAGTTGAGATAGGGGATCAGGGCCTGAAACCGGAACAGATGGACCGGAACGCCCTCATACACATAGTCCGCCTCAGAGGGAAGAATATCCCGGAATCGGTTTTCCAGAATGCACGGCAGCCGGGACACGGAAAGCAGCACCACCTGGACCTGATGCCCGGCCTTTTGCAGCGCCTGGGCGAAATAATGTACGATCAGGGTATCCGGCTTTGTCCGCAGCTCCGGCGGCGCCGGATAAAACACGGTATAGATCATCACATTCACGGTCGCCGCCTCCTTTTTCTTCAAGCCTGTTCTTCATTCCCTCTGTTTTTCCGCAGTATGATCCTGACAGCCTCTTTCCGCTCCCGGCTGCTGAGAGCCACCAGCATATGGAGCGCGCATCCCACACAGCCCAGGACCATGGCGGAGACAATCAGACTAATCCAGGAGGACGGCACGTACAGCCGTCCAAGCCCCATAAAGACCGCCGCCATGATTCCGCAGGACAACAGATTCCGCAGGATACTCGGGTAGAAGGTCCACCAGGGAAGCTCCAGCACATGGGCCATATACAGCGGATTGCTGATAAAGTCAATAACGGCGGAAACCACCGCGGTGGTCCAGACGATGGCATAAATCCCCACGCCCGTATAGCGCAGCATCAGGTACATGCCGAGCACATTGAGCAGCCCGCTGACGATGGTCATGATCGTGGGAAACCGGTTTTTGGTCGTGAGCACATAGATGTAATACAGGGGAAACATCGGTCCTCTGGGGATCGTGGCCAGGTTGTTAATCACCGTAAGGGCATAGATCAGCGCGATGTCCTCCTTGGGGATCCAAAGCCGGTAGAAGGCCATGCCAAGGGCCGCAAAGCCCGCAAACACGATATTTCCGATCATCCCCGAGAGCTTCATGGAGAGGCGCAGCTCCTCCAGCAGGGTCTTTTTGTCGCCTTGCGCGTAGCTTTTCAGAAACAGGGGCTCAAAGGCCTGGCCCACCAGGGCAAAGACGCTGGCGAACAGGGAGTGAAAGGTCTTGGAAAAGGCCAGCTGTCCCATGCCCAGAGGCGTGAGCATCAGATTGCAGACCAGCAGATCCAGGCCGTCGTTCAGCACGCCCCCCAGGGAATTGAGAGAGGTCCAGGCTCCGTCCAGCACCAAACGCCTTATGGCCTGCCAGGAAAAGCTCCGGCGGCGGATATGGAGCTCCGGAACATACCGCCTCCAGAGCCAAATGCCGCCGGAGGCTGTGACCAGCGCCGCAGCCACGAGGCCGATCCCCACATAGAACACATGGGGCGGCAGCAGCCGGAAGCACAGCACCAGCACCACAGCCTCACAAAAATAGGAGAGGGTCTTGAACACCCCCACCACATCCAGCTTGTTCTTGATATGGCCCGCCGATTGAAACGCCGTGGACATGGTCACGATCCAGAAATTCAGAAAGACAAAGAGAAACAGCAGTCGGACGTCCGGCACCAACTCCGGGGAGATGCGCATGACCCGGTTCATAAACAAAACCACAAGTATGGCGGCCAGGAACAGGGCGGTGCTTAAAATGGCGTCCCCGTATACCGTGGAGGAGAAAAAGGTGTTCGCCGTTTCCCTGTCGCCCTTATGATAGGCGATCACGATATAGCGGGCCGCAAAGGCGTTGAGCGCCGTGGTAATGATCATGGCATACTGCTCGAAGCTTTTCGCCAGGGAGACAAATCCATAGGCCTCCGTCCCCACCGTATTGGAGATCACCGGCACGAGGAAAACCGTCATCAGGGCGTTGAGGGCCATGGCGCCTCCGGAGATCAGAATCGTCCGCAGGAGCTTGCCGTACCGGTTACTGTTTGACTGTTTCATGGTTCGCCATCATCTCTTTTTGTTCATGCCCCGGAGACCGTTCCTCCGCCTCCCAGGAGCACGCAGTCCCCAGCAGAAGAAAGAAAAAGCAGGTGGAATAGTTTACGTTTGTGTACATCCTGTCTGTCAGGCCCTCGATGAGCTGCGGAATGATCAGGGCGGAGCACAGGAGATATCGCTCCGGCGTCAGCTTTCCCACATGGCGGAAGCAGATGATCAGGGTCGTCAGGAACGCGGCGATGCCGATCAGTCCCACATCCAGCCACATTTCCAGAATCACATTATGAGAGCCGTAGGCCATAGACCGGAACCAGCTGTCACTGGGAAAGCTCAGCTGCAGGATCCGGAGGGCATAGGGCGTCTCCCAGAACTGAAGCAGACCATAACCCGTGAGCGTATGCCCCTCCTGCATAAAGGTGATGATGCCCGCCCACATGGGGGTTCTGTTGGACAGGGTGGCGTCCTTCCCCATGGCCTCCAGCAGCGGCGCTGCCATAGGAAGAATCATGGACGCGGCAAACAGGAAGCCCACGGAGACGATGGCATACACAAGTCCCCACTGGATCCGGCGACCCCTTCCCTGCTTTGCGCGCACCAGAATCAGGTATACGACGGTCAGTCCCGTGGAAAGCAGGGAGCTGGTGGACCGGCTGACAGCCAGAAGGAAAACCTGCACCACAAACAGGACGATAAACGTCCTTGTCAGGCCCTCTCTGCCGTCCCTTCTGAGAAATCCCAGGACCGTCTGGAGCGCCAGGAGGGCTCCCATTTCCGCACCCAGGCCGTTTTTCTGGGTATAAAGTCCGCGGAAAATGTAGCCGTAGCCCTCATCCACATAGTAGCCTGCGGAGGGGAACACCACAAGGGTCAGGAGATTGGCAATCACAATGGCGACCTGAGCGCAGTAGATGATCTCCAGCAGCCGCTTCACGCTGAAATAATCCGCCAGCCAAAGCCCGAACAGGGCCGTGATGGAAAAGCGGATGATGATCGTCAGCTGCTTGATTCTGGAATGGGAGACCAGCAGGGACATTGCAAACAGAAGCAGCAGCATGAGGTAGATCGGGTAATACTTTTTCTTAAAGTTCATCAGACGAATGTCGTTGAGCGTATCGCCGCTGGCCATCAGCATGATCAACACCTGCACCAGGGATGAGCCATAGTCGATGGCCAGCATGACCGTATTGCCGCCAAGCATTTCGGAAAGATTGCCGGGAAATCCGAGACGGCAAAACACGCAGAATATTACAAGATACTCCAGAAGGGCATTCTTGCTGTAATCACGTTTCAGTTCAGTCGTCACGGTCCCTCCTCTCCCGATCCTGCCGGATTACTGCTGAAGCAGGTGAAATCGCCGGACAGCGGCAAAAATCCAATAGCCAATGAGCGTGCCAAGGGTGTTTGTGATGATATCCGTCAGGTCGGCCTGTCCGAGAACCAGGAGCATCTGCGTCATCTCTATGGCGGTGGTGAGCATCATGCCCAGAACCAGCGCGTAGCTCCATTTTCCCAGCTTTTCCGGGCATATCATGGGAAACAGAAAACCCAGAGGCACAAGCATTGCGATGTTGAGGAAAATGTGATTCATGGGCTCCAGGGACCGGGTACGTATGGCCTCCTCGATGGAGTCGAACCGGATCATGGAGATGGTGGCGTCATTGGTCCCGTCCCGGGAAAACACGGTGATATACGCCACCGCCAGCAGATACACCAGAAAGAGACCCATCATGCCCTTGCGGACGCTCCGGAAGTTCCGGATGAGGCCGCTGACGGCCAGCACCAGAAACACGCAGGACGCCAGCAGAAGGAGCGACAGCAGGATCGTCTCCATGCTGCCCAGTCTGCTGATGATCACGATCACAGGAATCCCGATCATCAGATAAATCACCAGCAGCAGAACGGAGATCAGCGGAACGGCCGCGGAATTCTGGGTCCGCTTCACGGCGGCCTGGAGCAGGTAGATATACCCGCAGAGCAGCAGAATGGCAATCAGGATATAGTACATCATGTCCCGGATATTCATGGACGATCCCTCTCTCCTTTCCGCGTGTTTTGATGGGTCAGCAAAAGCAGTCGCTCAAGCCCACAAGTCTGGCGCCGTCTGCGATTGCGTGATTGTATACCGCCTCCAGAAGGGCCTTGCGCTGGGGATTGCTGTTCAGCTCCCAGTAATGGGTATAAACCGAGAAGGGCGCTCCCCGCTTCCTGCACAGCGCATATTCCCGGAGCAGCTTTTCAAGGTTGTCCAAGGGGTAGGATACCATCTCTCTGTGACCGCCATAGTCAAGAACGTCCGGTATCCGCAGGCCGGTGAACACCCGGTAGGACCAGCGGCGGATATAATTCAGTACATAGCGGGCGGAGAGATCCCGATCCCGATGGTCAATGATGCCGGAGTAATGCATTCCCAGGGCCTCCACAGATCGGATCGTCCTTTGATCCACCTTGTTGCTGGGGGCCACAAACACCCGGACAGGCCGATCAAAGACCGATTCCAGATATTCTTTTCCCCGGGTCATTTCCCGGTGAATCCTGCCTTCATCCTTCCACATCATCTCCGGGAGCCAGCCCCCGTCGGTTTTCCGATACTCGTGGCTGTAGCCGTGAAGCATCAGATCGTAGCTTCCCCGCTTCAGATACTCCACCAGGGCGGAACTGTCGCCCACCGGGTAATAGCCGAAAGGAATGCCGGGCCCATAGGGCGTCACGCCCTTCTCATGCTCCGGGACCGTATAGGGCACCACGGACAGGGAGATGGGGCCCTCCTTCACAAAGCTGTAGGCCTGCTCCAGCTCCTCCGGTTTGGTGAAATAGCTGGTGTCGTCGTCTCGAATGGCAAATCTCACAATTCTTCTCCCGGAAACACGTCAGGCTCCTTCTTGCCCTTTTTCTGCTTTTTGCCCTTCTTTTGTTTCTTTTTGTCCTTTTTCTTCTTGTCCTTTTTTTCTTTCTTTTCGCCGTTTTCTTCTTCCGGCACGGCGTCGGATTCCGCATCCGTCTCCCAGGCCATCTCAAATAACTGGCTGTATTCCTTGGAAGGAGCGGCTTCCTCTGTCGTATCCTCCATCAAATCCGGGCTGTCCGCAATCGGCGCTTCTTCAAAGGACGGTTCGGCTTCCGAAAGGATTTCGGGATCGGGCTCCTCATATTCCATTGGGGCCGCTGTCTCCACAGTCAATGCAGGATTGGGGCCGCCTTCTTCTTCGGGGGCCGCCGAATCCTCCATCCATTTGGAATCAGGGGCGTCTGATATTTCGCCTTCCCCGGTTTCTTCCTCCGGGGTATCCTCCCAATTCCCTTCGATGCCTAGTCTGAACAGCGCCTCCGCGGCCTCGCTGTCGCTGATGACGGTCTGATCCGCCGCCGGAGCTTCCTCCTCCAGGAGCTCTTCCAATGGGTTTCTGGAGGCTCTGGCCGGCTTTTCTTCGCTTGCTGTCTCTTCCGTCGCGGCGGGCTGCTGTTCCGTTTGCTTTCCTTTCCGTCCGCGCCGTTTTTTCCTGGACTTTTTATCGTTTTTCTCTTCGCTTTCCCGCTCCGGAAGCTCAACGGGCTCTTCGTTTGCAGGCTTTTCCCAGATCATCTGGGCTTCCTCTCCATTTTTCCGGCGGCGGGATTTCCGCTCGCCGGGATCCTCGTTCAGGGCGGCGCCGGCCACATTCTGCGCGGCGTTCACCACGCAGCCCAGGACCCGGATTCCGGACTTGTCCAGCTTCTCCAAAGCGCTGCGGATCTCCGGAATGGTGGCGCTGTCATATTTCAGAACAAACAGGACGGTATCCGCCACTTCGTTCAGGCTCAGAGTTTCCGAGACCTGTCCCACAGGCGCGGTATCCATGATCACATAGTCGTACCCCTGGGAGATCTCCTTGATCAGGTCAAAAATCGCGCCGTCAATGGTGATGGGCTGGCGGTCAATCACAGCCGGAAGCAGATCCAAATAGCCCGTCAGGGTGAAAATGGACTCCTCCCGGGTGGCCTGCCCCCGATAGAGGGCGTTGAGGCTGCGGTCATAATCCACATGGCTCAGGAACCGTTTGCCCAGGGAGGGATTTCTCGTATCCAGGTCGATCAGCAGGACCTTTTGCTCCATATCGGACAGCTGAATGGCCAGATTGGCCGCAACCATGGTCTTGCCCTCGCCTGAGGTGGCGGAGGTCACATAGAAGCAGTGGGGCGTCGGCGTTCCGCTCAGGCGGTTGCGAAGAATAAAGGCGGCGGAGGAGTAGTTCTGGGTGACATTGGGGGACCGGATATCGTCCTCCACAAGAAAGGAGGTCTTTTTCCGGAAGTACTTGTCGTCTCTGGGGATCGTCCCCAGGGTCTCCAGCCCCAGCACCGTCTCCACGTCGCTGAGATTGGTGAGGGTGGGCCGCATGAGCAGCTCCAGAATCACCACGCCCACGCCGGCCAGGAAGCCCAGGACCATCATATAGGCCCATACGCTTCCGCCCAGGGTATTGCTCAAGGTCTGCTTCGCCTCAGGTGCGTCGATCACGGACAGAGCGCCCACGTCCAGGGTATCCTGCAGGGTCTCCTGGGCTGTCTCGATCAGGGTCGTCAGGATGGTCACGCCCTCCTGGGCATCCCGCCAGGTCAGGGTGATTTCCAGGACCGGCGTGGAATTGTACTGGGAAATGGACAGGTTTTGCACAATGTCCTTCGGCTTGATGCCGATCATCCGAAGCCGGTCGATGGTCTTGTTCATGGTCAGATCGCTCTTGATCACGTAGTTGACCGTATCCACCATGTCCTCGGCAAAGGTGAAATCGTTGGGATGCTGATACTCGGTGTTGTAGGCCGTAAAGTTGCCGGAGGATCCCTTGGTGACCACGACGAAGGAACAGGCCACCTCATAATTTGTGTAGCTTCCCTGCATATAGGACACGCCGGAGAGCATGATCCCGAACACCAGACCCACAAATGTCAGAGCCAGGACCACCTTCCACCGCTTGAGGATCGCATAGAGAAAATCCCCCAGACGAAGCTGGATTCCGCCGGTATTCATCCTTCTTCACTCCCCTCATCCTCACGCCGGATCAACTCCGGGCTTGTCTTTTCCGATTCCTTTTTCTCCCGCCGCCGCTTTTTCGCGCTGCGGATCAGCACGGTGAGCACGACCGCTGTGAATATGACGCCCAGCACGCCGAGCGCAATCACCACGCCGCTGCGCCAGGTCAGAAGCGAGACGTCCAGGGATTGCAGCTCAGCCGTATTTTTGACAGAAAGCAGATACTTCCTGGTCTGGTCTCCGTCCTTGATCACATAATATTCGCCGGGATGGAGATCGTTCATGGTCACGGCCACTCCGGAGGTGGTCCAGGTGCGGACCAGCTCGCCGCCACTTTCATAGAGGGCCAGGTTCACGTCGGTGATCTGGCTGCCCAAAATGGCGTCCTTCATGCCGATGGTCACCCGGATCATGCGGTTGGTCAGATTCAGCGCAGGATGGGCGTCATTCGCCACCCGTCCGTTGCTGCCCACGTTCACAACGTGCTCCTGGGTATCCATGATATAGTCTCCGCTGGGCTCCGCCTGCCGGATCCGGTAGTTGACGCCCTTATCCAGGTTCTCCAGCAGGAACTGCCCGTTCCGGTCCGTGACCACGGTCTCCGTGGCGCCTGCGCCGCGGGTGACCTCAAAGGCCACGCCCTCCAGGCAGGTCGTCTCATAGAGCTCGTCTGTCAGAATGACCTGAATGGTGGTCTTCTCACAGGCGATCTGATTCACCGAGGGAGCGACCTGGGACTTTTCTCCCACCGTCACATCGATATCCTTAAGGACAGAGGCATAGTATTCGGGAATCATGCTCTGCCGCAGGGTGTAGTCGCCAAGATAGAGCTCCTCGGATTCACCGTAACCCTCCGCATCGCACAGGATCTCGTCCACGACCTCGCCCTGCCGGTAACGGATGGAACCGTCCAGGGTGACGATATCCTCGGCAGCCACCACGTCGAAGCTGCCGCCCGTCACGGGCATACCCGTATCCTTGTCATTCATCCGGACACGGATGATATTGTGCGTGGGATACACCGGCACCTCCACCAGATAGGGCTCCGGCCAGTCATAGAGCGTGTCGATCACAAAATACTGGTTTTCAGCCATCTCGTAGCCGGAGATCTCTGTGAGCTCATGGAGGTAATATCCGCCGGGATAGATCTTCTCCGGCAGATAAAAGGTGCCGTCCTCCGTGGTCTCATACTTGCGGTATGTGGTTTTCTCGGGATAATAGGTATTCAGGACCTGCAGGCCGTTGTCGTCGGAATAGAGCTCGAACTCCACGCCCGCTTCCTTGACGGTTCTGCCGGTCTCCGCGTCCACCAGCATGACGAACACGGCGGACTTGATTCCCTCGTCCGGTTCGTCTCCATCTCCGGCGCCGCCGTTGGGCAAGGGGGTCGGCGTGGGAGAAGGCGACGGCGAGGGCGTGGGCGACGTCTCCGCGCCGCCGCCATACCCGTATCCGTCGTAGTCGTCCTCCTCGTCCCCTTCGCCGTCTCCGCTGCCCTCCGCATCGGAAACGCTCTCCTCCATGGTCTCTCCCGCCGCATCTCCCGGCCAGGGATCTCCGACCAGGACCTCGGGATTGTAAAGCAGGTACAGGCCGAGCAGCACGATGACCAGGAGCAGCACCAGAAGAAGGCTGATCAGCAGGTCTGAGGTAGGCTGCCAGTAGTCGATTTCCCCCTGGCCCTGCCGTTTACGCTTTCTCATGCCTTATCGCCCCTTGTCATCTCCAGGAATTCCTCCACGGAAACGGGCTTGGAGAAGTAATACCCCTGCCCCTCCGTGCAGCCGTATTTGCGCAGGGAGGAAAGCTGTTCCATGCTCTCGATGCCCTCGGCGCTGAGCGAAAGCTGCAGTTTTCTGGCCTGCTCAAAAATGCCGGGAAGCGAGGCGTCCGAAACAGCGCGAAGATCCACCTTCAGGGCGTCGGCGTTGAAGCTCTCGTCGATCTGCAGACCGATAAAGTCCCCGTCAAAGCCGTCCACCACCACGCGGAATCCATGGCTGCGCAGCTTCTCCTCCTCGAAATTGGCCGTTCCGCGGGACTGGAGATAGGCGTTCTGGGCAATCTCGATCTCGATGCTGCGGGGCGGAATCCTGTATTTTTTAATCAGTTCCGTGAACACCTCGTCGATGTCCATGGCCATGACGTCTGTTTTCGTCACGTTCAGGGAGATGGGCACGGGGCGCAGGCCCTGATCCAGCCATTCCCGGATGTTTTTGCAAACTGCCTCCCAGATATACTGATCCAGCTTGGTGATAAAGCCGTTCTGCTCCAGTACAGGCATGAAAACGGCCGGTGAGACCATGCCCAGCTTGCCGTGCTTCCACCGGACAAGGGCCTCTCCGCCGATGACCTTCCGGGTCGTCAGGTCAAACCGGGGCTGCAGATAGAAGATAAACTCTCCGTTCTTCATGCCGGCATAGATCTGGGGCATCAGCACCTGCTCGTTTCCGCTGCTGCCGCCAGCGCCGTCGCCTCTTGCCGAGGAGTAGGAGGTGCCCTTGGGGATGCGCTCCAGGAGCTCCACGATCTGATTGATCTCCTTCCGCTCCCGGTACCGCTGCTGCTCCTCCACCTGGGGGATCGCGTTCTTATGGAATTCATCGGTAAACATGGTCAGATCCCGGAGCATGAGGTTCCAGGCGATCCGGTACATGATGTTGAACATGATTGACAGGATCACGCCGCCGATGGAGGTATAGAACGCCAACTGGATTCCGTTGAGCAGGGTCTGCACACTGGTAAGCGCGGAGCTCACGGAGGTAAACGTCACGTCGCCGATGCCGGACAGCAGTCCCACGAAGGTGCCCAGGATTCCCAGGCCGGTCAGGGTGCCCGGCACCTGCAGGATCACTGTCTGCCAGCTTTTCACAGCCAGCACGTCTTCGTTGATGTAGTCCTCCACATCCGAGAGAAGCTGCCCGGAATCCCGCTGATCCTTCAGCTTTTCCCGGTACTCCCGGAACATCTGATCCAGGGTGTTCTGCTTGAAAAAACTGTCGATCTGCATCAGTGCGATCCACGTGCTTTTCTCCTGGGTCTCCTCCAGGCGCCGAATGCTCAGGAGCCCATTGTGGAGTCCGCTCAGATAGGACAGGACGGGAATCACCCCGAAGATAATTCCCAGGACAACGACCACGTCCATGATCGCCACAAACATCAGGGACATGGTGTCCGGGGCATAGGCCAGGAGCAGGATGCCTCCCAGCAGAATGATCAGAATCAGCAAATAGGATAGTTTTCTCATAGCAACGCTTCCAATTTCATGATATTTGGTATCTGTTCAGTCGCTGTCATTCTGAGGAACAAAGTGACGAAGAATCTTGGCGTTATTCGCGATTTCAAGATCCTTCGCTTACGCTCAGGATGACACAAGGGAGTGAACAGTTACGATATTTGTTCCCTTTTATCCGGGCGCATAAAGACGTATTATTGACTGTTATCCAGGGAAGTGCGGTTTCCCTTGAAAATCGTTTTCAGTATGATCCCGGCCGTTGTCCCGATGATGCGGAAATCCCGGCCAAGGCTCCAGTTTGCGATATAGTCTGTATCCAGCTTCACCACGTCCTCAAAGGACATGGTATCCTTGTCCGGACGGATCTGCCACAGTCCCGTCAATCCGGGGCGGACAGACATTCTTGCCCGGTGGTGATACTGGTATCGCTCCCATTCGTCCACCGTGGGAGGCCGTGTGCCCACCAGGCTCATGTCTCCCCGCAGCACATTGAAAAACTGGGGAAACTCATCCAGGCTGGTTCGCCTGATAAAATCCCCGATCCCGCGGCGCTTCTTCCCTTCCGGTCCGATCCGATTTCCGATGACCCGGGGATCAAAGTCCATTTTGAACATCATGCCGTCGCTGTGGGAGCTCTCCCCATACAGGGCCGCCTTCCGGGCCTCGGCGTCCGGATACATGGAGCGGACCTTGTACATCTTGAATTTCCTTCCGTTCTCCCCGATTCGTTCCTGGGAAAAAATCAGAGGACCGGGAGACGCGATCAAAATCGCAGGGCCGAAAAGGAGCAGGATCAGCAGCGCCGCCAGGCTTCCGGCAAGCCCCACGACAATATCGAGCATCCGTTTGACCAGCGCGTCCATGGGCCGGATCAGATTGATATTGGCGGTAAGCACCTCGTAACCCGCCAAATATTCCAAAGTTTGCTTTTTCTCCTCCACCCCTTGGAGGTTCACATACAGGTGAATGGTCACCGCCATCTCCCGACATTCGCTCATCAGCTTTTCTACGCGCTCGTCGAGCGCGGGATGGAAGAAGAACACCTCGTCCACCCAGGATTTGCACATATACTGCGCCGCAGTCTGAACGCTCGCCACCACAGGCGTCCCGTCGATGATCTCCCCTGTGGCATCCCGGTCGATCAGTACCAGGCCGGCGATTGTGTGCCGCGCAAAGGAGTATTGCCGGGTCCGCTCCAGGATCTCTGCGGCATGATTCGTGTCTGTGACAATCAAAAGCGTTCGCTTGTCTTCACGGGAACTGAAAAAACGGCGAAACAGCTTTTTCCACAGCGTCCGGGTCAGATAGGAAATCGGCAGATAATTGAACACCGCAAAGACCAGAACCAGGTCCCCGTTCTCCGCGCCCCTGGTGCGAATCATCATTGCCAGAAACACAAGGGCAGTGAGAGCCAGAGCGTGCCGGACCGTCGCGGTGAATTCGCGAAGATACCCCCTGGACATGACGCCCCGGAGGGAATCAAACGCCACAATGACCGCAAAATTGATCAGCAGCACCAGAATGCAGAAGCCGATGAAATTGAAATCCCGATAGGGCCTGCCCAGGAGAACGCTCAGGCGTTGGGCCAGAAACATGGCAATTGCCAGGGAGCATTCGTCCAGCAGCAGGAAATCCAGATGCTTTGTCCAGTCCCGTATGTTCTGTCTGTACATTTTCTCTCCTAACCGCGAAAAAATCAGTAACGTGCAGAAGACTCAGAATCGTTGTCAAATGCAAGCAAAATGCTGCATATATCAACAAAATTTAATTATAAATGTATCCTGTTCCCATGTCAATATTACCACGGTTTTTTATCCTGTTTTGCAGGTTTTTTTCGATCGTTTCATACTGCCCGACAGAAACCGCGGGGACCCCGGACGGACTCCGGAATCCCCTTCACGGTTCATATTAAATCTCTTGCCGGGTCTGTGCCTTCATCAGGATCATGGCGCTCTGAGGCGCAATCTGAAGCCGGAGCCGGCCATCCGCAACGATTCCGGCCTCGGCGATATCTATGGAATGCCCGTTTTTGCAGGTGGCAAACACCTGATCAAACCGGGTTCCGTCCGACGCCTCGGCCTTCCATACGTCAAGAGAGAGCCCGCGCGGTTCATGGCCGTTGTTGCAGACCACAACGGCACATTCCCTTTCGTCAAAGCGCGCATAGGAGATCCAGCCCTGTCCCGCGCCCAGAGGGATCACGGAACCGGTACGAAGTACGGGATGGGATTTCCGCAGAGCAATGAGGCGGCGGTGCAGCGCAATCAGCTCCGCGTCCTCCCTGCCCCAGGGATAGCAGCGGCGGTTGTCGGGGTCTGTCCACCCCACAAGCCCCGCCTCGTCGCCATAGTAGATCGTGGGCGCACCGGGCCAGGTCATCTGGATCACCACAGCCTCCCGAAGCACCGCCTTAATGACGCCCTCCCCTGCCGCATCCGGGCCGAGAGAATTCGTACGGCCCACCCGGCGGTTGGTCCTGGTGAGGAAGCGGGAATGGTCGTGATTGGAGAGCTCGTTCATGGCGCACTGGAGGGAGTTCCCCTGGAAGCGGGCCATATTCTTTTCCATGATCGCAAAGAACCGGACGCCGTCCTGATAGAGCTCCTCCCGCATACCGTCGCTGTGTTTCTCCATGCCGGTGAGGAAGAAGGTCACCGGCTCCATAAAGGCGTCGTAGTTCATGACCGTGTCCCACTGATCCCCCTGGAGCCAGGGCGTCGGATCGCCGTAGTGCTCCGCAATGATCAGCGCCTCGGGATTCACGGCCTTCACCCGCTCCCGGAATTCCCGCCAGAAGGCGTGGTTGAAGGCAGGATCATGCCCCAGATCCGCCGCCACATCCAGCCGCCATCCATCGATGGAATAGGGCGGCTTCAGCCACTTTTCCGCAATGGCGAAGATGGTCTCGCACAGGGCCCTCGACTGCTCATAGCACAGCTTGGGCAATGTCTCCACGCCCCACCAGGCTTCATATCCCGGGTACTCCTCCGTGAAACGGAAGAACTCCCGATAGGGACTGGCCTCATCCTGATACGCGCCGGGGATGTATCCCGGCTTTTCCCGATAAATACCCTCCCGGTCCATCCAGCGGTGGAAGGAGCCGCAGTGGTTGAACACGCCGTCCAGAATGAGGCGCATACCTCTTCTGTGGAGTTCGCCGCAGAATTCCGCAAACAGGGCGTCGGATTTTTCGGTGTTTTTCTCCGACAGTACACGGGTGATGTAGGTCCTGGCATACCCGTTGTGGTACTCCCAATCCCGGAGCGGAAGGTCGGCATCCTCCTCGATGACGCCAAAATGGGGGTCGATATGCGCATAGTCCTGGGTGTCATACTTGTGGCTGGACGGGGACAGAAAGATCGGGTTCAGATAGATGACCTCGATCCCCAGGTCCTGCAGGTAGTCCAGCTTTTCCAGAATCCCGGCGATGTCGCCGCCATAGAAGCAGCGGTAGTCGTCCTGTTCCGGGGGCGCATACCAGTCGTGGATATGCCGGATATGACGGTTGTTGTAGGCGTATTCCCTGTCCTGGACGTCGTTGGTCTTATCTCCGTTGCGGAACCGGTCCGGGAAAATCTGATACTGCACGGCGCCCTTGGCCCAGTCCGGCGTGTGAAAGCCGGGGGTAAAGCGGAATTCCAGGGCAGGATCGAGCGCCTCGCCCGGCTTTTTCAGCCCGTCCTTTTGGAAGATGTATGTCTCATTCCGATATTCGATCTGAAAATGATAGGTCACAGGCTTCTCCGGGCACACAAAGGCGGCTTCAAACAGGGAGAAGCGGGGGCTTTGCTCTGTTCTGATCATGGGGACTGCAGCTTCCCCGAGCATCAGCCGGACCGAAAGCGCATCCACCGTCCTCGGTCCCCGCAGTCGCACGGTCACGGTCTGGCCGGGCTTCGGCTCCGCAGGGCTGCGGAACCGCTCTGTCTCATCGCTGAATAACGCGGAAATAACGGGGTCGATTGTATTTTGCTTTTCCATGTATCCTTATTTCTCCCCGCTTTCCGGGAATTTCACAATGATGGATTCAAAGGGCCGCAGGCTGTACCGGAGATGGCAGGGACGGCCGTCGCTCTCCCCTTCATTGGTGAGCATGACGGGATCGCCGCCCACCTCGCCGGGGCCACCGCCGGAGGGCAGCGTGTCGTAGGTGCTGAACACACGCTCATAGCGTCCGGCGAGGGGAACGCCCACGCAGTAATCGGCGTGATAGGTGGGCGAGAAATTGCAGACCACCAGGACCGCGTCGTCATAATTCCAGGGATTCCGGCGGATATAGCTGATGGTGTTGGCCCAGCTGTCGTTGCGGTTGATCCATTCAAAGGTGCCGGGGTCCTTGGAATCGGAGTAGAGCACCGGGAACCGCTTGTAAATCTCCATGAGCTTTTTGACCGTGAGCATGACGTCTCTGTGACCGAACTCGTCGGCCAGATGCCAGTCAATGCTCTCCTTCACGTTCCACTCCCGATCCTGAGCGAAATCCTGGCCCATAAAGAGCAGCTTTTTGCCGGGATGGGTGAACTGGAAGGTGTAGACGGTCTTCAGGCCGCCCATGCGGTCCTCGATCTTGCCGGGGGATTTCTCCACCATGGAATGCTTGCCGTAGACCACCTCGTCGTGGGACAGGACCAGGACATAATTCTCGGAGAAGGCATAGTCCGCCGTATGGGTCAGCATGCCGTGATGCCATTTCCGGTAGACCGGGTCCAGGGCGATGTAGCGCAGGGTGTCGTTCATCCAGCCCATGTTCCATTTCAGCGTAAAGCCCAGGCCGCCACGGGTCACATCCTCGGTGATGCCCCATTCCGCGGAGGAGTCCTCGCCGATGAGATACCCCGTGGTCTTGCCGCAGACCTCATAGTTGAGCTGGCGAAGGAAGTCCATGCTTTCCAGATTCATGTGGCCGCCGAACTTGTTGGGCCGCCATTCTGACCGATCGTAGTCGTTATAGAGCATGGAGGCCACAGCGTCCACCCGGAGGGCGTCGATGTGGAACTCCTTAATCCAGTAGAAGGCGCTGGAGATCAGGAAGGCCCGAACCTCAGGCTTGCCGTGATCAAAGGCCAGAGTACCCCAGACCGGGAATTCCGCTCGCAGCGGATCGGAGTTCTCATAGAGCGGCGTGCCGTCAAAGCATCCCAGGGCGAATTCGTCCTTGGGGAAGTGCGCCGGGACCCAGTCCAGAATCACGCCGATGCCCTTCTGGTGGAGGTGATCCACCATGTACCGGAAGTCGTCCGGGGTGCCGTAGCGGCTGGTAGGGGCGAAATAGCCCGTGACCTGATAGCCCCAGGAGAGATCGAAGGGGTATTCGCAGATCCCCATAAGCTCCACATGGGTGTAGCCCATATAGAGGACGTATTCCGCCAGCTCATTGGCCAGCTGCCGGTAGCCCAGGAAGCCGTCCTCGTCGGACTCGTCCCGGTAGGCCTTTTTCCAGGAGCCAAGATGGACCTCATAGATGCTCATGGGCTTTTCCAGCACCTTGGTGTTATCCCGCTTGGCCTGGTATTCGTCATCGCCCCAGGGATAGGTGTCCAAAGGACAGACGATGGAGGCGTTGGCAGGCCGGGTCTCCGCCCGGAACGCCATGGGATCGGATTTCCAGCGGCGGACGCCGTCAGCGCCGGTGACGATAAAGCGGTAGGCGTCTCCATCCCCTACCCCGGGCAGGAAGCATTCCCACACGCCCTGATCGTTGGGGCTTCGGAACATCCAGTTCTCATGCTCCCAGCCGGTTCGGGCCGTGAGCAGGGAGACATACTGGGCGTTGGGCGCCCACAGGGAAAAGCGGGTGCCGGAGACGCCGTTCTCCACATCCGGGTGGGCGCCTAATTTCTTGTAAAGCTCGTAATTGGTTCCCTCGTGAAACAGGAAGCTGTCATAATCTGAAAAGTTTGGCATGTTTCTTCCCTCCAATTGTTTCGTCGTATACCCTTCTGCAGGCCGTCCCGCAGAACCTTGATAACCCATTATAGCATAGCACGGCGCTGTTTTCCACATAAATTAATTGCAGGTATTCTATGCCTTTGACGGGAAAAGCAGAGGCCCCGGGTTTTCTCCGGGACCCCGCAAAAACATGAATGGATTATGGAGTTATTATAGCATGACATCGTGATTACGCAAGGATCGTTTTTTACGGCTGATTCATATAGCCGCCGCACACCTCCCATA
>CAJOHR010000007.1:41910-77627 GCA_905234425.1 uncultured Oscillospiraceae bacterium | reverse complement strand
TTCCCGAGACAAACCGGCTTTTCAGCACCAGATTCCCCACCCGGATGGGGGAAAGAACATTGGCGTACTTTTTCACATATATCCATCCTTTCCATTCGATGCACAACATCGTGAGCCGCAAGAAAATCCTTCGGCAACGTTATTCTACTACAAGTTACGTTGTGAAGTGTACGTTTTTGGCCCGTTTTTTTGTGGAAGCAATTCTGGTCTCCACCGCCTCTTCTAAAGACACATTTTTACCAATTGTTTACCTTTTTTGTTTACCTTTTTGCGATTTATAGTTCATACAGAAAAAGAAAAACCATCGAAAACATAGTGTTTCCAACAGTTTTTCAATGGTCCGAGTGACTGGTCTCGAACCAGCGGCCTCGTGGTCCCAAACCACGCGCTCTACCAACTGAGCTACACCCGGATGCCTAAAAGCATTGTATCACAGTTTGCGCCGTCCCGCAAGTGATTTCCTGTGTTTCTTTCTCTTCCCGCAGCCTTTGATATCCGGTGAAACACACATAAAATACACATGGAACGCTTTACGCGGCAAGCAGAATTTGTTATAATGCAGAAATAAACGCAATTACGAGAGAGGTTCTGTTACCATGAGAATGCGCAAAAAGCCCAACCTGATCCCGCGCATGGAGGCATGCAGCGATATCTGGGTCCGAGAGCCGGAGGAGATGCGCGGGAAATGGCTTGAGAAATACCCGGACGCCGCCGCGCTCCATCTGGAGGTTGGCTGCGGAAAGGGAAAATTCACGGCGGAGACCGCCGCACTGCACCCCGAGATTCTGTTTGTTGCCATGGAACGCGTGCCGGAGGCCATGGTTATGGCCATGGAAAAGGTGAAAAACGCAGGACTCGGAAACGTGTTTTTCATCGGGGAGGATGTGGCAGGAATCCGGGATTTCTTCGCGCCGGGAGAAGTGGATCTGCTGTACATCAACTTCTGCGATCCCTGGCCCCACAAGAAGCACGCCTCCCGCCGGCTGACCCACGCCGGCTTTCTGGCCCTGTACAAATCTGTACTGAAGCCGGGCGCTGAGATCCATTTCAAGACGGACAACGCGGGACTGTTTGAATTCTCCCTGGAGCAGTTTGCGTCCTGCGGCTTCCGCCTGAAGAATGTGACCCATGATCTTCACAAGGATGGCCCTGTGGGGATCATGACCGGATATGAGGAAAAGTTTTATCAGCTTGGCACACCCATCTGCCGCCTGGAGGCGGTTTACGAGGAGGATACAAATGGCGACCAATGTGAAGATACTGATTGCGGATGACGAAACCCGCTGGCGCAGACTGGTTGGAGATTATCTCCGCAACGAAGGATACTACGTGGTGGAGGCCTCTGACGGGCAGGAGGCTCTGTCTCTTGTGCGCTCCAACAGCGACATTGATCTGGTGATCCTTGACATCATGATGCCCGTGATGGACGGGATCGAGGCCTGTCAGGCCATTCGGGAGTTTTCCCAGATCCCCATTATCATGCTCACCGCAAAGAACGACGAGGACAGCGAGGTCATGGGCTTTGTCTGCGGCGCGGACGAGTATATCTCCAAGCCCATCAAGTTCCCCGTGTTTATCGCCCGGGTCAAGGCCCTGCTCAAGCGCTCGGTCTCCATGCGCACCACGGTGGAGGTGGCGGGAATCTGCATTGATCCCGACGCCCATACGGTCACAGCGGACGGCCGGGAGATTTCCCTGACGCCCCGTGAGTTCGAGCTTTTGCTCTATGTGGCAC
The DNA here is from genome assembly GCA_905234425.1 of uncultured Oscillospiraceae bacterium. Classification (GTDB taxonomy): domain Bacteria; phylum Bacillota; class Clostridia; order Oscillospirales; family Oscillospiraceae; genus HGM13006. The sequence goes on along the minus strand of CAJOHR010000007.1, from coordinate 75,892 downwards.
AGAACAAGAATATCGCCCTCTCCAGGCAGCAGATTCTGTCCGCAGTCTGGAACTTTGACTATTACGGAGACGCCCGGACCGTGGACACCCATGTGAAAAACCTTCGGATGAAGCTGGGAGAGTACGGCGCTGCCCTGAAGACCGTCCGCGGCAGGGGCTACAAGCTGGAGGGCTGATATGAAACGCCGAAGCAGACTCCGGCAAAGCCTGATTTTTCTCTCCGTGGGCATTCTGATGCTCTACTACTTCCTTGTGTTTTTGATCAGCGTGCTGTTTATGGAGCCCTATTATCTCCACAAGGTGGAGATGTCCCTGATCGACGCCTACCACACACTGGAGCACGGGGAATACGACATTGTGGCTGTCAGTCATCTGGAGGAATCCAATCTGACCTTCCTGATCGCCGATCGGGAGACGGACAAGGTGCTCTACAACAGCCGTCCCCAGCGGCCGGATATGGAGGCCTGGCTCGTCCCCGCCATCCGGGAGTATACGGAGGATTCCCCTGACGGCTACTATATCACCACAGGCGAGCTCATGGAGCACACCACCGCCGGCGCGGAGTATTCCAGCGGTCAGCGGGTATCCCTGGGCGGCGTCACGGAGAACTATGTGGTGGAGATCAGCACCTACTACGCCTCCATCGCCCAATCCACCGCCATTTCCATGCAGTTCTCACTGATCGTCGGCCTGCTGGTCATGGTGCTGGCCATTTTGGCCTTCTCCCGAATGAGCGCGGTGGTTACGGGTCCCATCACCCAGATCACCTCCATCGCCAATCAGATCGCCCATCTGGATTTCTCGCAGAAGTGCAATGTGTCCATGGGCGGAGAGATTGGCGACATGGCCGAGAGCGTCAACACCATGTCGGATTTCATGCAGTCCTACATCACAAAGCTCCAGGAGGCCAACGAGCAGCTCAAGGCGGACATTCTGCAAAAACAGGAGCATGAGGAGGCCCGACGGAATCTGGTGGCCAACCTGTCCCATGACCTGAAAACTCCCATCGGCCTGATCTCCGGCTACGCCGACGGGCTGCGCGGCGGCATGGCCAAGACGGACCAGGAGGTTCGGGAGTACTGCGACGTGATCTACGACGAATCGGACCGGATGATGACCATGATTCAGCGAATGATGGAGCTGTTCCGATTGGAGAGCGGCACCGTGGAGCTGCAAAACGAAATGTTCAATCTCTCCGAGCTTCTGGTCTATGTGACCGACATTTTTGCCGTGGAGATGGAAAGGGACGGGATACAGCTTTCCGAGCAGATCCCGGAGGAGCTCTATGTGTATACAGACTATTTTGCCGCAGAGCAGGTGATCACCAACTATATGCAGAACGCGATGACTCATATCAACAGCGGCCGGAAGATCTCCCTCAATGTGGAGGACACTGGAGGCTTTTACCGTGTCAGTCTGTTCAATTCCTCCGCCCCTATTCCCGAAGAAGAGCTGCCAAGAATCTGGGAGAGCTTTTACCGGCTGGACAAATCCAGAAAACGGTCCTCCAGCCGGGAATCCGGTCTGGGACTCTCCATCGTCAAGCGGAACATGGAGCTTCTGGGATGTGACTACGGCGCGAAAAACGTGAAAGAAGGCGTGGTGTTCTGGGCGGATTTCCCCAAGCTGGAGCAGAATACTGAACAGAGCGACGAATCAGAAACAGATTGAAAGCAGCCGGCAGAGACGGAATTCACGACTCTGCCGGCTGTACGATTCGTATGTTAGTTTACATAATATTCTCTATCTTCTCCGTCTGGCCCGAAGCCGGTCCGCCTGGAAGTGGACGGTCCGGTCCTCTGCCGCCCGATATTCCAGCGCAGCCAAAGCAGCGATTCCGGCGGACAGCACAATGGCCGCGCCGTCCCGAATATAGGTGCTGTCCAGCATTCCGGCCTGATACATTCCCTCGGGAATCACGGCGATGATATGCAGGATCGGAACCAGCACGTAATATAAACGCCTTTCCTCCCGTTCCATGGCATACCAAAGCAGCACACAGAGACTCAGCTCCCGAACCAGATAGAAGATCCGGTTCACGCCGGTAAGCACATATTGCCATCCTGTCTGCGACGCAATGCTTTCCACCACGTTCATCGCTTCTGCAGCATCGGCGCCGCTGCCGGTGAGAAACGCGTCCAGCCCCTGGGCCATCACTTCCCGGGCAGCCGTATATAGATTGAAATAGTATACGCCGCAGATGAGCAGATACATACCGCCGAAGCCCAGGGCAAAGCCCAGGGCGGCGTCCGTCTCATGAAAGCTCCGACGGAGCCCGAAGGCCATGGCACCATACCGGATCAGCTCCCGGGAGAGTACCACGGTGACCACGGCGTAAACAAGCACCGGGACGCCCTGCTCCGGCAGGGACAGATTGCCGGAGAGAATGCCAAGGACATTCTCCAGCAGCATCACCAGAATGTAACTGAAGAGGCCCAGGATAATCTGGGAAAATTTCACCCGATCCCGCATCGGATACCAGGCCACCGGCACGGAAAGAATACAGATGATCGCGGTGACCATCAGGCAGGTGACTGTGAAAGAAGGGATCTGAATATCGGTCATCTCGTTCACCACCAGAAAGAAAAGCGCCGCCCTACCCGAAGGGCGGCGCTGTCAGTTTCAATTATTTCCGGCTGAAGATCCGGAAAATGTCGTCGATGTCGGAAACCGTGGATTCCTCGCTCTCCTGCTCGGCGGCCTTCTCCCCTGCCGCAGTAAAGATTCCGCCGGAGCCGCCGTCAAAGCCAGTAGCAATGACCGTGACGCGGAGAGTGTCCTCCATGGTGTCGTCGAAGGTGGCGCCGAAGATGATATTCGCGTTGGGGTTGACGGCCTCCTCCACGATGCTGGCGGCAGTCTCCACATCCTCCAGCTCCATCTCGGGGGAACCGGTGATATTGATGAGAACGCCCATGGCGCCGTTGATGGAGGTCTCCAGAAGCGGAGAGGAAACGGCGGCCAGCGCGGCGGCCTCGGCCTTCTCCTTGCCGGTGGCAGTGCCTACTCCCATGTGGGCCCGGCCTGCGTCCCGCATGATGGCGGACACGTCGGCAAAGTCCTGATTGATCATGACATTGTCAGAGTAGCCCACCAGCTCAGAGATGGAGGACACAGCCTGCTTCAGCACGTCATCGGCAATGCCGAAAGCGTTGGCAAAGGTGATCTTCTGCTCCGTCACGTACTTGAGCCGGTCATTGGGAATGATGATCAGGGAATCCACCTTGTCGGAGAGATTGGAAATGCCCTCCTCGGCCTGCGCCATCCGGCGGGCACCCTCAAACTTGAAGGGTTTGGTCACGACGCCCACGGTGAGTGCGCCGCTCTCTCTGGCGATATCGGCAATGATGGGAGCCGCGCCGGTGCCCGTGCCACCGCCCATACCTGCGGTAATAAAGACCATGTCCGTGTTTTCCAGCATTTTCGCAATAGCGGGCCGGGATTCCTCCGCGGACTTCCGGCCGATCTCCGGCTTGGAGCCTGCGCCCATGCCGCCGGTGAGCTTCTCACCGATCTGAAGGGTCTCCGGGGCCTTGGACTTGTTCAGGTCCTGCTTGTCGGTATTGACTGCAATGAAATCAACGCCCTGTACACCGGCTTCGATCATCCGATTGACCACGTTATTGCCGGCGCCGCCGACACCGATGACCTTAATGGCAACGACTCTCTCGGGATAGGTTTCGTTCATGGCGATTTCCTCCTATGTAGATAATGACGCATATATGCGCAATACAGCTATTTTGCCTATATTCTAGCGCACATAATCCGCGGGGTCAATAGTAAATTTTGTTTTTGAATGATTTTTGTTGCCGTTTTGTTTCTTTTTATCGCCTGTTATTCCCAGTCGTCCGCGTCATCGCCCACATAGGATTCGCCGCCATCGTAGGATTCCTCGTCATCGTATGGCTCCTCCTCATCGAAAAGCGGTTCCTCGTCGTAGGATTCCTCCCCGACCGTCTCGCCTCCCGATTCCCCGGGCTCCCCTTCTTCGTCGGGTGCTTCTTCCTCCGAGGCCTGGGATGTCTCTGCCTGGCGCTGTCTTCGCAGCTCCTCCTCCGTGATCATGGGATGGAATACGGCGTGATTTCCCTCCTGGAAGCTGATATCCAGGGAGCCTCTCACATCCGCGTCCAGCTTTGCCATGGCGCCGATCATATACTGGAGCCGGTAATCCACGTCCGTACCGTCTCCAATATAGACCTCCACCCGGTCATCATAGCTCAGGATGACGTCATCCGGATCGCTGACGTCGATGACCTTGACTGTCTGGAGCAGCCCCGCCTCCTCCAGCGCCCGTGCGACCTCCATCGCCCGTTCCCCCTTTTGTTCTTCGTCGAAGGAGGCCGGATCTCCGGCATTGGGAAGCTCCAGAATCACGCCCTGGATCAGAGGCAGGGTCATTTCCGCGTCGTCGCTCAGCTTTTCCAGCAGCTTTCCGTCGCTGTTCATGAGCCAGCGGGCCCCGAATTCCGATTCCGCCCCCACAAGGGCTTTACACTCCACCACATCGAACCGAATGGTTCCCGGCAGCGCCTTGGACATGGTCACCTGACGTACATAGGGAAGCTTCACCAGGATCCGGCTGGCGGCTCTGGTCTTGTTCACGCTCATGAGCACGTCGCCGCTTGTAATGCCGCTGGCGGCTGCCACCTCATCGGCCGTATAACGGACGTTTCCGCTGACCTGGAATTCCTCCACCCGGAAAAACACAAGCAGGACCAACAGCACCGCCGCCACAGCGATGAGCGTTCTGGCCCACAGGGGGATCCCGTTTCTTCGCCTGCTTTCCTCCTGCTCCTGACGGACCGTCTGTTCCACCCGAAGCTGCCGGAGATACGCCCGCTGAGACGCTCGCCTGGTGCGCTGACCGTCAGCAGGCGCGCTTTTGTTATCAACGCTTCGTTTTTCCCCGGCTCTCCCCTTGGACCTGCGGGCGGACCGCTCCATCTTTGTCCGCTTCCCCGGGAGAGTCTGTTTTTTCTGATCCATGGGTGGTTCTCCTTTGTATCTCAGTCAAATGCTCAGGCTTCGATTTGGCTCGCGGCCAGCTCCTGGATGATCCCGTAGATCTTCTCCGCAGAATCCGGCACAGAGAGCTCCTGGACCGCCCGCTCCATGGCGGAAAGCCGCTCCCGGTCTGTCAGAATGGACTTCGCCGCCTCATACAGTTTATCGCCGTCGCAGGCGGTTTCCCGGAGCACGATGGCCGCGCCGTGGGACTCCACGATCCGGGCGTTTTTCTCCTGATGGTTGTCCGTCACGTTAGGGGACGGCACAAAAATGGCTGGCTTTCCCGCGGCAGCCGTCTCCGCGATGGTGGAGGCGCCGGCCCGGCAGATCACAAGGTCCGCCGCAGCCATGACCGCGGGCATGTCGTAGATATACTCCCGCATATCGATCTCGGGGTGGGCGTTCAAATCAGCGCCCTGTTCCTTCACATAGTCCGGCATCCATTTCCAGCCGTAGCTGCCGGTGGCGTGGATGTGCTGGAAGGGCGCGCCATCCTCACACTCCAGAGCCATAAACCGGGCGATTTTTTTGTTCATCTCCCGGGCGCCCAGGGAGCCCCAGTAGCTGACGATCAGCGGTCTGTCGTCCAGTCCCAGCGATTTCTTCGCCTCAGCCTTCCGGGTGAAAAAGAACTCGCTTTTCACGGGCATTCCCACAACACGCACGTTTTCCGGCTTGGGATAGTTCTTTCCGCTCTCCGGGAAGGACACCATGATCCGGTCCACCTTGTCCATCACAAGACGGGTGGTGAGCCCAGGCACGGCGTTGGCCTCGTGCAGAGCTGTGGGGATTCCCCGCTTCGCCCCTTGGCGAAGCATGGGATAGCTGGCATAGCCGCCGGTCCCAACAATCACGTCAGGCCGAAACTCCCGGATGATCCGGTCGGCCGTCCGGCGGCTGGAGAACATATAGGACAGAGACCTTACATTATAAATCAGATTGGAGGGCGTGGGCTTCCGTTGGAAGTTGGAGATTCGCACCGTCTCCAGCTTGAAGCCGGCTCTCGGCACCAGATCCGCTTCCATGCCGTCCTCCGCCCCCACAAAGAGGATCTCGGCGTCGGGCCGCCGCTCCTTGATCAGATTGGCCACGGCAATGGCAGGGCTGATGTGGCCGCCCGTTCCGCCGCAGGTAAATATCACACGCAAAATAATCACCGAACTTCCAAAAGGTTTATGTTTTACAGAAATCCCGCCGAGCACTGTCTGGAGGCGCCCAGCACCAATCCCATCTCTCCCAGCTGAATGAGCAGCGCCGTTCCGCCGTAGCTGAAAAACGGCAGGGAGATGCCGGTGGACGGCAGAAGATTGGTCACCACTCCGATGTTGAAGAAAACCTGAAGGGCTGTCAGGGTGGTGATCCCGGCCACGGTCAGGGCCAGAAACCTGTCCCGGACGTGCATGGCGATCCAGTAGCCCCGCAGGATCAGCAGCATATACAGAGAAAGAATCGCAAGGGCTCCGACAAGTCCCAGCTCCTCGCATACGATGGCGAAAATATAGTCGTTGTGCTCCTCCGGGAGATAGAGATACTTCTGCCGCCCCTGCCCGAAGCCGAGGCCCAGGAGTCCGCCGCTGCCGATGGCATACAGGGATTGGAGGATCTGATAGCCGTTGTCGGTGGGATCGGAAAAGGGATCCCGCCAGGCCGTGATCCGGGAGGCCTCATAGCCGCCCGCTCCCAGAATAACCGCAAGGCCCAGCAGCATGACTGTGCCGCCCAGAATGAACCAGCGGTATTTCACGCCGCCCAGGAACAGCATGGTGCCGGCGGTACAGGCGATGATCACAATGGCAGAGTTGTGGGGCTCCAGGCGGAGCAGCACCACGATCACCACCAGAATGGCGGCGAAGGGCGCAATGCCCCAGCGGAAGGTTTCCATCCGCTCCTGAAAGGCGGAGATCATGGCCGCATAGGACAGGATCACGCCCAGCTTTGCAATCTCCGAGGGCTGAAAGGAGATCCCCAGCCGGACCCAGCGGGTGGCGCCGTTTTCCGATTGCCCGATCCCCGGAACAAACACCAGCGCCAGGAACAGCACCGAGGCGCCGAGCAAGGGAAAGGCCAGCTTCCGAATCAGTCTGGGCTTGACCCGGCTGATTCCGAGCATGGCAGCGATCCCGATCAGCGAGAATACAAGCTGCCGCTTGAAGAAATAGGCGCTGTCTCCCGTCTCATACAGAGCTCTTGCGTAGCTGGCGGAGTAAATCATCACCAGCCCCAGGGCAGTGAGCAGCACGGTCAGCAGGAGGAACGGAAGATCCACCAGCGTATCGGTCTTTTGAACGTCCCGCATACGCAGGTCAGTCATTCTATCACCACAAAGCCAGTAATTCAGTCCGCTTTCTCGATTCCTATATTTACATTACCCTGTTCATGACGCCAAGATAGGCAATCACACAGAAGATTACCGTAATGGAGGAAAACACCGCCACGATCTTGTTTTCGCTCCAGCCGCCCTTTTCAAAGTGGTGGTGGAGCGGCGCCATGCGGAAGATCCGCTTTCCGTGGGTCAGCTTGAAATAGCCCACCTGAATGATGTCGCTCATGGTCTCCGCGATGTAGATAATGCCCACTAAAATGAGGATCAGGGGCATATCCAGGGCGTAGGCCAGGCCGCATACTGCGCCGCCGAGGAACAGGGAACCCGTATCCCCCATAAAGACCTGGGCCGGGTGGAAGTTATAAACCAGGAACCCGGCCAGACCGCCCACCAGCGCCGCGGAGAAGAGGCCCGCGCCCGTGCGCCGCCAGAGCAGCGCCGCCACCGTATAGAACACCATCACGGGAATGGTGACCGTGGTGTTCAGGCCGTCGATCCCATCGGTGATGTTCACAGCATTCACCGTACCCACAATGATAAACACGCTGAGGATCAGATAGAGCGCCCAGGGAATCCGAACGCTCACGTTGGCGAAGGGGATGTACAGCTCTCCCGTCAGGTGCCCCATTTTACGCAGCAGAACCAGGTACAGCGCCGCGGCTGCAAGCTGCAAAACCAGCTTCTGGATCTCCGTCAGGCCCAGATTTCGCTTGTTCTTCACCTTCAGATAGTCGTCAAGGAATCCGATGACGCCAAAGATCAGGGAAAAGCCGAAGATCATCAGATGGGTATAGTCCCCATTCCGCATGGCGGGAATCCCGGTGAACACACACACCAGGCAGCCCAGCATGAAGATGACGCCGCCCATGGTCGGCGTGCCCTGCTTGGAGTTGTGCCAGGTCGGGCCGATCTCCCGAATGGTCTGACCAACCTTCAGCGCCCGCAGTGCCGGTATAATGAATCTTCCTGCGACCACACTGACCAAAAAAGCCAGAACACAGGTAATGATGGTTTGCATATTCCAATCCTCCGAATCTGATCTTTCGTCCGCTTCTGAGGCGGGATGAAGCACGTCAGATGCCTCATTCGTCCTCCGCCATAAACGCTTTTAATATTTCCTCTACGTGCATTCCGTGGCTTCCCTTGAAGAGCAGCACGTCTCCCGGCCGGGCTCTGTTGCGCAGGGTGTTCACAAGCTCATCCTTTACCAGGAAGTGTATGGCGTTTCTCTGGCTCATGCCGCCGGTGAGGGCGCCCTGGAGCATGTGGACGCACTGGGGCCCGTAGGCAAACAGCATATCCGCCTTGTAGGCAGCCACCCGGCCGATCCTGTGGTGCTCGCCGCTGGAATGGTTTCCCAGCTCCAGCATATCACCGAGCACGGCAATCCGGCGGGGTTTATCTCCCGTTCCCTTTGTATCACCCAGCACACGGAGCGCAGCCTCCATGGATTCCGGGCCGGCGTTGTAGGTGTCGTCGATGATGGTATAGTCCTTCCACTGGAAGGTCTGCTGCCGCTGGCTGGTATTGACAAAGTTCTGAAGCGTATTCTGAATCTCCTCCTCAGGAACCTGATACCAGAGAGCCACGGAAATGGCCGCCAGGGCGTTATAGACATTATGCAGGCCGCTCACATTCACTGTCACGTCGAAGTCATGGCCCAGGCCCTGGAGCCGGAAAGTGCTCTTCCCGTCCATGAGCTCCACGTTGAGCGCCCGAACGTCACAGCCCATATTTTCGATGCCAAAGTACAGGGTCGGAGAGATGTTCTTCTCCCGCAGATCCCAGAGCAGGGGCTCGTCGCCGTTGAAAATGCAGTTTCCGCCGGGATGCAGCCCCTCCAGGATCTCCAGCTTGGCCTTCAGGATCCCTTCCCGGCTGCCCAGATTCTCGATGTGCATGGTGCCGATATTGGTGATGACCACCGTATCGGGCCGGCCGATGGCTGTGAGCTGCCGCATCTCTCCGAAGTGGTTCATGCCCATCTCCAGGACCAGCATCTGGCAGTCCTCGTTCACCTGGCCGATGGTCACAGGCAGTCCAATATCGTTGTTGTAGTTCTTGATGGTGCCGCAGGTGTTGTATTTCCGCTCCAGAAGGGACTGGATCATGACGCGGGTGGTGGTTTTCCCCACGCTGCCGGTGATGGCTACCGTATTGCAGCTAAGCGTATCCTTATAGGCGGCCGCCACGTCCCGCAAAGCCTTATGGGTGTCCGCCACCAGGACCTGCGGAATGTCGATCTCCAGGCTACGGTTCACCACCGCCGCAGCCGCGCCGTTCCGGCGGGCGGCGTCCACATAATCGTGGCCGTCATGGGCGCCTGCCAGGGCAAAGAAGAGCCCGCCGGGGGTCACCTCCCGGGAATCGTGCCACAGGCTGGTCACCTCTGTGTGTTCGTACTCCGGCGCCACGGTTCCGCCGCACCACCGGACAATCTCAGAAAGCTGGATCGGTCTCATTTGCGTTCCTCCTGTTCCTGCAGCGCGGCGGCGACCTCTTCCCGCTCGTCGAGATGGGTCTTCACCGTCCCAAGAATCTGATAGGTCTCATGGCCTTTTCCGCAGAGCACGATGATGTCGTCCTTCTCCGCCATGCTCATGGCCAGGCGAATGGCCTTCCGGCGGTCCGGCTCCACCACGCAGTTGCTTCTGTCGGGAATGCCCGCCAGGATCATGTCGATGATCTTATCCGGGTCCTCCGTTCTGGGGTTGTCGGAGGTGACAAGGGCAATATCGGAGAGCCTTGCCCCGATCTCTCCCATAATGGGCCGCTTGGTGTTGTCCCGGTCTCCGCCGCATCCGAACACGCCGATGACCCGGCCCTTGCAGAAGCCCTTTACGGAGGTCAGCACATTCTCCAGGGAATCGGGGGTATGGGCATAGTCGATGAGCACCGTATAGTCTCTGCCAGGCGTGGGGACCACCTCTACCCTGCCCTTGACGCCCTTGGCCTCCCGCAGGGCAGCCGCGGCGTCCTCCAGCGGGATTCCCAGAGCGACAGCGGCTCCGAGAACACCGAGGGCGTTATAGACGGAGAAGCCGCCGGGAATCCGGAGCCGGACGGGAACGGCTTCGCCGCAGTAGCAGGCATCAAACTCCACAGAATCGGAATGAAGCACCGCCTCGGCTGCGCGCAGATCCGCGGAGCGGTCCCTGGCGTAAGTCATGGGAATGCAGTCCGCCTCCGCCATCATGGGGCCGCTGGCCGGGTCGTCCAGGTTGAAGACGCCGATCCGGCACATGCGGAACAGCATGGCCTTGGCTTTCCGGTACTCCTCCATGGTGCCGTGGAAATCCAGATGATCCTGGGTCAGATTGGTGAAGAGGCCCACCTCAAAGGGGATGCCGGCCACCCGGTCCAGGACCAGGGCGTGGGAGGACACCTCCATGACCACATGGGTGCAGCCCTTATCCGCCATCTCCCGGAAGAGCTTCTGGAGCTCATAGGATTCCGGCGTGGTGCGCTCCGTCTCCAGGACCTCCTGACCGATCATGTTCTGAATGGTCCCCACCAGCCCCACCTTGGCCCCCAGGGTCTTTTCCAGGATCTCCTTGAGGAGATAGGTGCTGGTGGTCTTGCCGTTGGTGCCGGTAATGCCGATGAACCGCATTTTCTCCGCAGGATGACCGAAGAAGCTGGCGGAGGCCAGCGCCAGGGCTTTCCGCGTGTTTTCCACCAGGATATAGGGAATGTCGGTCTCTGGTTTTCGCTCACAGAGCACCGCGGCAGCGCCCTTTTCCGCCGCCATGGGGATGAATTTGTGGCCGTCGGCAGCAAAGCCGGTCACCGCCACAAACAGCGCGCCGGGCGTCACCTGCCTGGAATCATAGGCAATATCCCCGATCTCTTTTTCCGGGTCGGCTGTCATTTCCAGCACCTTCAGATCTTCCAGAATATCCTTCAGTTTCATATTTTCACGCTCCTAATCTCTTGCGCTCAGGTCTGAGAACTCCACCTCTACCACCGTTCCGGCAGAGACCGACTCTCCTGCCTTCGGGGTCTGATCCACAGCGGCGATGGTGCTCTCTCCGCCTGTGGCGCCGATGATCCGCATATACAGTCCGGCGTCCTGGAGACAGCCGTTTGCCGCCTCCGCGTCCATTCCGGTCACATCCGGAACGAGGGCCGTTTCCGTTTGGACAGGTTCCCCAAGGTAAATGATCATTTGGCTGCCGCCGGGGATCTGGCTCCCCGCCGCCGGAAGCTGGCTCGTGACGGTGTCGCCGTCGCCTCTTGTCCGGCAGTCAAGGCCGCAGGCGGCCAACGCTTCCTTTGCCTCCTGCAGGGTCATGCCGGACAGCTCCGGGACGGGAACCTCCCGCCGCGCCGCCCGATCGTCGCCGTAATCCGGCTCCAGGCCCAAATAAGGCAGAATATCGGTAAACACATCCCGCACCGTGGGGGCGCCCATCTGTCCGCCGGAAATATAGTAGCCCGTCTCCCTGGAGGGCGTGTCCAGGGCCACCAGGCAGATATAACGGGGATCGTCCATGGGGGCAATGCCGATAAACGATACGATCTTGTCCTCCACCGGGTTCCCGTTTTCGTCAAACTGATCGATCTTCTCCGAGGTGCCCGTCTTGCCGCCGATGCGGTAACCGGCGATCTGGGCGTTTTTGGCCGTTCCCACGGCCACCACGGATTCCAGGAGGTCACACATGGTGCGGGAGGTCTCCTCGCTGATGACCTGCCGCAGCACCGTCCGCTCCGATTCCTCCAGCACCGATCCGTCCAGGTCCAGGACAGCTTTCACCACATGGGGCTCCAGCAGATAGCCGCCGTTCACCACGGCCGCCACCGCCCGGACAAGCTGGATGGGCGTGACCTTGAAGGTCTGCCCGAAGGAGGCGGAGGTCAGCGAGGCATAGCTGTCGGGGTTTGCAAGCGTCGCCTCATCAAAGAAGATTCCCGCGGCCTCGCCGCTGAGTTCAATGCCGGTGGGCTCCGTCAGGCCGAACTTGTGGACATACTCGTAGAGTTTTTCGCCTCCGAGCCGGATGCCGATGTTGGCAAAGGCCACGTTGCAGGAATTCTGCAGCGCCTCGGCCGTGGTCTGCTGTCCATGACCGGCGGAACGCCAGCAATGCAGCGGCTTGGTCCTTCCCTTGACCGTGGTGGCGCCGGAGCAGAAGAAGCCGTCGCTGAGAGACACGGCCCCCTCCTCCAGGGCTGCGGCCAGGGTGATGCTTTTGAAGGTGGAGCCCGGCTCATAGCCGTCGGCGATCACCCGGTTCCGCCACTGACGAAGCCTGGCGTTTGCAACGGCGCTGTTATAAAGGGAAAGCAGTTCCTCCCGGTCTTCCTCCGGGGCCGCTTCCGCCGCCTGCTTCTGGGCCTCCAGAGCGGCCAGGGTTTTGGGATCTGCAATCTGGCTGTAGTGATTGGGATCATAGCTCCCAAGGGTAGCCATGGCCAGGATGTCCCCGGAATCCACGTCCATCACAAGCCCGAAGGCGCCGTTTTGTACATCGTAGTGGGCAATGGCCTCCTCCATGCGTTTCTCCAGCATCTGCTGGACTGTGGCGTCTATGGTCAGGACCAGAGAATAACCGTCCCGGGGGTCATAATAGGATTCATAATGGAAGGGCATTTCCGTGCCGTAATTGGCCTTGGCGGAAACGATGCTCCCGCTTTGTCCCGTCAGCGTTTTGTCATAGGCCGCCTCGATGCCGTCCAGACCTGTGTTGTCGCTGCCCACAAAGCCGAGAAGCTGGGCAGCCAGAGTCCCGCAGGGATAATAACGTTTGGTATCCGGCTCCAGGTAGACGCCGGTGATCTCGTTTTCGGCGATATACTGCCGAACCGCCGCGGCCTCCTCCTGCTCCACCTTCCGTTTGACGATCTGGTAGCGATAGGAGGTGTCCTCCATCAGCTTCAGAATCCGCGTTTTTTCCACATCCAGAAGCTGGCTGAGGCCGGCGGCGATGGCGTCGGTATCCTGATCGGAGAGCGCCAGCTCATTGGGGTCGATGCAGACATTTTCCACATCCGCATTAACCGCCAACAGCTCCATATTCCGGTCATAAATGGCGCCGCGCGAGGCGGTCACGCCGGTGGTTCTGGTCTGATTGTCCGCCGCAAAACGACTGAGGGTCTCATGCTGCATCACCTGAAGCTGAATCAGGCGCGCTCCCAGGGGCACAAAAATCAAAAATCCGAAAATGGCCATGAGAACCGTGATCCGTCGCAGTATGATCCTGCCTGCGCTGCCCGGGAATCTGGGCGTGGGAATATGCTGCTTCAATGGAAGGTCTCCTTTAAGCAAGAGAAATTATCACACTTCCACTATATGCTTGTCCCACGCAAATTATGGCTCTTGGATGATCTCCGGCTGCTCTGTGTTTCCATCTTTTCGGATATGCAGCACCAGGATCCTGGATGCATCCGGCAATCCGAGCCCCAGCTTCTCAGATCGCTCCGTCAGCGCCTGTTCCCGCCGAAGCTCCTGATCCGCAATGGCCGTCCGGGCTTCTGCGAGCTTCTCTTCCAGGTCCAGATTCTTCCGGTGAAGCTCATAGCAGCGCACGTTTGCGGTCACCAGAATCACAGCCAGGAGAAATATTGCCAGGCCCCAGAGCAGAGGCTCCGTTCCAACGCGGAGTTTTTTGACTTCCTGATGGGAAGTTTTTTTCAATTATTCACCTCAAACCAATTAGAGCTTCTCACAGATCCGCAGCTTCGCGCTGCGGGCCCGGGGATTCTCCCGCAGCTCCTGCTCGCCAGAGACGATGGGCTTTTTTGTGATCACCCGGACCTGTGGTTTTCTGCCGCAGACGCACACCGGAAACTCCGGCGGGCATGTGCATCCCTTTGCGGCGGCGTTCATTGCCGTTTTCACCATCCGGTCCTCCAGGGAATGGAAGGTGATCACCGCCAGGCGGCCGCCGGGATTCAGATGCTCCACCGCCGTGTCCATCAATTCCCGCAGGGCGCCGAGCTCGTCGTTGACGGCGATGCGGATGGCCTGAAAGCTCCGTTTGGCGGGATGCTGCTTTTCCCGGAGGGCCTGGGCCGGCAGGGCGGATCGAATGATCTCCACCAGCTCCAGGGTGGTCTCAATGGGCTTTTCCCTTCGCCTCCGGTCAATGGCGGCGGCGATCAGAGGCGCATAGCGCTCCTCCCCATACTCAAAGAGGATCTGCCGCAGCGCTTCTCTGGACCACCGGTTCACCACCGTGTAGGCGGTCAGGCTGTCGCTCCGGTCCATGCGCATATCGAGCGGAGCGTCGGAACGATAGGAGAAGCCACGTTCCCCGTCGTCAAGCTGCGGAGAGGATACGCCCAGGTCGAACAGCATGCCGTCCACGCCGGATACGCTCAGATTCTCCAAAATACTGGCGAGATCCCGGAAGTTCCCGTGGACCAGAGTCACACGGTCCAAATAGGGTTTCAAGCGCTGGGATGCGGCAGCCAGGGCCACTTCATCCCGGTCCACGCCGATGAGACGGCCGGTGGTCAATCGTTTGGCGATTTCCAGGGAATGCCCGGCGCCCCCAAGGGTTCCGTCCAGGTAGACGCTCTCGGGCTTGATATTGAGCCCCTCCACGCATTCCCGGAGCAGCACGGACTGATGGGAAAATTCCATGGGACGCCTCCTCTTCCGATGATTTGCAGGATGACATAACACGCCTCCGGCTCCCTGTAAGTATACTTCAAACGCCTTGGTATTGCAAGGTTTTTTGCTCGAAGGGCAGGAAGTCTGTGGATTCCTACGAAAAACCGGCCTGTCGACAAACGACAGGCCGGTAAATCCGCGATATTCTCCTGATCTTCCAGGTGTTTTCCGAAATCAGCCCTTCAGAGAGCCGACCATCATGCCCTTGGTGAAATACTTCAGGATGAAGGGATAGAAGCAGAAGATCGGGAGGATGGCCACGACGATGGTGCAGTACTCCACCAGATCGGAGTACTTGGCCAGCTCGGGGTCATAGGTCAGAGAGGAGGAGTCAGACTCCGTCAGGATCTCCTTCAGAATGACCTGCAGAGGATACAGGGCGCGGGTCTGCAGATAGATCATGGCCTCGAAGTAGGAGTTCCACTTCATGAGGATGTACTGCAGAGCCAGCACGGCCACGGTGGCCTTGACCAGAGGAATGACGATCTGGAACAGGATGACGAAGTTGCCGGCGCCGTCCAGACGAGCGGATTCCTCCAGGGAGTCGGGCATGCCCTGGATGGCCGTACGGATGATAACCAGGCTCATGACGTTGACCGCCATGGGGATGATCATGACCCAACGGGTATCGAGCATATGCAGACCCTTGATGACCATGTAGGTGGGGATCATACCGCCGTTGAAGAACATGGTGATGGTGATCATGACCATGATGTACTTCTTCAGCACCAGGCCCTTACGGGAGAGCACGAAGCCGCCCATTGTGCAGACCACGGTGGAGAAGGCACCGCCCACGGCGCAGTAGAAAATGGTGTTGGCATAGCCCATGAGCAGGGAGTTGTTGCCGAAGACCATCTTGTAGCCGTACCAGGTGATGGGGTGCGCGTCGTCAAACAGCGGATAGAGGATGATGCCGGAGTGCTGCGCCATGAGGGTGGGGTCCGAAACAGAGGCCCAGATACAGTGCAGCACAGGGAGCAGACAGATAATACCGAAGCATCCGAGGATGATGTAGTTGATGACCTCGAACACGCGTCTGCTGGGAGTTTTAATGACGAAATTTAAATTCATACTTCAACATCCTCCCATCAGAACAGGCTGGTCTCGGAGTACTTTCTGGACACGCCGTTGGCGATGAACAGGAGCACTACGTTGACAGCGGAGTTGAAAAGACCCACGGCGGTGGAATAGCCGTAGTCCGCTTCCAGCAGGCCCTTCCGATAGACGAAGGTGCCGATAACGTCGGACGTTTCGTAGATCAGGGGGTTGTACAGAAGCAGGATCTTTTCCTGGTTGGCGTTCATCAGACCGCCGATCCGCATGATCAGCATGATGACCACGGTGGGCATGATGCCGGGGATGGTCACGTTGGTGGTCTGCTTCCAGCGGTTAGCACCGTCGATCACAGCGGCCTCGTAGAGCTCCTGATCGATGCCGGTGAGGGCTGCCAGGAAGAGGATGGAGCCGAAGCCGACCTGCTGCCACAAGTCAGAAAGGACCATGATCGTCCGGAAGTACTCAGGTACCGACAGGAGGTTCTTGGCTTCCTTCAGGAAACCAACCTTGACCAGCAAATCCGTGATAACACCATCGGACGCAACGAAGTCGATGATGATACCGGAGATAACGACGGTAGAGATGAAGTTGGGCATGTAGCTGACGACCTGAATGACTTTCTTGTAATACTCATTATCCAGCTCGTTGAGCAGAAGAGCGAAGATGATCGGTGCAGGGAATCCGAAGATCACGCTGTAGAGGCTCAGGATCAGGGTGTTCTTCAGGACTCGGACGAAGAACACAGAGCTGAAGAAGGTGGTGAAATGCTTGAGGCCCACCCATTCGCTCATGTAGACACCGTTCTTCGGCGTGAAGCGCTCGAAGCCGAGAACGATACCAGCCATAGGCACATAGTTAAAGATGATGAGGTAAACAACCACGGGAATGATCAGGAGGTACAACCCCTTGTTCATACGCCAGTCGCGCCTCAACTCAATCATGCGCATGCCAATTCTCCTTTACTAATTGGTTTGCATTGCTGCATTATTCACGTTCCCCATTTGCCGCCAAACGGCGGTTTCGCACGAAATCAAAAATGCCACGAAGGTTCGTCGTAGGCACCGTGCTATAAGGGTTTTGGGCCTTACAGCCCAGATCCATAACGAACGGCCCGCCCTGCTCTTTTCCGGCGTCCGGCCTGCACTCGGCCGCCCGTGCAGCGACAGGTCCATCCTGCGCGGCATTCTCTCCTTTCTGTAAATAGAATCATTCGCGGCGTCCACCGGGAAAGACCGATGATTGGATGGCACGGTCTTTTGCCTTACCCGTTGTGCGCCGGCTTGCGTCCAAACTCCGCGGCATAGGCCTCGGAGGCGCCTGGGACGCATAGGCATACACCTATCTTTTATGATTATAGCACAATCTGAGCGTTTTACAAGTCAAAATTCATAAAAATCGTCAAAAATTTTGTGTATTTCCTCTTATTGAACGGCATTATTCACAAAAGGAAGGACGCTTCTCTGTCCTTTTCGTACATAGATATTCGACCTTCCCTTCATTTAAGGATCACTTTTTTTAAAAATGTTTCCGATGATATTGTTTCTATTTTTAATTATCCGCCACAATTTTGATTTGTTTCGTCAAAATGCACAACCCCTCTTTTCATCCTATTCTATGCTTTCGTCTGCATGAAAAAGAAGGAGAACTTGCAGAAATGACTGGCATATCTATGTAGAAAACATTCCCCGGGCACAAAATAAAGTGTCAGAAGAATGCTTTCTGCCTGGTTTATCGCACCGGCGAGGCATGGATCGCGCCGTTTTCCGTGGATACCCGGACCTTTCCCGTCCATTTCCCCTCGGCCAATAGCCTGGCCAGGGGATCCGCCACCTCCCTGTCCAGAGTGCGCCGAAGGCTCCGGACGCCAAAGCCGTCCTCAGGCCAGGCGCTGCAAAGGCATTCCGCCACCGTGTCGTCCAGCAGCAGCGTCCGCCCTTCCCGCTCCACCTGCCGGCGAAAATCCCCCAACAGCTTTTCGGCAATTGCACGCCGCACATGCGGTGTGGGACGTTCAAAGGGCACCACCGCGTCCAGCCGCCCGAGAAATTCCTCCGAAAAGCAGGTGCGCAGCTCCCGTTTTACCGCGTCGTCCCGATCCGGCTCCCCGGACGCAAAGCCCAGCCCCGCGCCCTGACGAAGCACCGCTTCCTGCCCAAGGTTGCAGGTCATCACCACCACTGTATTCCGGAAATCGGCAGGTATTCCCTCGGCGTCCGTCAATCTCCCCTCATCCAGGATTTGCAGAAGCAGCGCCCGCACCTCCGGATGAGCCTTTTCGATCTCGTCGAACAGGACGAGGGACCAGGGCTTCTTCCGAACCTGTTCGGTCAGATAACCTCCCTCGCCATAGCCCGCATAGCCAGGCGGTGCGCCGATGAGACCGGCGGTCCCCACGGTCCCCGCGTGCTCCGTCATATCCAGTCGGATCAGAGCGTCCTCTCTGCCGAATAATTCCTCTGCGATGGCGCGGCACAGCTCCGTTTTCCCCACGCCCGTAGGTCCCACGAACAGGAAGCATCCCTTGGGACGGCGATCCCGATTCAATCCCAAACGGCTCCGAAGCAGGGTGTTTGCCACGGTTCGGATGGCCTGATCCTGCCCGATGACCCGTTGCTTTAGACGTTCCTCCAGCTCCAGCAGTCTTTGATCCGTTCGCCTTGCCACAACGTCCACAGAGATTCCCGTCCGTCTGGATACCGCCCGGATCACATGCTCCGTCTCCACCCGGGGCTCCCCACGGCGCTCCTTCTGGCGAAGATCCCAGCTCAGTCTGCGAAGCTCCTCCTGGAGATCCGCGGCCCGGTCATACTGACGATGCTCCACGGCCCCGGAGAGCTTTTCCTCCAGCCGCCGCACCGCCCGGGAGCTTCTTGGCTGCTTTCCCTCCTCCAGACAGACCATGGCGGCAGCCTCGTCCATCAGGTCCACCGCCTTGTCCGGCCAGGAGCGTTCCGGCATATACCGGCCGGAAAGCTCCACCGCAGCCTCCAAGGCGTCGGGGCTATACCGAACGCCGTGAAACAGCTCATATTCCCGCTGGATCCCACGGAGCATGGTCAGGGTTTCCCTCCGATCCGGTTCCCGGATCTCCACCTTGGAAAACCGTCTGGACAGGGCCGCGTCCCGCTCGATATACTTCCGGTATTCCTTATCCGTGGTGGCGCCGATCATCTGAAGCTCTCCCCTGCCCAGAGCCGGCTTCAGAATATTGGCGGCGTCTATAGCCCCTTCGGCGGATCCCGCGCCCACCATGGTGTGCATTTCATCCACAAATAGGATCACATTTCCGGCATGATGGACCTCGTCCAGGATATCCCGAAGCCGCTCCTCAAATTCTCCCCGATACTTGGTACCGGCCACAAGGGACGACATACACAGGGACACCACGCGCTTGTCCCGGAGCCGGTCCGGCACCCGCCCCGCCGCGATCTCCTGGGCCAGCTGTTCCGCAAGCGCCGTTTTTCCCACGCCCGGTTCTCCCACCAGGGCAGGATTGTTCTTGGATCTTCGGCAGAGGATTTCCGTGATTTCCTCCAATTCCCGTTCCCGCCCGACCAGCACGCCGCACTGCCCCTGGCTCGCCCGCTCTGTCATGTCCACGCTGTATTTATCCAGCAGCTTCGTCATTTCTGTGCCTCCTGCCATAATTCCACGGGCCGCATCCCGTTTTCGCATCAGCCCTCCCCCTTTCCGGGTGTTCCTATGGCATTCTCTCCACAATTTGCCGGTTCCAATCCCCGAAAACCGGAAAACGCCGCCCTTTTGCAGGGCGCAAGGAAAAAACTGTTTCCGGATATTTATGAAAAACAATTGCTTTTTTGAAAATCCGTGATACAATGAGGACAAGGAACGGACTGTCACCCGGACAGGCCGGATGGACTTTGGGAGCCTGTGCGGTTCCCGTACTTATGGAGGTATCATTATGGCTTACAAAATCGGTGATGACTGCATCTCCTGCGGTCTGTGCGCCAGCAACTGTCCCGTGGAAGCCATCGCTCCCGGCGATGAGCATTACGAGATCGATCCCGCCGTCTGCATCGACTGCGGCACCTGCGCGGACAACTGTCCTGTTGAGACCATCGCTCAGGCATAATCAGATGGTACGCTCCTGGAGCCGCCGGACCGGCGGCTCCAGGTTATTTTTTGAGGAGGTGGACCCATGGGAGAACAGCTCTGGCCGGGCGGCCCGGTGCTGGAGCAGGCGGAGGGCGTGTTTCCCCTGGGCACCGACGCCCTGCTCCTTGCCGCCTTTACAAGGCCGGGCAATCGGGACCGGGTGCTGGATCTTGGGACCGGCAGCGGCGTCTTGCCTCTGGTGCTCTGTCAGAACAGGCCGGAGATACGGGTAACTGCACTGGACAGCTGCCCGGCAGCCTGTACGCTGGCAAGAACCAACATGAAACGAAACCGAATCATTCAACAGGTAGATGTAATAGAGGGCGATCTGCGTCAATTTCGGGACTGCCTTCCCCACGGCGCCTTCGATCTGGCGGTTTCCAATCCGCCCTATTTTCCCGCAGACGCCGGCGCCGCCGCCTCCAAGGGGTTACGGGACGCCCGAAGCGACGGCACCTGCACCCTTCCGGAGCTCTGCGCCGCAGCAGCCTGGGCCCTCCGATACGGAGGCCGGTTCTGCCTGGTGTTTCGCCCGGAGCGGCTCTGCGATCTGTTATCCGCCCTGCGGGAATATCGCCTGGAGCCCAAACGGCTCCAGACCGTCCACCACAGCCCCGGAATGCCCGTGAATCTGGTGCTGGTGGAGGCAAGATACGGCGGGAAGCCCGGTCTTGTCTGGGAGAAAGACCGCTATCTTCACAGGGCGGACGGCAGTTCGATTCCGCTGTTTCCCGATTCCTTATCCCTTGATACGGAGGTACACTGATATGGCAGGCAGTCTGATACTGGTTCCCACGCCCATCGGCAATCTGGGGGACATCTCCCCCAGAGCGGCGGAGGCGCTTGCGCAGGCGGATTTCATCGCCGCCGAGGACACCCGTGTGACGCTCCGGCTTCTGAACCATCTGGAGCTGAAAAAGAGCCTTGTGAGCTACCACGAACACAACAAGCAGAAAAGCGGGCCCCAGATCCTTCAGCGGATCTCCGCAGGGGAAACCTGCGCGCTGGTGACGGACGCCGGCACGCCGGCCATCTCCGACCCGGGCGAGGATCTGGTCAGGCTCTGCGCCGAGGCCGGTATCATGGTCACCGCCATTCCCGGGCCCTGCGCCGCCATTACCGCCCTGGCGGTGTCCGGACTGAAAACAGACCGTTTCACCTTTGAGGGCTTTCTCCCCGCCCAGAAAAAGCAGCGGCGGGAGCGTCTGAAGGCCCTTGCCGCAGAGGATCGGACCATGATCCTGTATGAAGCGCCCCACAGGCTTCCGGACACTCTGAAGGAGTTGTCCGAGGCCCTGGGCCCCGACCGGAAAATCACCCTGTGCCGGGAGCTCACCAAGCTCCACGAGGAGATTCAACGTGTCACGCTGGGGGACGCCGTCACCTATTACAGTGAAATCGCGCCACGGGGCGAATTTGTTCTGATTCTGGCAGGCCGGGCGCTGCCCACGGAGGCACCGCAAGCGGTCTCCATGGAGGATTGTCTTGAAGCCGTCCGCCTTCTCCGGGAGGACGGCATGGGTCTCAAGGACGCCGTCAGGCAGGTCAGCCGGGAATATGGGGTGCCGAAAAACGCCCTGTACGACGCCGCAGTCGCAAAAGGGCTCTAATATAAACAAACGGCCGGACTCACAAAGAGTCCGGCTGTTCGTTTGCACAAAGAATACGGTTTTTACCTCAGAGCTTCTTCATCTCATCAAGGCACTTGCGGCAAATGTTCTTGCCCTTATAGGACTGTACATTGGCCGCATCGCCGCAGAAAGTGCAGGCAGGCTCATACTTCTTGAGAATAATAGAGGAGCCGTCCACATAGATTTCCAGTGAATCCCGCTCTGCGATCTCCAGCGTGCGACGGAGCTCAATGGGCAGGACCACCCGACCGAGCTCGTCCACTTTTCTGACGATTCCGGTAGATTTCATAATGTTTTCTCCTTTACCATAACCATTCGCCATTCAGGCCGGTTCCATTATAGGGTATAATGTAGAAATTTGTCAATGGAAACCGCAAAAAAACATAAATCAGCCCATTATTTATCGGAAATTCCGCAATTCCGGCGGGTCAATGATACAAAAATCATTTCGAAGGGAGAAACAATTTGTGCTTTCCTGGCTGTGGACGCTGATGATTCTGATTTCCCTCGTCTTTGGTTATGCGGCCGGTTCCATGGGAGCCGTCTCCGGCGCGGCTATGGAGGGCGCCTCTCAGGCCGTGACCCTTGTCATAACCATGGCGGGCCCTCTCTGTCTATGGAGCGGCCTGGGAGAACTGATGCGGCAAAGTGGGCTGCGAGACAAGCTGGGCATGCTGCTCTCTCCCCTGCTGGGCAGACTGTTTCCGAAGCTGTCCGAAAACAGGGACGGGTTTTCCGCCCTGTCGGCAAATGTGACCGCCAACCTTCTGGGGCTTGGCAATGCCGCAACGCCCATGGGAGTCGAGGCCTGCCGCGCCATGTCGGACGGGTCAGGCATCGCAACGAAGGAGCAATGCAGGCTGATCGTCATGAACACCGCCTCGATCCAGTTGATACCCACCACCGTTGCGGCGGTGCGGTCCGGCCTGGGCTGCCGGACGCCCATGGACATACTTCCCTGCGTCCTTTTCACTTCTCTTTGCTCCGTCAGCGCCGGACTGCTGGCATGCCGCATCGCAGCGCGCTTTTCCCATGATCACTGACGCGCTGATTCCGGGACTCCTGGCCGCGGCGGCCTGCTTCTCCCTCTACCGGAGGGAGCAAGTCTATGACGCCATGACAAAGGGCGCCTCCGATGGACTTCGGCTGATCGTCTCCATTGTTCCCTCGCTGGTGGTCCTGCTGTCCGCCATGGCCATGCTGCGGGCCAGCGGGGCTCTGGATGCGCTGGCGCGATTACTTTCCCCGATTCTCGAACGGATCGGGATCCCGCCGGAGACCGTTCCCCTCATGCTTGTCCGGCCCTTCAGCGGAAGTGCGGCACTGGCTGTGGGCGCAGAGCTTATGGGGCGGTATGGAGTGGATTCCAGAATCGGGCGGACGGCGGCGGTCATGCTGGGCTCCACAGAAACCACCTTTTACACCATCAGCGTATACTTCGGCGCAGCCGGGATCCGGCGATCCCGCTTCACCATTCCCGCGGCGCTGATTGCGGATCTGGCGGGGTTCCTGTCTGCCGCTTTGTTTGTAAGGCTTATGATGGATTGATTCTGAATGCTGTTTCATCCCGCAGCCCGGCAATATCCACCGCATGGAGCTGCTTTCGATGGCCCAAGCGTTTGGCGTGGACCACAGCCTGGGCCGTATCTATGGCGGTGACCACAGGGATCGACCGTTCCACCGCCGCTCTCCGGATCAGGAAGCCGTCCCGGTTGTGGCTGTGATCGTGTCCCGGTGTGTTGACGATCAGATCGAATGTTCCGGATTCCACCAGCTCCAGAATGGAAGGGCTCCCCTCGGCGATGCGGTTGACACGAGCACAGGAAACGCCGTGGGACCTCAGGAAATCGTGGGTGCCGCCGGTGGCGAAAAGGGTCATGCCCATGGATGCCATTTCCTGTGCAATGGGCAGGATCTCCGGCTTGTCCTCGTCCCGAACGGTCAAAAGCACACTGTCCCCGGCGCCGGGCAGAGCCAGTCCGACGCCCATGAAGGCCTTCAGCAGCGCCTGATGGAAGTCCCGGTCCACGCCAAGCACCTCCCCGGTGGATTTCATCTCCGGCCCCAAGGCCGTATCCACGTCCGTCAGCTTGGAGAAGGAGAATACGGGCATTTTCACGGCGTAATAGGGACTCTCCGGGTACAGGCCCGTGCCATAGCCCAGGTCCCGGAGCTTCTCGCCAAGCATGACTCTTGTGGCAAGCTCGATGATGGGGACGCCGGTGACCTTGGTGATATAGGGGACCGTCCGGGAGGACCGGGGGTTGACTTCGATCACATAGACCTTGTCATTGAACAGGACAAATTGAATATTGACCAAGCCCACCACATGGAGGGCTGCAGCAAGCCGCCGGGCATAATCAGCAATGATCGCCTGGTGGCGTTTTTCGATTTTTACAGGGGGATAGACGGAAATGGAGTCCCCGGAGTGGATGCCTGCCCGCTCGATATGCTCCATGATACCGGGGATCAGAATATCCTCGCCGTCGCAGACCGCGTCCACCTCCAGCTCCCGGCCCATGAGATATTTGTCCACCAGGATCGGATGCTCCTGGGACGCCAGGTTGATGATGGCTATGTAGTCGTCCATATCCTTGTCATTGTAGGCGATCTGCATGCCCTGGCCCCCCAGCACATAGGAGGGCCGGACCAGCACCGGATAGCCAATGCGATTTGCGACGGTCCTGCCCTCCTCGGCGGTGAAACAGGTCCCGGCCTCGGCCTTTTCGATGCCGGTCATCTTCAGAATTTCGTCGAATTTTTCCCGGTCCTCGGCGGCGTCCACGCCTGCGGCGTCCGTGCCCAGGATTCGGACGCCCATATTCGTCAGGTCCTCCGTCAGCTTGATGGCCGTCTGGCCCCCGAACTGGACCACAGCGCCCCAGGGCTTTTCCAGCTCCACGATGTTCTGCACATCCTCCGGGGTCAGAGGCTCTAAATACAGCTTGTCCGCCACGTCAAAGTCCGTGGAGACCGTCTCCGGGTTGTTGTTGACGATGATGGTATAGCAGCCCAGCTTCTTGAGGCTCCAGACGCTGTGAACGGAGCAGAAGTCGAATTCAATGCCCTGGCCGATGCGGATGGGCCCGGAGCCCAGGACCAGCACCTTTTTCTCTCTCTCCGTCCCTTCTGCTTCGTTTTCCTCGTCATAAGTGGAGTAATAATAGGGCGTTGCCGCGTCGAATTCCGCGGCGCAGGTGTCCACCATCTTGAAGACGGCTTTAACGCCCATCTGATCCCGCAGCGCTTTGACGGCAAAGTGATCTGTGCCTGTGAGCTCCCCGATGAAGGCGTCGGGAAAGCCCATCTTTTTGGCTTCCCGCAGGAGCTCCCCGGTCATAGGCTCCGAAGCGATACGTTTTTCCATGTCCACGATAGCCTGCAGCCGGTCCAGGAACCAGAGGTCCACCTTGGTCGCCGCATGGATCTCCTCAGGCTCGATGCCCCGGCGCAATGCCTCTGCCATCACAAAGAGCCGCTGATCGTCGATTCTTGCAAGCCTTTCACGGATTTCTTCCATCGAGAGCGGCTTCAGGCTGTCTAGATGCAAGGAGGATACATGCTGCTCCAGGGACCGAACCGCCTTCATCAGCGCGCCCTCGAAGCAGTTGTCGATGGCCATGACCTCGCCGGTGGCCTTCATCTGGGTACCCAGCTTTCGGGAGGCGCTGACGAACTTGTCAAAGGGCCACTTGGGGATTTTGACCACGCAGTAGTCCAGCACCGGCTCAAAGCAGGCCCAGGTCTTTCCGGTGATGGCGTTGGGGATCTCGTCCAGACGGTAGCCCAATGCGATCTTTGCCGCCACCTTGGCGATGGGATAGCCCGTTGCCTTGGAGGCCAGAGCGGAGGACCGGCTGACCCGGGGATTCACCTCGATGACCGCGTACTCAAAGCTGTCCGGGTTCAGGGCAAACTGGACGTTGCAGCCTCCCTCGATCTCCAGGGCGGAGATGATGTCCAGGGCCGCGGAACGGAGCATCTGGTACTCCCTGTCCGCCAGAGTCTGGGAAGGCGCCACCACAATGGAGTCTCCGGTGTGGACCCCCACCGGGTCCAGGTTTTCCATGTTGCAGACAGTGATCACATTGCCCGCGCCGTCCCGGATCACCTCGTATTCGATCTCCTTCCAGCCGGAGATGCAGCGCTCGATGAGCACCTGGCCCACCCGGGAGAGACGAATCCCGTTGGCGGCGATCTCCCGAAGGGCTTCTTCATTTTCCGCGATGCCGCCGCCTGTGCCGCCAAGGGTATAGGCGGGTCGGACGATAACTGGAAGGCCAATTTCCTCCGCAAAGGTGACCGCGTCCTCCACGCTCTCCACCACCTTGGAGGTGACGCAGGGCTGACCGATGGCTTCCATGGTGTCCTTGAAGCCCTGCCGGTCCTCTGCCCTGCGGATGGACTCGGCGGAGGTCCCCAGAAGCCGGACGCCATATTCCGCCAGCGTGCCGTTTTCGTTCAGCGCCATGGCCAGATTCAGTCCCGTCTGACCGCCCAATGTGGGCAGGATGGAGTCGGGGCGCTCTTTCGCAATGATCTTTGTCACGAATTCGATATTCAGAGGCTCGATATATACATGGTCGGCAATTTTCGGGTCTGTCATGATGGTGGCAGGGTTGGAGTTCACCAGCACCACCTCCACTCCTTCCTCCCGGAGGGCAAGGCAGGCCTGGGTGCCGGCATAATCAAACTCGGCGGCCTGCCCAATGATGATGGGGCCGGAGCCGATGACCAGCACTTTTTGGATGTCAGGATTCCTTGGCACAGTCCCTTCCCTCCTTCATTTTTGCCACAAATGCGTCGAACAGATATCCCGTGTCCTTGGGTCCCGGTGACGCCTCCGGGTGGAACTGGACCGTCAATACCCGTCCGTTTTTGTACTTTAAGCCCTCCACCGTTCCGTCGTTCACATTGATATGGCTGATCTCCGCAATATCCGGGTCCACGCTGTCAGCACGGACCACATAGCCGTGGTTTTGAGATGTTATGTAAACTCTTCCCGTGGAAACATCCCGGACCGGGTGATTCCCGCCCCGGTGGCCGTATTTGAGCTTTTCCGTTACGGCGCCTGTTGCCAGGGCCATAAGCTGATGGCCGAGACACACGGCGAATACAAGGACGTTTGCGTCATAGAGCTTCCGGATTTCCCCGATGATTTCCGGGTTGTCCGCCGGGTCGCCCGGACCATTACTGAGCATGACGCCGTCAAAGCCGCCCTCCATAATATCCTCCGCCGGAGTGCAGGCCGGGAACACCGTGACCGAACAGCCCCGATCGGTGAGACTTCGGATCATGTTCTCCTTGACGCCCAGATCCAGCAGGGCCACCCTGGGACCGGCGCCGGGATAGACCTGGATGTGCCGCCGGGTCGTTCTCTCCACCGTATTCAGGACCCGATAGGCCCGGATTCTCCGGAGCGCTTCTGCAAGGTTCGGAGATTCCTCCGTGGTGATCATGCCGTTCATCGTGCCCTGGTCTCGGAGCATCCGTGTGATAGCCCTGGTGTCCACGCTGTGGATGCCTGTGATATGGTGGGCTTTCAGGTAGCCGTCCAGAGTTCCCTCACAGCGGAAGTTGCTTCCCCGGGAACTCAAACGCCGTACGATCATGGCCGAGGCCCAGGGCTGCCTGGATTCGGCGTCCTCCCTGTTCACACCGTAGTTTCCGATCAGCGGGTAGGTCATCACGATCCCCTGCCCCGCGTAGGAGGGGTCCGTCAGAATCTCCTGATAGCCGGCCATGGAGGTGTTGAATACCATCTCGCAAACGGCTTCTGCCGTATCGCCCATGCTCTCCCCGTGGAATACCGCACCGTTTTCAAGGATCAGAGTGGCCTTCATGCTTGATTCCCGCCTTTCATGGCCGCCTCCACAAAGCCCCGGAACAGCGGATGGGGCCGGTTGGGACGGCTCTTGAATTCCGGATGGAACTGAACGCCCACAAAAAAGGGATGGGAATTCAGCTCCACCGCCTCCACCAGCGTTTGATCCGGTGAGAGGCCGCAGAGGATCAGGCCCGCGCTTTCCAGCGTTTCCCGATATTCGTTGTTGAACTCATAGCGGTGCCGGTGCCGCTCCCGGATTTCGGACGTGCCGTAGCACCGGGCCATGGTGGTATCCGGCGCGATCACACAGGGATAGGCCCCCAGCCGCAGGGTGCCGCCCTTCTCCGTCTCGTTGGATTGCCCCGGCAGGAAGTCGATGACCTTATGGACCGCTTCCGGGTCCAGTTCTCCGGAGGTAGCGCCGGGAATCCCGCCACTGTGCCGGGCGAACTCGATCACCGCGATCTGCATACCCAGGCAGATGCCCAGATAGGGCACCCCATGCTCCCGGGCATATTGAGCCGCCAGGATCATGCCGTCGACGCCCCGATCTCCGAATCCCCCGGGAACCAGGATACCTCCCAGACCGGAAAGGGTCTCCTCCAGGGTTTCCGGCGTCAGTGTCTCCGAGTCGATCCACCGGATCGTGACCCTGGCGCCAAGACCGTAGCCCGCATGATGGAGGGCTTCGGCTACGGACAAATAGGCGTCGTGGAGCTGGACGTATTTCCCCACAAGCCCGATCTCCACGGTGTCCTTCGGGTGCTTGATCCGCTCTACCAGCTCTGTCCACTCCTTTAGATCAGGCTCCGGAACCTCCAGCCCCAGCTCCCGGCAGACCACCGATGAAAAATGAGACCGTTCCAGCATCAGCGGCGCTTCATACAGATCCGGCAGCGTGATGTTCTCGATCACGCAGTCAGGCTTCACATTGCAGAACAGGGCGATCTTCTGGAAGATGGATTGCTCCAAAGGCTCGTCGCAGCGGAGGACGATGATATCCGGCCGGATACCCATCCCCTGGAGCTCCTTCACCGAGTGCTGCGTGGGCTTCGATTTATGCTCGTCGGAGCCCCGGAGGAAGGGCACCAGGGTCACATGGATAAACAGGCTGTTTTCCTGCCCCACCTCCAGGGAGATCTGCCGCACCGCCTCCAGAAAGGGCTGGCTCTCGATGTCTCCGATGGTACCGCCGATCTCTGTGATGATCACGTCGGCGTCAGAATGCTCTCCCACCCGATAGACAAATTCCTTGATCTCGTTTGTGATGTGGGGGATCACCTGGACCGTGGAGCCCAGGTATTCTCCCCGGCGCTCCTTGTTCAGCACGTTCCAGTAGACCTTTCCCGTGGTCAGGTTGGAGAATTTGTTTAAGTCCTCATCAATGAACCGCTCATAGTGGCCCAGATCCAGATCCGTTTCCGCCCCGTCCTCGGTGACGAAGACCTCCCCGTGCTGATAGGGGCTCATGGTGCCCGGGTCCACGTTGATGTAGGGGTCCAGCTTCTGGGCCGCCACCTTGAGGCCCCGGGCTTTCAGCAGCCGCCCAAGGGACGCCGCCGTAATACCCTTGCCCAGGCCGGAGACCACGCCGCCGGTCACAAAGATGTACTTTTTCATGCGCATACCTCCCTCTTTTCCCATCAGGAATCAATTTCCGCTCTCTCCATAGTTGGAAAGCACTCTGGCCGAGGGATCGTCCACGTCGCAACCCTCCCATTCCCTGTTGGGCATCCAGAAGTCCTTCACCATCTCCGCCTGACCGGGATAGTACTTTTCAAAGATCTCACGGTAGAGCAGGCTCTCCTTGGTAAAGGGCGGGCAGTAGTCATACTTCTTCCGCTTTTCCTCGAATTCTTCGTCGGTATATTTCGATTCGGCGTATTCCTTCAGATCGTCCACCATGGAGTGCCCCACGGCGTCGGAGAAGGCCGCCTTCTGCCGCCAGAGGATCTCGTCGGGAAGCAGATGGTCCTTTTCAAACGCGTGGCGAAGCAGGTACTTGCCCATGCCGTAGGCGTTGATTTTCATTTCCGGGTCGATGGACATGACGTACCGCACAAATTCCAGGTCCCCGAAGGGGACTCTTGCCTCCAGGGAGTTTACGGAGATGCACCGGTCCGCCCGGAGCACGTCGTACATATAGAGCTCGTCGATCCGCTTCTTTGCCTCAGCCTGGAACGCCTCGGGAGAGGGCGCGAAGTCCGTGTATTTGTAGCCGAAGAGCTCGTCGCTGATCTCGCCCGTCAGCAGCACCCGGATGTCCGTCTTCTGGTGGATGGCCTTGCAGCACAGGTACATACCCATACTTGCCCGAATGGTGGTAATGTCCCAGGTGCCGAGAAGCGCAATGACCTCCTCCAGGGAGTCCAGCACCTGCTGCCGGGTCATATAGACCTCCGTGTGCTCCGCACCGATGTAGTCCGCCACCATCCGGGCGTATTTCAGGTCGATGGCGTCCGTGTCCATGCCGATGGCAAAAGTACGGACATGCTTTCCCAGAATCCGGGCGGACACGGCGCAGACAAGGGAGGAATCCAGTCCGCCGGACAGCAGGAAGCCCAGAGGCGCGTCCGCATCCAGCCGCTTGTCAATGCCCAGAATCAGCTTTTCCCGGATGGTTTTGCAGACCGTGTCCAGATCCTCATGGATGTATTCCTCCACGCTTGTCAGGTCCGCATAACGCACGAATTTCCCGTCCAGCCAGTAGTGGCCCGGCGGGAACGGTCTTACTGTTTCACAGAGGCCCACCAGGTTTTTCGCCTCGCTGGCAAATACGGTGGAGCCGTCCTTCAGTTCCCCGTAGAAGAGGGGCCGAATACCGATGGGGTCCCGGGCGGCGATAAACTGCTGCGTTTCGCCGTCATAGATGATCATGGCGAACTCCGCATCCAGCTTTTTAAACAGCTCCACGCCGTACTCCCGATAAAGGGGAAGGATCAGCTCGCAGTCGGAGCCGCTCTGAAACACATAGCCCTTGTCCTCCAGCTCCTTTTTCAGGATGCGGAACAGGTAGATCTCCCCGTTGCAGACGCACATGTCCTTTCCCAGATGGAAGGGCTGCATCCCTTCCTCATGAAGGCCCATGATGGCCAGCCGGTGGAAGCAGAGCGTCCCCGCTCCCGCTGCCTCGATCCGGGTCATGTCCGGTCCTCGTGATTTGGTTCTGTCAAAATATGCCCGGAAATCCGCCTCCGGGACGGCCTTGGTGAAGCCCATAATGGAACACATGGTTTATCCCTCTTTCTTCCTGTGGATCTTTTCTTCAAACCGGCGTTTTGCTCCGAATTCCGGCACTGCCGTGGGGTAGCCGCCGCCGAAGCATGCGGTGCAGACGCCGCCGCAGTCCGGAGCCAGTGCCAGGGTGTCATCCATACTCAGATAGCCCAGGGAATCCACGCCGATGATATCCGCTATCTCTTTTACTGTGTGGTGATTGGCGATCAGGTTCTCCGGGCTGTCAATGTCCGTGCCGTAAAAGCAGGGGGCGATAAAGGGCGGCGCGCTGACCCGCATATGGATCTCCCTGGCCCCGGCCTGCCGGAGCATTTCGATGGTCCGGCGGCAGGTGGTGCCCCGGACGATGGAGTCGTCGATGAGCACCAGTCGTTTCCCCTTCACCACAGAGCGGATGGGATTGAGCTTTAAATTGACGCCCGCCTCCCGCATTTCCTGCATTGGCGCGATGAAGGTCCGGCCGATGTACTTGTTTTTCGTAAAGCCGATGGCGTAGGGGATGCCGCTCGCCCTGGAATAGCCGATGGCCGCGTCCAGGCCGGAATCCGGCACGCCCACCACCAGATCAGCCTTTGCCGGGTGGGCACGAGCCAGGAACGCCCCGGCCCGCTGTCTGGCCAGACTGACGCTCTGCCCGTCCAGAACAGAGTCCGGCCGGGCAAAGTAAATATACTCAAATACGCAGAGGTGCTTCTTCTGTTTCCCGCAGTGGGACCGGTCGGAAATCACATCCCCGTCCGATATGGCGACTACCTCTCCGGGCTCTACATCCCGGACAAAGGCCGCGCCCACCGCGTCCAGCGCGCAGGTCTCCGATGCGAAGATCTGCTTCCCGTCGGCAGTTTTCCCCATGCACAGGGGCCGGAACCCGTGAGGGTCCCGAGCGGCAATCAGCTTTGTGGGAGAGGAAATCACCAGGGAATAGGCGCCCTCCAGACGGTCCATGGCGGCGGACACGGCAGCTTCGATGCTTCCTAGCCGGAGCCGCTCCCGGACGATGATGTAGGCAATGACCTCAGAGTCCGTGGTGGTGTGGAAAACAGCCCCCTGTTCCTCCAGCTCGTCCCGGAGATCTCTGGCGTTGGTCAGATTCCCGTTGTGGCACAGAGCCATGTGCCCCTTCCGGTGGTTGATGACCAGAGGCTGAATATTTCTCTTGCTGTCCGAGCCTGTGGTAGCGTAGCGCACGTGACCTACGGCGATGGTCCCCTTCCCCAAGTCCCCCAGGCCCTGCGGGGAGAACACCTCCCCCACAAGACCCAGGCCCTTATGGGCTGTGAACAATCCGTCATCGTTGAGCACGATCCCGGCGCTCTCCTGTCCACGATGCTGGAGGGCATAGAGTCCGTAATAGCACAGCGTCCCAAGCGCAGCAGGCGTTTCGGACCAGACCCCGAACACGCCGCAT
Organism: uncultured Oscillospiraceae bacterium; assembly: GCA_905234425.1. GTDB lineage: Bacteria > Bacillota > Clostridia > Oscillospirales > Oscillospiraceae > HGM13006. The sequence goes on along the minus strand of CAJOHR010000007.1, from coordinate 43,666 downwards.
TCTTCATGCAGGCCGCTCATTTCCTCACCTTCTTTAGCGTAAAGCGTGGAGAGTGGAGAGGGAAGATGATGGAATCTCCACTCTCAACTCTTAACTCTCCACTCTCAAGAACCGCGTTCCTGATTTATTCTACGTCTTGCAATGCGTCGTACCCTTCCTCGCCAGTGCGGACCTTCACCACGTTCTCCACATCGTAGACGAAGATCTTTCCGTCGCCGATGTGGCCGGTGTAGAGCACCGCCTTGGCGGTCTCGATCACATCCCGGACCGGGATGGCGGAGACCACGATATCCACCTGTACCTTGGGCAAAAGATCGCTCTCCACGGCAACGCCCCGGTAGTATTCCGGTTTGCCCTGCTGCATGCCGTAGCCCATGACGTGAGAGACGGTCATGCCGGTGATCCCAAGCTGGCTCATGGCGGATTTCAACGCGTAGAACTTCTCCTCCTTGCAGACGATCTCGATCTTGGTGAACTTGTGCTGACCGGATGCAAAGGACGGCACCTTTTTGACCTCCACGGCCTCCGCCGCGGGGACGGTACCCGTGACCACAGTCACGCCGGTCTCCGGCGCATAGGCGGTGTACTTCTCCACGGCAGGCGCAAAATCCGCGTAGGCCGAGGGCAGGCCGTGCTCGCTGCTGTCGAGACCTGCCAGCTCGTCAGCGGCTTCCGCCCGGAGAAAATCCGCCTTTTTGAGGATCGTGAAGAATATCATCATGGTCACAGCCGCCCAGGCGGCAACCGTCACAAAGCCCAGGAGCTGAAGTCCCAATTGGGTAAAGGAGCCGGTGTAGAACAGGCCCCGCAGTCCCGCGGGAGCATCCGGGTTTGCAAGGAGACCCACTGCGATAGTGCCCCAGACGCCGTTTGCCATGTGGACGCCCACGGCGCCCACGGGATCGTCGATGTGGAGCTTTAAGTCCAGTCCTTCTACTACGAGTACCACCAGGATGCCGGACACGATGCCCACCACGGATGCGCCGATGGCGTCAAAGGCGTCGCAGCCTGCGGTAACGCCCACAAGCCCCGCCAGAGAGGCGTTTAAGCACATGGACACGTCGGGCTTTCCGTTTTTCTTCCAGGTGTAGAGCATGGTGGTGACGGTGGCCACGGAGGGGGCGATGGTGGTGGTCAGGAAAATGGAACTGAGTTCCGAGGGCGAGGTTGCCGCCGCGCCGTTGAAGCCATACCAGCCCAGCCACAGGATGAACACGCCCAGCGCTCCCAGGGGGATGGAATGGCCGGGAATGGCGTTGACCTTCACGACCTTCCCGCTCTTGTCCGTCACATACTTGCCGATTCGCGGGCCTAACACTGCCGCGCCGATCAGCGCCGCAATGCCGCCCACCATGTGGATGGCGCAGGACCCGGCGTAGTCGTGGAAGCCCAATTGGCTCAGCCAGCCGCCGCCCCAGATCCAGTGGGCCTCGATGGGGTAGATCAGAAGAGAGATCACCCCGGAATAGACGCAGTAGGCGGAGAATTTCGTCCGCTCCGCCATAGCCCCGGAGACAATGGTGGCGGTGGTGGCGCAGAACACCAGGTTGAACACAAAATAGCTGGCGTCAGTGAAGCCCTCCGAGGGTGACGCGATAAAGTCCTTAAAGTGGGCAAAGAGCTGGAGATTGGGTTTTCCGATAAGCCCGAAGAAGCTGTCCTCGCCCATCATCAGGGTGTAGCCCAGCAGGGAGAACACCACCGTGCCGATGCAAAAGTCCATCAGGTTCTTCATAATGATGTTGCCCGCGTTTTT
>CAJOHR010000007.1:0-41710 GCA_905234425.1 uncultured Oscillospiraceae bacterium | reverse complement strand
GAGAGCGCCCCTACAATACTGAATCAAACCACGCCGAACAGCAGGTCCCCGTAAGTCGGGAAGGGCCAGTATTCAGACGAGGTGCAGCCCTCGGCCTGGTCGCAGGGAGCCCGGAGCGTATCCATGGCCGGGAGGATCTGATCCCGGATGAAGCAGGCCTCCTCGGTGATATCCTCCATGGTGTCAAACCTGTCCGTGAGGCCGGCCAGATCGTCCGCCGCCTCGTCGATTACGTCCGCCAGCGCGGAGAGCCTCTCCACCAGCTTTGTCTCATAGCCGCAGGCCACGCCCAACGCCTTTTTCCCGGTCAGCGCCGAAGCAAGGACCGCGCTGTACCCGGAAACGGCAGGCAGGATCTGCTTTCGGGCCATGTCCACCATGGTCAGGGCCTCGATACGCACGGACTTGCAGTAGTTTTCCAGCTGGATCTCATACCGGCTCCTGAGCTCCGCCTCGGAGAACACCTTCTGGCCGATGAGCATATCCATGTTCTTCTTGTCCAGCAGCCAGGCCATGGCGTCCGGAGTGGTTTTCAGGTTCAGCAGGCCACGCTGCTCTGTGGCTTCTTCGATCCATGCGTCGTCATAGCCGTTGCCGTTGAAGATGATGCGCTTGTGCTCCTTGATGGTGACGCGGATCAGATCGTGGAGCGCGGAATCGAAGTCCTCCGCCTTCTCCAATTCGTCCGCCATGTCCTCCAGCACCGCCGCCACGGAAGCGTTGAGCATAATGTTGGCGCAGGCGATGGAGTTGGATGAGCCCACCATGCGGAACTCAAACTTGTTGCCTGTGAAAGCAAAGGGCGAGGTCCGGTTCCGGTCCGTGGTGTCCCTTGTGAACCGGGGCAGAGCATCCACTCCCAGCTTGATCCTGGTCTTTTCCGTCCCGGCGTAAGGGGCGTCGGCCTCGATGGCGTCCAGGATGGCCTGAAGCTCCTCTCCCAGGAAGATGGAGATCACGGCGGGAGGCGCTTCGTTGGCGCCAAGGCGGTGGTCGTTTCCGGCAGTTGCCACACTCAGGCGCAGCAGGCTCTGGTATTCGTCCACGGCCCGGATCACCGCTACCAGGAACAGCAGGAACTGTACGTTCTCATGGGGCGTATCACCGGGAGACAGCAGGTTTATACCGGAATCCGTGGCCATGGACCAGTTGTTATGCTTGCCGGAGCCGTTGACGCCCGCGAAGGGCTTCTCGTGGAGCAGGCACACCAGGCCGTGTCGCGTGGCCACCTTCCGCATGATCTCCATGGTCAGCTGGTTATGGTCCGTGGCGATGTTGGTGGTGGTGTAGATGGGGGCCAGCTCATGCTGGGCCGGAGCCACCTCGTTGTGCTCCGTCTTGGCCAGGATCCCCAGCTTCCAGAGCTCCTGGTTCAGGTCGTCCATATAGGCCTGGACCCGAGGCTTGATAGAGCCGAAATAGTGGTCGTCCAGCTCCTGGCCCTTGGGGGGCTTGGCGCCGAACAGGGTCCTGCCGGTGTAGATCAGGTCCGGCCGCTTCTTGAAGGTCTCCTCGTCCACCAGGAAGTATTCCTGCTCCGGTCCCACGGAGGTGGTGACCCGCTTTACGTCCGTCCTTCCGAAGAGCCTGAGCACCCGGAGCGCCTGTCTGTTGATAGCGTCCATGGAGCGAAGCAGCGGCGTCTTCTTGTCCAGAGCCTCGCCGCCGTAGGAGCAGAAAGCCGTGGGGATGCACAATGTCTTGCCCTTGATAAAGGCGTAGCTCGTGGGGTCCCAGGCGGTGTAGCCCCTGGCCTCAAAGGTGGCCCGGAGACCGCCGGAGGGGAAGGAGCTTGCGTCAGGCTCTCCCTGGATCAGCTCCTTGCCGGAAAACTCCATGATGACACGCCCGTCGGGAGCGGGGGAAATAAAGCTGTCGTGCTTCTCCGCGGAGGTGCCGGTCAGGGGCTGAAACCAGTGGGTAAAATGGGTGGCTCCCTTTTCCACTGCCCAGTCCCGCATGGCAGTGGCCACGGCATTTGCAACACCCGGATCCAAAGGCGCGTCGCCCTCGATGGTTTTTTTCAGGGAGTTATATACCTTGGCGGGAAGCCTTCCCCGCATGACCTGATCGTCGAATACCATACTTCCAAAAATCTCCGGTACGCTCATTGCATTCACCCTTTCTCAGATTTGAAAAACAAAAAAAGACACTGGCGTCAGGGGGCAGAAAGACCTCTGAGACGCCAATGTCTCAACGGCGCTATCATACACCCTTCCAAGAAATCCGTCAAGGGTTTATCCTTCAAAAATACAGCATTAATCCGGTGATACTTTGTGCAATTTGCAAGATTGACATATTGCACTTGCATATTATATGATGTGAGCAAGAACAACGGCGTTCCCACTGGGACAAGTATGCCCTGCGGGAGGAGCGCCGTTGTTCTTTTCCTTATGTCATTGCGAACCGGCGCTACGCTGGTGTGGCAATCTAATAATTGAGGAGTTGATCGTATGATTCCATTGGAAGGTCAGATCCGCATTCCCTCGGGCTGCGCCATCTCCGCGGTGATCTCCAAGGAGGGCCGGCGCATGACCGGCGAGAAGATCATAGAGAGCATGCGTCCCATGCACGAGCGGTCCAACGGGCTGGGCGGCGGCTTCGCGGGCTACGGCATCTATCCGGAGTACAAGGACCTGTTCGCGCTCCATATCTTCTACGACGGAGAGCCCTGCCGGGCGGAATGCGAAGCGTATCTCCGGGACCATCTGGAGATCGTCAAGGGGGAGATCATTCCCACCCGGAAAATCCCCAGCATCACCGACGAGCCCCTGATTTGGCGCTATTTCGTCACGCCCCTTCGGTCCGTGCTGGCCTCCCGGCAGTTGGATGAGAACGAGTTTCTGGCCCGGATCGTCATGCACATCAACACCCATCTGAACGGCGCCTATGTGTTTTCCAGCGGAAAGAACATGGGCGTGTTCAAGGCTGTTGGCTTCCCGGAGGATGTGGGAGAGTTTTACCGGCTGGAGGAATACGAGGCCTACTGCTGGACGGCCCATGGCCGGTATCCCACCAACACCCCCGGCTGGTGGGGCGGCGCCCATCCCTTCGCCCTGCTGGACCGGACCATCGTCCACAACGGGGAGATCTCCTCCTACGACGCCAACCGGCGGTATATCGAGATGTTCGGATATAAATGTACGCTCCAGACGGACACGGAGGTCATCACCTATATTGCGGACTTTTTGCAGCGGAAACAGGGCTTGACCCTGGAAGAATCGGCCTCCGTGATCGCCGCCCCCTTCTGGTCCACCATCAAGCGGAAACCCACAGAGGAGCAGCGGCTAAAACTCAGCTATCTTCGGAAGGTGTTCCCCAGTCTGCTGATCACCGGGCCCTTCTCCATCATTCTGGGCTTCGAGGGCGGGCTCATGGCCCTGAACGACCGATTGAAGCTCCGGAGCATGGTGGTGGGAGAAAAGGACGACCTTGTGTTCATCGCCAGCGAGGAGGCCGCCATCCGGGCCATGGAGCCGGACGCAGAAAATATCTGGGCGCCTGCCGGCGGCGAGCCCGTGATCGTAACCGTGAGAGAGGGGGCTTACTGATATGGGAATCAACTATTTCTATCCGGAATTTGAAGTGGTACGGAACGACGCCCGGTGCATCCGCTGCAAGGTCTGCGCCCGCCAGTGCGCCAACGAGGTTCATGCCTATGACCAAGACCGGGACCTGATGCTAAGCGACGAAAGCAAGTGCGTCAACTGTCAGCGGTGCGTCTCCCTCTGTCCAACAAGAGCGTTAAAGATCGTAAAATCCGATTGCCGCCTCCGGGAGAACGCCAACTGGGACGGGGATACCATCCGGGAGGTCTACAAGCAGGCAGGCTCCGGCGGCGTGCTGCTCAGTTCAATGGGAAATCCCAAGCCCTATCCGGTGTACTGGGACAAGATCCTCATCAACGCCTCCCAGGTGACGAACCCCTCCATCGACCCCCTGCGGGAGCCCATGGAGACCCGGGTATTTTTGGGCAAAAAACCCCAGAGCCTGGAGCGGGACGAAACCGGAAACCTCAAATGCGAGCTGACGCCCCAATTGGAACTGAGCATGCCGGTGATGTTCTCCGCCATGAGCTACGGGTCCATCAGCTACAACGCCCATGAGTCCCTGGCCCGGGCCTCCAGGGAGCTGGGCATCTACTACAACACCGGTGAGGGCGGCCTTCACGAGGATTTTTACGTTTACGGGCCCAATACCATCGTCCAGGTGGCCTCGGGCCGTTTCGGCGTTCATCGGGATTACATGGAAGCTGGCGCCGCAGTGGAGATCAAGATGGGTCAGGGCGCCAAACCGGGCATCGGCGGCCATCTGCCAGGCACGAAGGTAGGCGCGGACATCTCCCGGACCAGGATGATCCCGGAGGGCTCCGACGCCATCTCCCCCGCTCCCCACCACGACATATACTCCATTGAAGACCTCCGGCAGCTGGTCTACTCCATCAAGGAGGCCACCGGCCATAAAAAACCCGTCATCGTCAAGGTGGCGGCTGTCCACAACATCGCCGCCATTGCCAGCGGCATCGCCCGGTCCGGGGCGGACATCATCGCCATCGACGGGTTCCGGGGCGGCACCGGCGCGGCGCCCACACGGATCCGGGACTCCGTGGGTATTCCCATTGAGTTGGCCCTGGCTTCGGTGGATCAGCGGCTCCGGGACGAGGGCATCCGCGGGAATGTGTCCCTGGTGGTGGGCGGTTCCATCCGGTCCTCGGCGGACGTGGTGAAGGCCATCGCGTTGGGGGCGGACGCCTGCTACATCGCCACAGCGGCCCTGCTGGCGCTGGGCTGCCACCTGTGCCGGACCTGCCAGACCGGCAACTGCAACTGGGGCATCGCCACCCAGAAGCCGGAGCTTGTCAAGCGGCTGAATCCGGAGATCGGATACAAGCGGCTGGTGAATCTGATGACCGCATGGAACCATGAGATCAAGGAGCTCATGGGCGGCATGGGCATCAACTCCATCGAGGCCCTGCGAGGCAACCGGCTCATGCTCCGGGGCGTGGGACTCACCGACGCGGAGCTGCGGATCCTGGGTATCTCCCACGCGGGCGAATAGGAGGAAAGCACATGAAACGCGTTTACGTCAACGAAAAGTGGTGCCTTGGGTGCCATCTTTGCGAATACAACTGCGCCTTTGCCAACTCCGGAGAGCCGGATATGGCAAAGGCCCTCCGGGGAAAGGTCATCTATCCCCGAATCCATGTGGAAGAGGCGGGAAAGATCTGCTATGCCGTGTCCTGCCGGCACTGTACCGATCCGCTGTGCGTGAAAAGCTGCATCTCCGGGGCCCTGTCCATTCAGAACGGGACAGTGAAAATCGACCACGACAAATGCGTGGGCTGTCTCACCTGCGTGCTGGTGTGTCCCTACGGGGCGGTGGCCCCGGGACCGGACGGAGCAGCCACAAAATGCGAGCTCTGTCTGGAGAACGCCTGCGGCTCTCCCGCCTGCGCGGCCGGGTGTCCCAACAACGCAATCGTCTATGAAGAAAGGGAGGCGGCAGTATGAAGCGCTATGTGATCGTGGGCGGAGGCATTGCCGGCATCCACTGCATCGAGGGTATCCGCAGCGTGGATCCCGAGGGATCCATTACCCTGATCTCCGCGGAAGCGGACTCCAATTATGGCCGTCCGCTGATCTCCTACTACCTGGAGGGAGCGACAAACGAAGGCCGCATGTCCTATCGTGGACCGGATTTCTATGAGAAAAACCATGTACGGGCCCTTCACGGAGTTTCCGTTGAACAGTTGGACCCGTCAGCCAAAACCGTAACGCTCTCGGATGGGCAAATCCTTCCCTATGACGCCCTGTGCGTGGCGGCGGGGTCCTCCCCCTTTGTGCCGCCCTTCTCCGGTCTGGATACGGTGGAAAAGCAATTCACCTTTATGACCCTGGCGGACGCGCGAGCCCTGGCGCAGGCCGTCACCCCGGAGAGCCGGGTGCTGATCATCGGCGGCGGGCTCATCGGACTGAAGTGCGCGGAAGGGCTCTACGCCCACACGAAACATCTGACAGTCTGCGATCTGGCGCCCCACGTTCTGTCCAGCATCCTCCAGCCGGAGAGCGCGGAGATCGTGGAACAGCATCTGGAGGAAAAAGGCGTCCGGCTTATGCTGGGAGACAGCGCCAAGGAGTTTCACGGCAGCCATGCCCTCATGAACAGCGGGGAGACGGTGGAATTCGACCTCCTGGTGCTGGCCATCGGCGTCCGGCCCAACACAGGGCTGATCAAGGACGCGGGGGGCGACGTAGGCCGGGGCATCGTCACAAACGCACACATGGAAACAACCTTACCCGGGATTTACGCCGCCGGGGACTGCGCCGAGTCAAAGAACACCGTCACCGGCGCGCAGAGCGTCCTGGCAATTCTCCCCAACGCCGCCATGCAGGGACGGACCGCGGGAATCAACATGGCCGGCGGAAGCGCGACCTATGACGGGGGCATTCCCATGAACTCCATGGGCCTTTTTGGCCTCCATCTGATGACTGCAGGCAGCTATTTTGAGGAACCAGACGGCGGGCAGGTCTATCAAACCCGGAACAGAGACAATTATAAGAAGCTGTTCACCAAAGACGGGTTACTGACGGGCTTTATCCTGATGGGTGACCTGCACCGGGCGGGGATCTACACCGCCATGATCCGGGAGCATCGCCCCCTTGACACTCTGGACTTTGAGGCAGTGAAGCAGGACCCGTCCCTGCTCCCCTTTGGGAAAGAATACAGGAGACAAACCCTGGGAGGTGTGGTATAATGCTGACGATTCAGGCGAAGAATATGGATTTTCTGGAGCTGGGCAAGGCCCTTCGGGAGACCTCTGAGGATGTCACCGTAGACGGCTGCCTTGGCCAGCGGTTCATCGCCGCAGGCATGAAGCCCCGAAGGCTGCAGATCCACGGCGTCCCCGGCAACGCCCTGGGGGCCTATCTGGACGGCGCGGAGATCGAAGTCTTCGGCAACGCCCAGGACGCGGTGGGAGACACCATGAATGCCGGGACCATCGTGGTCCACGGTTCCATTGGAGACACCGCGGGCTACGCCATGCGGGGCGGCGAGATCTATGTGGAGGGCGACGCCGGATATCGGGCGGGCATCCACATGAAGGAATACGAGGACCACCTTCCGGTGCTGGTCATCGGCGGGCGGGCCGGGAGCTTTCTCGGCGAGTATCAGGCCGGGGGCATTATCGTGGTGCTGGGTCTGAACGCCGAGGGTCCCATCGTCAGCAACTACCCCTGCACCGGTATGCACGGCGGGAAGCTGTTTCTCCGATCAGACTGTGAAAGCGTCCTGTTCCCCGATCAGGTGACGGCCAGGCCGGCAACCCAGGCGGACCTTCGGGAGATCGAAGTCTATCTTCGCCGGTATTGCGGGTATTTCGGTTTTCGTCCCGAGGTGCTTCTGGACAGCCCGTTTACCGTGGTCACCCCGGACAGCCGGAACCCCTATACCCAGATGTATGTAGCAAATTAGACGCAAGGAGTGGAGCACTATGAAATTCACGCGGGACGAGGTCATCCAGTACGTGGAGGAGACGGACGTAAAATTCATCCGTCTGGCCTTCTGCGATGTCTACGGCAGACAGAAGAACGTGGCCATCATGCCGGGAGAGCTGAAACGGGCCTTTTCCGAGGGCATTGCCATCGACGCCTCCTCCATTCCGGGGTTTGGAGGCGAGATCCGGTCCGATCTGCTGCTGAAGCCGGACCCGGCCACGCTGACGGCCCTGCCCTGGCGGCCCCAGAGCGGGCGGGTGGTCCACATGTTCTGCGACATTTTCAATCCCGATGGGACGCCCTTTGAGGCGGATACCCGGCGGATTTTGAAGGAGGCCGCGGCAGAAGCCGAACAGGCAGACGTTCAGTTCGCCATCGGCTCGGAGATCGAGTTCTATCTCTTCAAGCTGGATGAAAACGGGGAGCCCACCCGGGAGCCCTACGACCACGCGGGTTACATGGACATCGCTCCGGCGGACAAGGGGGAAAACGTCCGACGGGAGATCTGCCTGACCCTGGAGCAGATGGGCATTCAGCCCGAGAGCTCCCACCACGAGGGCGGTCCCGGCCAGAATGAGATCGACTTCCGCTACGCCGATCCCCTGACAGCGGCGGACAACGCCGTGACTTTCCGGGCGGTGGTACGAACCCTGGCCGCCCAGAATGGCCTGTGGGCGGACTTTTCTCCCCGTCCCCTCTCCGATCAGCCCGGCAGCGGCATGCACATCAATATCTCCGCCCAGGACGGCACGGACCGGGACCTGCTCATGCCCTTGATCGCCGGATTGCTCGATAAGATTCAGGACATCACCCTGTTCCTCAATCCGGTTGAGAACTCCTATGAACGCCTTGGCCGGGACCGGGCCCCGGGCACTGTCAGTTGGTCGCCGGAGAACCGCTCCCAGCTTATCCGGGTGCCTGCCTCCAGCCGGCAGCACCGCCGGGCGGAGCTCCGGTCCCCGGACCCCGCAGCCAACCCCTATCTGGCCTTTGCCCTGGCCATCCGTGCCGGACTGCTTGGCATCACCGGGGATCTGACGCCGCCGCCTGCTGCGGAGCAGGATTCGGCCGCGTTGAAGCCCCTGCCCGAATCCCTCCAGGCGGCAAAGGCGCTGGCAGAAAAGAGCGGCTTTCTTCGGGAGTGCCTGCCGGAGTCTATTCTGAACTCCTATTTGTAAGGAAACCTCTTCACTTTTCACTCTTCACTCTCAGAAGGGGGTGTGCCCGTGGTCTTTCTGGATCGGACCTACAGCGTGCTGCTGGTGTCCGCCGCAGAAAAATTCAATGAATCCCTGATGCCGCTGCTGCCTGGAAGCGTATATTATCCCGTGGATCTGGTGAAAAGCGTCTGCGCCGGGAGCCGCCGCTTGCTGGAAAAGGATTATGACCTGGTGCTGGTCAACAGCCCCCTGCCGGATGACCCGGGTCTCCGCCTGGCCATGGACGCCTGCGCGGACAGCCCCGCCGGGGTGCTCCTGCTGGCGCGGCGGGAGATCTACGACGAGGTCTGCGATCAGGTCTCAGCGTGGGGCGTGGCGGTGCTGCCCAAGCCCACAAACACCCAGGCCGTCAACCAGACCCTCCAGATTCTCCGGGCCACCCGGGAACGGATGCGGCGGATGGCGGAGAAGCAGGTGACCGTGGAGGAGAAGATCCGGGAGATCCGGCTCGTCAATCAGGCCAAATGGCTGCTGATCGAAAAGCAGGGCCTCACCGAAGCGGAGGCCCACCGGCAGATCGAAAAGCAGGCCATGGACACGCGGCGCTCCAAGCTGGACGTGGCCCGGGAGATCATCGACCGCTGTAATCGCTGAATTTCCCATAGAATGAACGATCCCTGGGCCGATGGATGCACCATCCATCGGCCCAGGGTTTTGGTGTGCCCGGCCTGCATACATGCGCAGGCCGGGCGCTTTTCTCACTGAGGATTTCCCGTATCCAGCTTTGTGCCGCAGCCGGCACAGTAGATACTGCCGTTTACATTGACCGTGCCGCATTGCGGGCACACACCTGCAGGCGCTCCCGCCTCCGGCGGAGCATAGTCGCCCTGGTTCGGGCCCCAGGCGTATCCCGCCTGGGGCTGAGAGTAGCCGTCCTGGAACCGGTCCGGCTGACCATAGGGAGCCTGGGGCTGCCGATGTACAGGCACGGAGAAGGAGATTTCCGGCATGGGAACTTTGGCGTCAAAGGGGTTCCCGTTCTCTGACACGTCGCTCTGGAGTCTGGCGCCTATCTCCATGGTGTTCCTGACCAGCAGAATCACCAGCATAAAGCTCTCGTAGAGCAGGCGGCATGCGATGGGGCCCAGAACGATCAGAAGCAGCCCGTACAGGGCAGTGCTTTCCTCATACCAGTACGTCCTGGCAAAGAGCAGGAAAAAGCCGAAGCAGATACAAAAAAGCGTTTCCAGCACATAGACAAAGCGTGCGACCTTCTCAATGATCATGTATTTGATGTCCAGAAGGTCCTTGACAAACAGGAAAAACTTATGGAGGCTGTCCTTTCGATGCTCCGGAAACACCAATACATAGAGCAGGATCGTCAGGACCAGCGCACACAAGCTCCCGATGGCCAATGCCAGACTGACACGCATAGTGAATCCTCCCTCGCGGCGGTTTTCTCATACCCGGTTCAATCAGGTTCAGTCCGCCGATCTGATGTATTGACGAAATTCTGTAACGATCAGCCCTTCCAGAGGGAGTGGAGATTACAGTAGGCATAGACGGCTTCCACCGTCTCTCCGGGCAGCAGGGCAAAATCCGCCTTGGGAGGCTGACCGGGCTTCAGGACCTTCCGCTGATTGCCCAGGTTTGTCTGGACGGAGATCCACTCGATGTAATGCTCCTCCAGCATGGGATGCTCCGTGGAGCCCACGGTGACCTTGAGGACGCCGTCCTCCACGGTGTAGACAGGGATGTGCTTCTCCACAGCCGCCTCGGTGGTGCCGGGGACAAGCGGGGTCATCTTCTGGCCGCAGCACATAACGGGCACGCCCTTGTCCCTGACCTTGGCAATAATATTGCCGCAGTGTTCGCAGATGTAAAACATTTGTTCCATGATGATTCCTCCTTGATTTTTATATCCGGCCTCATGCAGGCCGGTTTTTCACGATCAATAGACGCCCAACTCCCCGATATACCGGTCAATGAGCCGCAGCTTCTCCGCGTTGGCGTCTCCCATCCGTTTGGACAGTCCGGCGCAGAGGATCTCCATGACAAGCTGAACGCCCACATAGGAGTTGAAGAAGGTGTTGGTATCTACATCCACCGTCAGAAGGGCTGTGGCAAACTGGGCCAGAGGCGCGCTGGGCCGGTCTGTGATCACCAGGATTTTGGCGCCGGCGTCCTCCGCCATCCGCACCGCCTGCCGGTCCATTTCGGAATACCGGGGAAAGCTGAACAGGATCACGCAGTCCTCGGGGCCGATGTCGCACAGGTGGTCAATGACATTGACAGAGCTCTCCCAGGTGGGGATCACGTCGGTTAGCTGATGCCGCAAAAGAAGATTACAGTAGGAGGCCACGCCGGTATTGGCTCTGGAGGCCACAATGTACTTTCGGCGGGCGCTGATCAGTATATCGATTGCACCGTCAAAGGCCGCCTTGGGATTGTTCCGCACCACGGAGGTGATATTTGTCTGGGTGTTGAGCAGGAACTCCTGGATATAATCCCCGCCCTCCGTGGCCATGCTGGCCTGAAGCCGCTCGTAGGGCACCGCCACGGCGCTGGAGATCCGCCCCAGCTTTTCCGTGTGGGAGCGCCGGAGCTGCTTCTGGAACTCCATATAGCCCGAGAATCCAAGGGCTCTTGCAAACCGGATCACGCTGGCCTCGCTGACGTCCAGCTCCTGGGCCAGCTCCGTAGAGGTCATAAAGCAGGCGTCGGTCTCATGATCCAGAATAAACGCGCCGATCCGGCGGCTGGTTTTGGTGAGCTTGGCTTGCTTCATCGCTTCCCGAAGTTTGTCCACGGTCCCCGCCTCCCTTTTCTCGACTTCTGATTCCATTTAACCACACTTTCCGAAAAAAAGCAACGGCAAAACGCCGCCCCGGAAATCGGGGCGGCGCAGGAAGGAAGGATTATTCGCCGTAGGCCTCCAGATAGCGGTCATAAGCCGCCTGATAGAGATCCACGCACTCGTCGAGACCCATGGAATGGAGCTGCGCAATGAAGCTGTCCCAATCGGCGTCAAAGTTGTATTCGCCCATGACGAACTTGAACACCTCGGTGGCCGCATAGGTGGAGATATCGCTCCAGAGATCGCTGTAGCGGTTGGTCTCGTCGTAGTTCAGCTCCACCTGGGAGGGCATGGTGTAAAGGTCGTCAGAGGTCTCGGTCCAGAGGGTCATGGCGTCCAGGTTTTTCTGAGTGTAGGCCGGATCCATCCGGTGGTAGTCCTGAAGCGTGGCCACGCAGGCCAGGGTGTAATAGGTGGTGGCAAAGGACACCATGGGGAACACGTCGCTGTGAAGCACCGCGTCGTTCAGCTCCGGCTTGCCCTCGTCATTATAATCCCAGGACACACCCTCAATGCCGTAGTTGCCCAGCTTGATGCCGTCGTCGGTATACCAGAAATCCAGGAAAGCAAGGGCCAGATCCACGTCCTCACAGTCCTCGGAGATGGAGATGTTCTTGCCCATTGCGTTGGCGCCCACGCCGGAATCGGCAAAGTGGAACTTGCCGCCGTCCTTGGTGATCTGGGCCATGGGGGAGATCATATAGCCGGGAGTCAGGTCCTCGCCGGTGGCCTGGTTGGAATCCATGTTGTCGGACTGGGAGGTCCAGACGCCGGAATTGCCGTTGGAGATATAGCGGTCGGCGTTGGAGGTCCAGGGATCGTTGGACTCGGACGCGAAATCGGAGGCGATAATGCCCTCGGAATACCACTGGGCCATCATTGCCATATACTCCTTGTAGCCGTCGGCCAGGAAACCGTTCTTCACCTCGCCGTCCATGACAAACATATTGGAGGTGGAGTCAGAGCTGTCAAAACCGATGGTGCCGAAGCCGCCCACCAGAGCGCTGCCCATCATCTGGGTGGAGCCGGTGAGCAGGAGCGCATGGTCCGCGCCGTAGTTGTTGGTGAAGGACAGCAGCACGTCGTGCAGCTCGTCAAAGGTGGTGGGGATCTCCGCGCCCATATCGTCCAGCCAGTCCTGACGGATCTGCATGCCGCCGGAAACCCGGTAATCGTCGGATACGGTAATGACCTCGGGCATCAGGCCGTCCTGGGTGATGGCCACCTTCTTATAGTCGCTGTAGTAGTCCAGCACGTTCCAGTAGTTGGGCATCTGATCCTTGTACTCCATCAGGTCGATGGCCACGCCGTCGTCCATCATCTGCTCGGTGTTGGAATACATGGAGGAGCCGCCGGACACCAGATCGGTGATGTCGCCGGAGGCGATCATCAGGGAGAAGGTGGTGGACATGGATTCATTGTTGACGATGGTGAAGTCAACATCCACGCCCAGGAGTTCCTCGGCGTGCTGCCAGACCTCCAGATCGTCATAGCTGTTCACATTGAACATGGACATATAGCCGGGAAGCTCTACAAAATAGGTCAGTACCGCACCGTCGGAAAGGGGCAGATTGTCCGCAGGAGCCGCCACAAAGGGTCCCTTCTCCGCGGGCTCTTCCTCAGGCTCCTCCTCCGCGGGCTCCTCCTCCGCGTCGCTGTCCGCTTCCTCGTCCGCGGGCTCCAGGCTGCTGTCCTCTTCCTCGTCCGCAGGCTCCTCCGCCTGGGATGCCTCAGGGGCAGCCGACGCATCCAGAGACGCCGCAGACTCTGCGGGGGCCGCGCTTCCGGACGTGGAACCGCAAGCCCCGAAGAGCCCCAGAACCATGACAGCGGCAAGCAGCAGCGCCAGTGTTTTCATTTTCATCAGGATACCTCCTTCATTTGACCGCCAGGGTCTTTATACCCACATTATAACAGAAGTCTTTCCCCGGACGCAACCAAAAGAATCCACGATTTATACTCTTGTTTTTGTGGAATGTACCCTACATTTTGTGCTTTTCCTGTTCAAATATCGCCGGTTCTTCCGCGCTTTATTAAAAAAGTATTGCATTGCATTTCAAAATTCTGCAAAAAGCGCCGTGCCGGAAACCGGCACGACGCAAACGCTTTATACAGCCTGGGCCGCCGCCTCCACCATCTGGATGGGCGCGTCCTGATTCACGGTCACAAGGCCAGTGATCCGCAGGATCAGCAGAACTGCCAGCACCACTGCAACCGTGATGCAGGCCCGAATCAGAATGGGCGCCAGGCGTTCCGTTTCCTGGACCTCACTCATGGTTCTCAGCCTCCTGCTCGGTCTCCACTGCCTCTTCCAAAACGGCAGTCTTTTTGAATTCCCGGCTCAGGAGCCACTCGCAGATGATGGACACAATGATGCCCACGATCAGACCCGTCTGGGGATTGGTGATGGCCAGAACGCCGCCGATCAGTCCGGCCACGCCGCGCTGGGTGTTGTTCTTGCAGAGGCCAAGGGCCACATAGAAGCAGCCGAAGGCCTGGATCATAAGCGTCAGGGACATGGACAGGGGCAGAATGGGCCGGATCAGCGCCACCATGGGCAGGATCAGGCAGCACAGCCACTTGGTCACATTGAAGGTGATACAGCCGCCGAAGAAGGAATACATGTTCTCCTTGCCGGTCTTATAGCGCTCGCAGATGGTGACCATCATAGCGCTCCAGAGGGGCCCGGACAGGGTGCAGGTGGGAAAAAACAGGCTCTGAAGAATATTCCGAATGCCGCAGCACACGTTGGTCAGGTTGGGGTTTACCGTCAGGGCTTCGTCCGTCCGATAGTTTTTGGTGTCCTCCAGGAACTCGGTGCCGGTGACGATGTCGCCGAAGGAGATGATATAGGCCACCACCGCCATGGTCGCGGCGGAGGAAATCACATGCCAGCCGGGGAAGCCCACGCCCACCAGACAGAAGTTCTGGAGCACATACTTGAGACCCGGGAAGGGATTGAAGATGATGCCGTCGGAGAGTACATTCACCGGGGTTCCGATCTCTCCGGCGAGGATGCCAACCACATAGGCCAGGAGCAGCGCCGGCACAAAGCCGCACTTCCCCAGGAATTTCAGGAACTTATGGCCGGGCAGGTTCTTCATCCGGGCAAAGCCGATGGAGAACAGCAGGAACAGGGCCGCCAGCACGCCCACGGAGAAGCTGATGGGGCTGCCGTAGAAGCCCAGACCGCCGTTTTCCGCCGACATAAAGCCGTATTTTCCGATGACGGCGGAGAAGCCCGCGCCGATCAGAATGCCGGCCTTGACGGACACGGGGACCTTGCTGACCAGCTTTCCGGCCAGGCCCGTGATACCAAGCACCAGATACAGCACGCCCAGGATCAATTGCAGCATGACCAGCGCCTGTATTCGTTCCGTGGAATTGTCAAAGGTCAGAAGCCAGGTGGTCACCAGGGGCAAAGCCGGTGTGATCCAGCCGCCCACAATGGGGTCTCCCACAATGTTCTGGAAGCAGTACAGAAGCTCATGGACCGTCACGATGGCCAGCGCGATCTTGAAGTCCAGTCCGAAGATATCCTGGAGGTACGCCACCGCCGAAACGCCGGTGACAAACACCACCATGGCCTGGATCATCTCCGGGATTTCCCACGGCGCGTGGATAAAGGGCAGCCGGAACCGGAACATCCCCGCCTTGATGGCAGGCTGTTCAGCCCCATCGGCCCGAATCGCCGTCTTGGTCATTAAAGCCATGTTTCTCTCACACTCCAACGCTTGATTTTTACTCAAAAGCGGTTGTCCGCAATCCGGAGGATGCAGACACAAGGCTTATCTTATCACCAAATACCCGAGAAATCAAGAGATCTTGTCGATAAACTCGCCCATGGTGTCAAATCGGCTGATATAGATCCGGTCCACCTTGAAGAACTCCTCTCCGATGGTCCACATGCCGCCGTTCATATCCACACCGAAGCTGTAGTACTGGGGCGCGATCTCCAGGGTGTTGCCGTCCCGCATTCCCTCGGGATAGGACACCACATAGGGCATCTTCCCGGTGATGTGCAGCACATCCAGCCAGGATTGGCGGAGCTGAAATTCCTGCTCGCTGTAGCTCAGCTCGTTCAGGTCGTAGTGGTCCACCGTATGGCTCTGCACGTCCACAAGCCCGGACCGGGACATCTCCCCGGCCTGCTCCGCCGTCATATAGTGCTCATCCCCCAGCATGCCGGTGATGATAAAGGCGGTGGCTTTCACGTTGTACTCCATGAGAATGGGGAAGAGATAGTCGTAGTTGTCATCGTAGCCGTCGTCAAAGGTCAGGATAATGGGCTTGTCGTAGTCCTCCAGATGGGTCAGATCCGAGAAGAAAATGGGATCATAGCCGTTGTCCAGCAGATATTCGATCTCCGCCCGCAGATCCTCCGGGGAGACAAACAGGGAGTTGATGCCCCACATATTATCGGATACCGCGTGATACATGAGGACCGGGACGCTGACGCCCCGGGGAATATCGTCCTTGTTGATGGGGGTGGACAGGTAGGCCGTCATTTCCTCACTGTCCCAGTAGAACCAAAGGCCAAGCTGGTAGGACACATACCGGATGGGCAGCCAGAATTCCGTATTCTGGCCCCGGAAATAGATCCCCGTTCCATCGGGCATGTTGCTGAAGGCCTCCAGGGGCTCATTCACGCCGTCCACGAGAAGAAGCTCCGGGGTGATGACGTCATCCCCAACCCAGAACTCCGGCACAGCCTCGGGTCCCTCCTCGGACCAGCGCACCAGCTCCGGATACCGCTTCATCAGTTCTTCCGCCCGGATCAGGGTGGTGTTGTTCACCAGCAGGCTGTCGATCTCCTGACCGTCCAGCAGCACCTTGGGTCCGGCGGCGCACAGCTCCCGCAGGGAAAGGGGCAGAGGCGTGGGCGTCGGGGTCGGTGTGGGCGTGGGCGTCGGCGCAGGCTCCGGCGTTTCCTCCGGTTCCGGCGACGGCGCGGGCGTCTCAGGAATCGGAGACGGTTCCGTCCCGAAGGACTCCGTCTCCTGCATGACCGCGGGCGGCGTTTCCGCTGTCGCCGCAGGTTCCCCCTTCGCCGGCAAAATCCCGCCGCAGCCGTTCAATATCAGAAGTATCGCAAGCGAAAGGCTAATCAGGCTTTTTTTCATCTTCACACCTCCGTCTTTCGTGCTATTGTACCCGCTGCACGAAAAATTGTCAATGAAATGAAAGAGGCGGACCCGGTGTGTCTGCCCCTTTCGCTACAGTGTTTTCAGCAGGTCCGACAGCAGCCGGTCCATAACCTCCAGAATGCGCCGAATATCCTGATTTGTTGCGTTGTCGTAGTGGATACCGCAGATCACGGCTGCGCGAACACCCGACTTTACTGAAATCGCTTCTGCCCAGGGCTCGGACACCGCCTGATCTCTGTGGCCGGGGAAGGTTATGGTCTCCGTTTGCTTTCCGGGGTCCGCCACGCTCACCGCTCCCACATGGGTCCGGCTTCCGCCGGTGAGCAGAACGGTTATTCCATCATCCAGATGTTCCATGCGGGCCGTGATGGGCAGGCCCAGGCAGGACTCCTCCAGCACGGTCACAGTCCCCTCCACTCCTTTCCCTCCCCCAGGCCGAACCGGCTGAGGATCCGAAACGCGATCTGGTCGTGGACCTCCTCCAGAGTTTCAGGTTTATTGTAGTAAGCCGCCACCGGCGGGATCACGACGGCACCCAGCTCACTGGCCGCCGTCAGGTTCCGAAGATGCAGGGTGCTCATGGGGCACTCCCGGGGCACCAGCACCAGGGTGCGGCGCTCCTTCATGGTGACGTCCGCCGCCCGAAGCAGCAGGTTTTCACAGTAGCCCGATACCACGCCGGCCACGGACTTCATGCTACAGGGAATGATCACCATGCCCAGAGTGCGGAAGCTGCCGCTGGCGGGCGGCGCTCCGAACTCATTTTCTCTATACAGTCTGGTGCACTTCGCCGCAAGCGCTTCCCTGCCCAGGCCCGTTTCATGGTTCAGCGTCATTTCGCCGCACTCCGAAAGGATCACATGGCGCTCCACATCCGGGAAATCCATGAGCCGGTCCAGGAGGGCCAGGGCCAGGGGCGCGCCGGATGCGCCTGTGATGCCGATGATCAGTCTTTGATTTTCCATACCGTCCCCATTCTCCCTCCGTTCTATTCTTCCGCCCGCTGCTCCACAAACTCCCAGAACGCTTTTGGAAGCTCGGAAAGCGCCCGATCCTTCCGCCGGATCAGGCACACGGCGCTGTCCACAGCCGGCGCAAAGGGGATCGCTTTGACACCGGGATGGTCCAGATACCGCACATGACGGCCCATGACCAGCGCCACGCCCATCCCCTGGGCTGCCAGCTCAATGATGTTCTCAGGCCGACGGCCCGTATAGGCGATGTTGGGCACAAAGCCTGCGCCGCGGCAGAGCGCCGTATACAGATGGTGAAAGCCCGTCTGCTGATCCAGGAACAGCAGCGGTTCCCCCTTCAGCACTTCCGGTTCGATCCGATCCCGTTTGGACAGGGGATGGTCCAGAGGCGCCACCGCCACCAGCTCGTCCCGGCAGAACTCCAGGCTCTCCAGATCCTCCCAGTCCTCCAGGCCGCGCCTGGCAAAGGCGATTTGACAGGTCCCCTTCTCCAAAAGCTCCCGGAGCTCCTGCTGCTCGCATTCCGTGATCTCCAGCGCCACCTTGGGATGCTCCCGCCGGAAGTCCGCCAGCAGGCCGGTAATGTTGTACTGGGCCATAACAGGGATGGAGGCCAGGGCCAGGGTCCCTTTTTCTCTTCTGGTCTGCTCTTCCGCCGCGGCCCGGATCCCGTCCTTGAGCCGGCTGATCTCCCGCGCCATGGGCATGATCTTCGCCCCGGTGGGGGTCAGCGTCACCCGACGGGAGCCCCGCTGCAGCAGAGACACCCCAAGCTCCCGCTCCAGGGCCAGAACGTGCTTGGACAGAGAGGACTGGGAAATGCACAGCTCCTCCGCCGCCCGGGAAAAGCTCTCAAGCTGGGCGATCACCGTGAACTCATAGAGGTATTCCAGCTCCATAACGTTTCCCCCTTTTTCCAAACCTTTTCTACATTTTAGGGAAATGCCTGCGGGAAGTCAAGGCGTTTCTCCTTCGAGGACCACCGGCACAAAGTCTTTCAGTTCCATGGTATCCGGCGTGATCCGGCAGTCCACCGCCCACACATGGACGCCTGCGGCGGCAGCCTGACGCAGGGCGTCTCCGAACACGGGATCGGTGGCGTCGTTGGGCTCCAGCCGGATCACAGGCGTCATTTGGATCACAAAGAGCACCCCGGCCTCATACCCGGCGTTTTTCGCCTCGATCAGCTCTCGGAGATGCTTTGCGCCGCGATCCGTTGGAGCATCCGGAAACCGGCACACACCGCCCTCCTCCAGGGTCACGCCCTTTACCTCCAGGAACATGCCCCTGCCCTTCCGATCCAGATAGAAGTCGAACCGGGAGGTTCCGAAGGTGGTCTCCGGCCGGATCAGATCCCATGCTCCCAAGCCGCCACGGGCCAGCCACTCCCCTGCCGCCCGGTTGGGGGCCTGGGAATCCATATTGACGAGATATTCGCCCTTTTCCACGGTGATCAGGTCGAACTTCGTCTTTCTGGCCGGATCCTTTGCGGCGGCGCACCAGACCCGGGCGCCGGGCTGCAGCAGCTCCCGGCAGCGGCCTGTGTTTTTCACATGGACCGTCTCCACGGTTCCGTCGATCTCCACCATGGCGATGAAGCGATTGGGCCGGGAGAGAAACCTTCCCTCCCGCATATCCGAATACTGCACGCAGATCACCCTTTCCGCAAGGAGAGCCTGCCATGTCCGCCCGCTGCGTCCGGGCGTCCCATGACAGGCTCAGATGGATTTGATATCAGGCCGCCGTCTCCTCCTTGGGGGTGGTGACAGGCTCGCCGTAGCTTACGCCGTAGGTCTCCACCCGGATGGACTTGATCACAATGGGCTCCCGGGGCCGGTCCTTGGAGTCCGTATCCCGCATGCTGAGCTTCTTTAGCACGTTCATGCCGGAGAACACCTTCCCGAAGGCGGCATACTGGCCCTGGAGGCTGTCCTTGTCCTTCATCAGAATGAAGAACTGGCTGCCCGCAGAATTATAGGCTTCCTCGCTGGCGTCGTCCGTACCGCCGAAGCGGGCCATGGCAATGACGCCCTCCTCCATCTTCACATCGTTCTTTTTGAAGCCGTTGTCGGCAAACTCACCGTCGATGGTATAGCCCGGTCCGCCGGCGCCGGTGCCGTCGGGAGATCCGCCCTGCATGACAAAATCCTCCACCACGCGGTGGAAGGTCAGTCCGTCATAGAAGCCGGAGTTTGCCAGAGAGATGAAATTCGCCACGGTATTGGGGGCTTTGTCGGGATAGAGATAGATCAGGATCTCGTCTCCGTCCTCCAGGGTCAGGGTCGCCATGGGATTCTTTTTGTCGCCGCAGCCGGCGAGGGCTCCCAGAATCATAACAAACGCCAGCAGGATCGCCAGTGTCTTCTTCATTCGTTTCATCGCTTCTTCCTCCAAATACGCACGGTTCGCGCGAAATCTAAATTACTATACCAAAAACGGAGGGCGTTTGCAACCGCTCCTTCCTGTTTTTTTCACACTGGCCGTTTTATGCCCGTTTTGCATGGATGCTTTCTCTTTTTTGCATAACCGTTATGCTTGCGTTTTTCGCAAGGATCGGCTAATATGAGATAGTTAGATCGGATCAAACACAGAAAGGGCGAGAAACATGGAAAGCAAAGTTCAAAATCGCACGAAATATGTGGTAGTGGGCGCAGTTATGCTCCTCTTCCTGGGCACAATCTACGCCTGGAGCTACTTTAAAACCTCTCTGGCTGAGGAATTCCCCTGGGATCAGAAGCAGCTCAGCCTGACCTTCACCATTATGATGATCGCCTTCGCCATGGGCGGCTTCGTGGGCGGACGGCTCCTCAAGCGCATCCGGCATCGCTATCTGGCCATTCTGGCCGGCGTCATGATGTTCGTGGGCTTCCTTGTGATCTCCTTCCTGCCCAAGGGCAACCAGGGTCTGGCCCTTGCACTTCTCTATATCTTCTACGGCGGCTTTACCGGCTTCGGCGTGGGAATCGGCTACACCACCGTGCTCTCCGGCGTGAACAGCTGGTTCCCGGACAAGGACGGCATGATCTCCGGCATTATTCTCGCCTGCTTTGGCTTCGGCAGCCTGATCATCGGGCTGGCGGCGGACAAGCTGATCCCGGCCATAGGTCTTTTCTCCGTGTTCCGCATTCTGGGTGTGGCGTGTCTGGCGGTTCTTGTGCTCGGCAGCTTTGTTCTGCGGGCGCCGGAAAAAGACGACGCGCTCCCCTCTGCCCGGCAAAAGGCCGTGGTCGCCGGCGCCAAGGACTACGCGCCCTCGGAGATGGTCCGCCGGCCCTCCTTCTGGATCTATTTCTTCTGGAATCTCTGCATGAGCGCCACGGGCATGCTGGTCATCAATAATGCCTCCAGCATCGCCAAATTCTTCGGGGCGGCCGCCACCGTGGGATTGCTTGTATCTGTGTTCAGCAGCGGCGGACGGCTGGCGGTGGGCGCATCCATGGATCGGTTTGGCTGGAAGGTCACCATGTTCCTGGCCAACGGCGTCATCATCGCCTCCGGCGTCCTCATGGTCATCGGCAACGCCGGGAACGCGTTCCCTCCGGTGCTGATCGGCATGCTGCTGGCAGGCGTCTGCTATGGCGGCGGCATCACCATCCAGGCGTCTCTGGTCCGGAGCTTCTACGGAAACAAGCACTACGCGGAGAATTTCTCCACCTGCAATCTGGTTTCCATTCCTGCGGCCATCATCGGTCCCATGATCTCCGCCGCGCTGGTGGACGCCGCAGGCGGCGCATTTGGACATACCTTCGTCATGGTGATCGTCATGGGCATCGTCTCCCTGATCCTGAATTTCCTGATTCGGAAGCCGTAAAACCCGTCATTATTTCCGCCCGTTCTCGTTTTTTGAGGACGGGCGCTTTTTCCTCTCTCTGATGGAAAAAATATGTGAATCCCGCGATTTTTTCATGGACAATCGCGCCGGAACGCAGTAAACTATAGAGTGGGGTGTGGGCTCCATCTGTGTGATTGCCGCTCTGCATCCCAGGCAGTTACGGGAACAGACATGACACCGGGAGAGTGACCGTATGAAGAAAACGAAGCGGTACGGCGTTACCATGCAGTATGTTCTGCTGTTCGGCGGGCTTCTGTTGCTGACAAATATCATTCTGGGACTTGTGATGATGCATCAGACCAGCGCAACCGTGGAGTCTCTGGTGCGAAACAACATGCTGGACATCACCCGAACTGCCGCCGGGCTGGTGAACGGCGACGTCATCGGGACGCTGGCCGAGGAGGACGTGGGCTCCCCTGCCTATCAGGAAGTTCTAAAGGATCTGACTGTATTTCAGAACAACGTGGATATCGAGTATATCTATGCGGTTCGGAAGGTGGGCAAGGACAGATTTATCTTTACGGTGGATGCGGACCCGAAGAATCCCGCGGAATTCGGCGAAGAGGTTTTGGTCACCGAGGCGCTGCGAAAGGCTTCCGTTGGGATTCCCTCTGTAGATGACGAGCCTGCGGAGGATGAGTGGGGTAACTTCTACAGCGCCTACTGCCCCATTTTCGATTCCAGAGAGAATATTGCGGGGATCATCGGCGTGGATTTTGACTCCACCTGGTACGGCGAGGAGGTCCGGCGCCACACCCTGTTCATCCCCATCATCATCGGATTATTCATTCTGGGCGGCGGCATTATCGTTCTGTTCTTCACCAGGAAGATCCAAACGCGTCTGGACAGCCTGAATACAGAGCTTTCCGCCCTTTCCTCCGATGTGGACGCCCTGGCGGATGAGTTTCTGTCCAATTCCTCCTTCAGCGCCGCAATGGCGGACCGGTCTCCGCCGGAGTTTGACAGCGGCGACGAGATCGAGGCTCTGGGCTCCAGGATCCACTATATGCAGGAGGAGATGAAGGACTTCCTGGCCTACGCCCACACCATGGCCTATACGGACGCCCTCACCGGCGTGCGGAACACCTCAGCCTATATCGAGGCCCAGAACCGTCTGGGGCCGGGCATTCTCGACAAAACCGCAGACTTTTATCTGATCGTATTTGACATCAACGGTCTGAAGCAGATCAACGACCGCTACGGTCACGCCACGGGAGACCGGGTGATCTGCAGCGCCGCCAAGGCCATCGAAAGCATCTTCGGCTCCGAGCGCACTTATCGCATCGGCGGCGATGAATTCCTGGTGCTTGCGGAGGGCGTTTCGGAACGGGAGATCCAGAAAATGCTGGACCTTGTGGATCAGCAGATCCTGCAATGCAACGAATCCCGCAGCCGGGACGGCGCCGCCCTTTCCCTCTCCATCGGCGCAACCAATTTCCGGTCAGAAACCGACGCCTCCTTCCAGGCGGTGTTTACAAGAGCGGACGATCTGATGTATGAAAAGAAGGACGAATTCCACCACCGGGACAGCATCCGGGATCAGGAGCGTTGATCGAAGGCTCCGAGCTTACTTATGACAGGAGACGACAACATGGATAAGATGATTCAGTTTTTAAAGAACCACGGCATGCACCCGGATTCTGTGGACCCTGCCCGGGGCGTCGCCTCCATCCGGGCGGCCATGCAGGGGCGAACCCTCCAGCATCATGATGCTGCCCGCCAATATCAATCCCGCATCCGAGCTTCCGCTGAACGCGCCTGTGGCAGTTCTGGACGCCGGCGGCACCAACCTTCGGACCGCCCTTGTGACCTTCACGCCCCAGGGCCCCAAGGTCCTGGATGACCGGCATTTCCCCATGCCCGGCACAAAGAGCGCTCTGACCTGGGAGGAGTTTCTGGAGGAGCTGGCCCAGGCGGTGCTTCCCTATGCGGTCAAGACCGACAAGCTGGGCTTCTGCTTCTCCTTCCCTGCCAGGATCACGCCGGAGACCGACGGCGAGGTGATCGTTTTCAACAAGGAGATCCGCATCAGCGGCTCTGTGGGAAAGCTGGTGTGCAAAGCGCTGGCAGACCTGCTGAACAGGAAGTACTGCTGCAGCATCCGTCAGACTGTCCTGCTCAATGACACCGTAGCCACCCTCATGGGCGGCTATGCCCAGGCGGACCGGAGCCTGTATGACACCTACATCGGATTTATTCTGGGCACCGGCATGAACACCTGCTATGTGGAGCCCACAAAGAACATGATCATCAACATGGAGTCCGGCGGCTATGACGGCTTCGCCCGGGGGACCTTTGACCTGGAGGTGGACGAGGCCTCCGCAAATCCCGGGGATCATCAGATCGAGAAGATGGTCTCCGGCGGATATCTGGGATCTGTCATCGGCGCGGCTCTCCGGGGTGCTGCCAGAGAGGGACTGTTTACCGGCGAATGCGCGGAACGCATTGAGGCCCTGCCTCCCTTTGATATGGCGGCGGTCAGCGGGTTCCTGACGGGCCGGAGCGGCGCTCTTCTCTCCGCCTGCCAGAGCGAAACGGACCAGGCCCGCATGCGTGTGCTGACGGAGACCTGCGTGGACCGGGCCGCGAAAATGCTGGCGGTCCTGCTCACCGCCATTCTGGAGCAGGCAGACGCGGGACGGGACAAGCCCACATGCATCGTGGCTGAGGGCTCCACCTTCTGGAAATGCCAGTCCTATCACAATCAGATCAGCAGGTATATGAAGGCGTTCTCCGCGGAGGCGCGAGGCAGAAGCTTTGAATTCATCTCCGCCAACAACGCGAATCTCTATGGCGCGGCGGCGGCAGCCCTGATGTAAGGAGTTTTTCGATCATGCCGCTGCTAATCGTCCGAAATGACATCACAAACATGCGGGTGGACGCCATTGTGAACGCCGCCAATTCCTCTCTGCTGGGTGGGGGCGGGGTGGACGGCGCCATCCATGCCGCCGCCGGGCCTCAACTGCTGGCTGAATGCCGGAAGCTCGGCGGCTGCATGCCCGGGGACGCCAAGGTCACAAAGGGTTACCGCCTCCCCAGCCGATATGTGATCCACACCGTCGGCCCCGTCTGGCAGGGCGGCAGGCGCCATGAACCGGAGCTGCTGGCCTCCTGCTACCGCACATCTCTGACCCTTGCGGCAGAAAAGGAATGCGAATCCGTCGCCTTTCCCCTGATCTCCGCCGGGGCCTACAGATATCCGAAGGAGGACGCCCTGGCCATTGCCGTCCGGGAGATCAGCCGATTTCTTCTGGATCACGAAATGCTGGTCTATCTGGTGGTCTACGACAGGCGCAGCTTTCAGATCAGCCGGGAGTTGACGGCGGATATTGCCGAATTCATCGACGAATTCTATGTGGAGACGCAGGCAAGCGGAGACAGCATCCTCCTGTCCCCGGAGCCCGATCAGGGCACACAGGATTACACGCCCCCGTCTGTTCCTCTAAACAGCGTTTTATCCTCTGTCAAGGCGGAAAAGACCGCCCGTCGCAGGCGAAACGAAGCCGCCGGAAGGAGCGAATTCCGGGCGGAGGAAACCACGGCCAACCTGACAGATATGCTGTCGAACATAGACGAGAGCTTTTCCCAGATGCTTCTCAGGAAGATCGACGAGAAAGGCCTTTCCGACGTGGAATGTTACAAAAAGGCCAACATTGACCGGAAGCTGTTCTCCAAAATCCGCAGCAATGTCCAGTATAAGCCCAGCAAGCAGACGGCCATCGCCTTTGCCATCTCTCTGGAGCTCAGCATGCCGGAGACGGAGGAGCTGCTTCGGAAGGCCGGTTTCGCCCTCTCCCACAGCAGCAAATTCGACATCATCATTGAGTATTTCATCAGGAAGGGCCGATACGACATTTTTGAGATCAACGAGACGCTGTTCGCCTTTGATCAGTGTCTTCTCGGCGCATAACAGGAAAATCGGGACCGTGACAGTCGGAGCGCTCCGCTGTCGCGGTCCTTTTTCCTGCGCCAATGCCGATAAAAAGGCTGGTGCTTTTCCCCTATTTCTGCTATAATCTCTGTAGCAAACGATCTATACGGAAAGGAAGACTGCGTTATGGATGGTAAACGGCCTCAGGGCAGACAAAAATATGTATCATCAGGAAGCTCCTCCGGTGTTCACAAGCGGGGCAGCGGTCTCGGCACCGGTCCCGTAGGCAATGGCAGCACCCCATCAGGTTCTTCGGGCGGAAGCGGCGGCGGCTCTGGCCGCGTGACCCGGTCCGGCGGCAGAAGCCCGCTGATGCTCATCGTGCTGCTGGCTGTTCTGCTGCTGGGCGGCGGAGGCGGCGCACTCAGCTCCATTCTGGGCGGTTCCTCCGAGGACTACGGCGTCACCCAGAGCGCCCTGGACAATATCACCCAGGCCCAAACCGTCCAGGCAACGCCCCAGGCAACCACCGCCGGTTCCTCGAACTTTTCCGGCGTCCAGAAGCCGGATAATTCCGTGGCCGCCGGCTCCCGGGGCAAGTACACGGAAATCCTGGGAAACGGCCAGGATGAAGTGCTGCTCATGGTCTACATGTGCGGCACAGACCTGGAGTCCAAGCACTCCATGGCCACCAAGGACCTGATGGAGATGACCAAGGCCAATCTGGGCAGCAACGTCCATGTGGTGGTCTACACCGGCGGATGCTCCCGCTGGAACAACCAGGTGATCTCCTCCAGCGTCAACCAGATTTATGAGGTAGCCAACGGCGGCCTGAAGCAGCTTGAGAAGGACATGGGCAGCGATCCCATGACCAGGTCCTCCACCCTTTCCACCTTTATCAAGTGGTGCAATCAGCACTATTCCGGCAACCGGAAGGGCCTCATTCTCTGGGATCACGGCGGCGGCTCCGTCAGCGGCTACGGCTACGACGAGAAGAACGCCAGAAGCGGGTCCATGAGCCTGGCCGGCATCCAGCAGGCCCTCCAGGACGCCGACACCAAATTCGACTTTATCGGCTTTGACGCCTGCCTTATGGCCACGGTGGAAAACGGGCTCATGCTCGGCAGCTACGCCGACTATATGATCGCCTCGGAGGAGACGGAGCCCGGCATCGGCTGGTATTACACGAACTGGCTCACCAGCCTCAGCAAAAACACCTCCATGTCCACGGTGGAGCTGGGCAAGAGCATTGTGGATGATTTTGTTTCCACCTGCGGGACTGAGTGCCGGGGCCAGTCCGCCACCCTGTCCGTGGTGGATCTGGCGGAGCTCAGCAACACCGCTCCCGCGCCCCTGAAGGATTTCTCCGGCTCTCTGAGCACCCTGATCTCCAACAAGGAGTATCAGCAGATCTCCAATGCCCGGAACGGCGCCCGGGAGTACGCCCGGAGCTCCGCCATTGATCAGATCGACCTGGTGGATTTTGCGGGCAGAGTGGGCACCGACGAAGGAAAGGCCCTTTGCGAAGCGCTCCTTGGCGCGGTGAAATACAACCGCACCTCCTCCAATATGGCGGCGGGCTCCAACGGCCTTTCCATTTACTTCCCCTATCGGAAGGCCTCCAATGTGGACACCGCGGTCAAGACCTACAGCGCCATCGGCATGGATGAGAGCTACTCCAGAGCCATTCAGGAGTTTGCCAGTCTGGAGGTCAGCGGACAGGTCTCCACCGGCGGCACCGCCTCTCCCATGTCCTCTCTGTTTGGGTCGTTGGGCGGCTCCGCCTCCGGCAGCAGCAGCGCGGATATGATCTCCGGGCTTCTGGGCAGCTTCCTCTCCAGTGATTTCAGCTCCATTTCCGGACTGTCCGGCTCCAACACCGGCTTCCTCTCGGGCAGAAGCCTGTCCACGGAGGAGACGGCAGACTATATCTCGAACCACTATTTTGACGGTTCCCAACTCACCTGGACCAAGAACAAGAACGGCGATCAGGTCATCGCCATTCCCGAGGACCAGTGGGCTCTGGTGGAGAGCCTGGATCTGAACCTGTTCTTTGACGACGGAGAAGGCTATGTGGATCTGGGTCTGGACAACGTCTTTGACTTTGACGGCGACGGCAATCTCCTGGCCGCGACCGACCGGACCTGGCTGGCCCTCAACGGTCAGATTGTGGCATATTATCACGAATACACCCTGGGCGAGGGCGACGACGCCGTGACCTCCGGCTATATCCCGGTCATGCTCAATGGCGAGCGGGCCGAGCTGCTGGTGGTCTTCGACGGAGAGCATCCCAGAGGGGCTGTCACCGGCGCCAGATACGTCTATGTGAACGGCGAGACCGACACGGTGGCCAAGAGCATGACGGAGCTCCAGGAGGGCGACACTCTGGACTTCCTCTGCGACTACTACAGCTACGACGGCGCCTATCAGGACAGCTATTATCTGGGCGAGCCCATGACCGTTTCCGGCGCCATGGAGCTCTCCAACATGGACGTGGGCGAAGGAAATGTGCGCATGACCTACCGGTTCACGGACCTGTATCAGCAGCACTACTGGACAGAATCCATTATCGAGTAACATACCAAAGGAGGTATGGGATTTGTATTTACCCAATGAAGGCAAAATCTGGCTGGCCACAGGATCGGAGCGGGTTTATCTGCTGCCCTCCATGGCAAACCGCCACGGTCTGATCGCCGGAGCCACCGGCACAGGTAAAACCGTCACCCTGAAGGTGATCGCCGAGAGCTTCTCCAACATGGGAGTTCCCGTGTTTCTTGCGGACATCAAGGGCGACGTGTCCGGCATGTGCGAGATCGGCGTGGAGACCAAGCACATCCGCCGGAGCATCGACAATATGCACATCGAGGACTTCGATTACGACGCCTATCCCGTCCGGTTCTTCGACGTTTACGGCAAAAAGGGCCATCCCGTTCGGACCACCATCTCGGAGATGGGGCCGGAGCTGCTGAGCCGTCTCCTGGATCTCACCGACGTGCAAAGCGGCGTCCTCCGGATCGTGTTCAAGGTGGCTGACGATGAAGGGCTTCTGCTGCTGGATCTCAAGGATCTACGGGCCATGGTCCAGCATGTGGGCGACAACGCCTCGGAGTACAAGCTCCGGTACGGCAACGTCTCCTCCGCCTCCATCGGCGCCATCCAGCGGGCACTTTTGACCCTGGAGGACGAGGGCGGCGACAGCTTTTTCGGAGAGCCTGCCCTGAACATTGCGGACTGGTTTGACTGGGATGAGGACGGCCGGGGCGTTATGAACATTCTGGAGTGCGCCGAGCTGTTCCAGCATCCCATGCTCTACAGCACCTTCCTGCTGTGGATGCTCTCGGAGCTCTACGAGCTGCTGCCGGAGGCGGGAGACCTGGAGAAGCCCAAGATCGCTTTCTTCTTCGACGAGGCCCACCTTCTCTTCCGGGACGCGCCCAAGGCGCTGCTGGAAAAGGTGGAGCAGGTGGTCCGTCTGATCCGGTCCAAGGGCGTCTCCGTCTGGTTCATCACCCAGAATCCCGCGGATGTGCCGGAAAGCGTTCTGGGGCAGATCGGAAACCGGGTCCAGCACGCGCTTCGGGCCTACACCCCCAACGAACAGAAGGCCTTGCGCTATGCGGCCAAGTCCTTCCGGGTGAATCCGGAGTTCGATACGGAAACCGTGCTCCAGGAGCTTGCCACCGGCGAGGCTCTGGTGTCGGTGCTGGACGAAAAGGGCGTTCCCACCATCGTCCAGCGGGCCGGGATCCTGCCGCCCCGGTCCTCCATGAGCGCCGCGGAGGACGCGGTGATCCAGCGGGTGATCCAGGAAAGCCCTCTCCACGAAAAGTACGGGCAGGCGGTGGATCGGGAGTCCGCATACGAAATCCTCACCGGGCAGGTCTCCCAGGCTGCCCAGGGCGAGGAGGTCCCCCCTTCCCAGCCCCAGGAGGCGCCAGCAGACACGCCGGCAGCATCCCAGCGGCCGGAAACCGCCACAGAGCGGAAGGCCAGAGAGCTGGCGGAGCAGAAGGCAAAGGCCGCCCAGGAGGCAGCCGGAGCCCCTTCCGACCCCAAGGCAGACGCCAAGGCGGAAAAGGAGCGGGAAAAGGCGGAAAGGGAACGGGAAAAAGCCGAAGCCAAGGCGGCAAAGGAACGGGAAAAGGCCGAGCAGGAGAAGCAGAAATCCCGCCGCAAGAGCGCCGCTGCCACAATGGCAGGCAAGGCGGCCTCCTCCGCCGCAAACACCGTTGGCCGGGAGCTGGGCCGTCAGCTTATTCGCGGTCTGTTCGGCAATCTGAAGAAATGAGGCATTCCATGAAAAGAAAAGGTCTTGCGCTGCTGCTTGCCGCGCTGCTGGTCCTTCTGGCTGCCTGCGGCAGCTCCTCCGGAAGTGTGATCTCCTCCGCCGAGGATACGCTTGCGCTGATCGAGGATTCCCCTTCCCTCCAGATCCTTGAGCCAGAGTCCTCTGAAGCATCGGCGCAGGAAGCCTTTGAACTGCCGGTGACAGAGGCATCTGTGGAACCGGAAGCCGCCGATACGGATCCAGCCGAAGAACCGGCAGCGATACCGGATGAAGAACCGGTGGACGAGCCTGCAGACGCTTTACCGGAGGAAGCACCTGCCGATGCGCCGGAGGAACCTCAAGCGGCGACCGTCTCCGAGGACGGAGAATACACAGCGCCGGAGGACGTGGCAGCCTATATCCACGAATTCGGCCATCTTCCCTCCAACTTCATCACGAAATCCGAGGCCCGGGATCTGGGCTGGGACAATTCCCGAGGCAATCTCTGGGATGTGGCGCCCGGCAAGAGCATTGGCGGAGACCGGTTCGGCAATTACGAGGGGCTCCTTCCGGACGACACAAAATATAAAGAGTGCGACGTGAACTACACCGGAGGCTATCGAGGCGCGGAGCGTCTGATCTTCGGGGAAAACGGCTGCGTCTACTATACAAACGACCATTACAGCTCATTTACCCGGTTATATTAGGAGAGAACTATGAAAACAGCCATTCTGCGCGGTCGTGAGATCGCAGACAAGGGAGCCCTGCACAGCCTTCTGGCGGAGCAGCTGGACTTCCCCGATTACTACGGCGGCAATCTGGACGCCCTCTATGACCTGCTCACCGCCGCCACCAGCCCCATCACCATCTTCATTGAGGATCAGGCGGAGCTGCGGCAGCATCTGGGCGCGGGTTACTACGACAAATTCATGGCCGTCCTCAAGGATGCGGAGAGTCCCATTCTGATGGTCAAGACCGGCGAGAGCTTCCGGTTGGAGGACGCCAGAACCAGACTGGTCCAGCTTCAGAAAAAGATGAGCGCCTATTACCACGCCCTGGAGCTGCTTTACTATGACGGCGCCACCACCGCCCCCAAGGGCGCGGCGGGAAACCGGGGTGAGACCATGGGGATCCTGAGCCAGGAGCTCTATCTTCTGAGCACGGGACAGGAGACTGTGGAGCTGCTGGAGCGTCTGGAGCGCCATCAGGAGGAGCTGACCCAGAAGGAGGTCCGGCAGATCGCGCTGCTGCTCAAGGACATTCGCCAGATGCAAAAGATCCCCATTGACGAATACGTGGAGATCCAAAAGCTCATGGTGGAGGCCGACGACGTCTGGCACACGGCCAAGGAGAAGAGCGACTTTGCCCTGTTTGAGCCGGTGCTGGACAGGGTGTTCGCCGCAAAAAAGAAGATCGCATGGTACTGCGCCGCGGAGATGGACCCCTACGACTACTGGCTCGATCAGTTCGAGGAGGGGCTCACTCGGGAGAAGTGCGACGCGTTCTTCTCCATCCTCCGGCGCCATATTGTTCCCCTTCTTCAGCGAGTCCAGGCAAAGCCCCAGCAAGACAACAGCATACTGCGGGGCTTCTTCCCGGAAGCGGATCAGGAAAAGCTGTCCCGCTATCTCATGGATCTGATCGGGCTCGATCCCAACCACGTGGCCCTGGGGACCACAGAGCATCCCTTCACCACCTCTCTTGGCTCCCATCTGGACGAACGCATCACCACCCACTACTATGAGGAGGATTTCTCCTACTCCATGTTCAGCGTGATCCATGAGGGCGGCCACGCGCTCTACGACACGGGCAGCGACGACGCACTTGCCTTCACCGCCCTGGACGGCGGCGTCTCCATGGGCATTCACGAGAGTCAGAGCAGGTTCTATGAAAATCTCCTGGGCCGGAGCCGCGGCTTCTGCGAATATATATTCCCCAAGCTTCAGGAGATCTTCCCGGCGAAGATGGCGGGATATACCGCCGAGGATCTCTACCGGGCGGTCAACCGGGCGGAGCCCTCCCTGATCCGCACCGAGGCCGACGAGCTGACCTACTGCCTCCACGTCATGGTCCGATACGAGCTGGAGAAGCAGATTTTTGACGGAGCTCTGAAAACCCATGATCTGCCCGAGGCCTGGAACCGGCTCTACAGGGAGTACCTGGGCATTCAGGTCCCCGACGACAAGCGGGGCGTGCTCCAGGACAGCCACTGGGCCGGCGGAAACATCGGCTATTTCCCCTCCTATGCCCTGGGCAGCGCCTACGGCGCCCAGCTTTTAAGAAAAATGCGGGAAACCGTGGATGTGGACGGCTGTCTCCGGCGGGGAGACTTCGGTCCCATCAACGAATGGAACCGGGAGCATATATGGAAATACGGAAGGCTGTATCCTCCGGCGGAGCTTTTCCGTCAGGCGGCGGGCGCGGATTTCGATCCCACAGCCTATACCGATTACCTGGAGGAAAAATATACGGAGCTTTACGATCTGTAAGATACAGGAATCCCCCGCGTTTACCGGTGCATATCGGTAAACGCGGGGGATATCAGCATTTACAGCTCAATCACATCCAGATCGTTGGGTGCGAAAATCTCTCCGGAGAAGACCTGCGCCGCCTCTGCGATGTATTTCTCCTTCCGATGGGCCAGATCGTTATCCGTGCCGTGGAACAGGAGCAGGTGCTTCACCTGGAGGCTTTCGGCGTAAGCAGCCGCCTGCTTCACCGTGGAATGGCCCGGTCCGCCCTTGGGACCGCCGGGGCCGCCCATTGGCGGAGGACTGCCCGGGCCCCCGGGTCCGCCCATGGGCGGTTCTGATTCCAAATGGAACGCCTCATGGAGCAGCCAGTCGGCGCCTTGGATTTCCGCCCGGTTGGACTCATGGAAGGGCACGTCCCCGTGGAACACCAACTTCCGGTCTCCCTCCAGCATCATGGAATAGCCGAACTGGGGCACATTGGGAGAGTGCAGATCCAGGAACCGGACCTTCCTGCCCAGAATTTCCCCATCCTGTCCGTGGAAAATGGGGATAAACCGGACATTTTCAGGCAGGTGTTCCATGTTGTCCGGGAACAGCAGCTCCAGCATGCCGGGAACCACCTTCATCAGGTCCTCATGGAGATAGAAGTTCAGCTCACTGTCCCAACTGGGGCCACGGAACAGCCAGGGCAGGCCCAGAATGTGATCCGTGTGCCTGTGAGAAATAAAGATGTGGTGGATGTCCCGCTGGGAAATCCCGGCGCCGCGCATCTGACGAAGAAGCTGTCCGCCGCCGCCCGTATCCACCAGCATTTTTCCGTTTTCATTTTCATACACATAACAGGTATTGAAGCAGTCCATGGTCATGGCATGGCCCGTTCCCAGCATGGTCAGCTTTTCCATTCAACGCACCTCGCATTCTATCAGGCAGGGGCGCTCAAATGAGCGCCCCTGCGTCATTCATGTTTCCGCAATATGCACGATCCGCCCGTCCACACGGAGCCTTCCCTGGCAGAACAGGGCCACAGCCTTGGGCAGGATCACCCACTCGGCCTGCTCCATGACACGGCGCTGGAGGACCTCCGGCGTGTCCCCCTCCCGGATCTCCACAGCTTTCTGGAGCACAATGGGACCGCCGTCGCAATCCTCGGAGACGAAGTGCACCGTGGCGCCCGTGAGCTTCACGCCGTATTGGAGGGCCTCCGCATGGACCTTGAGGCCATAATAGCCCTGGCCGCAGAAGGAGGGAATCAGAGCCGGGTGGACATTCAAAATCGCGTTGGGATAGGCGTCGGTAATCTCCCGTGTCAGGATGGTCATAAATCCGGCCAGCACCACCAGGTCGATCTCCAGCTCCTTGAGCTTTTGGGTCAGCGCAATGGTCATATCCCTGCTGCTTGCATAGTCCGACCGGGGGATCACATAGCCGGGGATCCCGGCCTTTTCCGCCCGTTCCAGGGCATAGGCCCCGGGTTTGGAGGCAATGACAGCCGCCAGAACGCCGCCGGGGATCTTTCCGGCAGCCTGGGCGTCGATGAGGGCCTGCAGATTGGTCCCTCCGCCGGAGACCAGCACGGCGATCCTCACCATAGCTCCACGCCCTTTTCTCCGGCAACGCACCGGCCGATGATGTATGGACGCTGGCCGCAGCGGGTCATCATGTCCACCACGGCGCCCGTATCCTCCTTCTCCACCGCCATCACAAGGCCCACGCCCATGTTGAAGGTGTTGTACATATCCCGCTCGGGGATGCTGCCCCGCTGCTGGATCAGGGTGAAGATAGGCGGCACGGGAATGGAGGATTTCTGGATCTCGGCGCAGACGCCCTCGGGGAGCATTCTGGGCACATTCTCATAGAGACCGCCGCCGGTGATGTGGCTGATGCCCTTGACCCGAAGGCCGGCCTCCAGAAGGGCCTTCACAGGCCGGACGTAGATCCGGGTGGGCTTGAGCAGTTCCTCACCCAGGCTGCATCCCAGCTCCGGCACAGTGGTTTTCAGATCGGCGTTTTCAATGTCCAGCACCTTCCGGACCAGGCTGTAGCCGTTGGAATGGATGCCGCTGGAGCCCAGGCCGATCAGCACGTCCCCCGGAACGATATTGCTGCCGTCCAGGATCTTCTTCCTGTCCACGATGCCCACGGAGAAGCCTGCCAGATCGTATTCGTCCTCCGGATAGAAGCCGGGCATTTCCGCCGTCTCGCCGCCGATAAGGGCGCAGCCGGCCTGTCGGCAGCCCTCGGCGATACCGGAGACGATCTGCTCGATCCGCTCCGGCAGATTCTTGCCGCAGGCCACATAATCCAGGAAGAACATGGGGCTGGCCCCGGCGCACACGATGTCGTTGACGCACATGGCCACGCAGTCGATGCCCACGGTGTTGTGCCTGTCCATCAAAAAAGCGATTTTCAGCTTGGTGCCCACGCCGTCGGTGCCGGACACCAGGACCGGCTCCTCCATGCCGGAGGTCTGCGGCGCAAACAGGCCGCCGAAGCCGCCCAGGCCGCCGATGACGCCGGGAATGTTCGTGCTCTCCACCAGGGGCTTGATGCGGTTGACCGCCTCATAGCCGGCGGTGACGTCCACACCGGCCGCTGCGTAGCTGTCGCTCTTGCTGATACTCATGTTCGTCTACCCCCGATCATCTCTTACTTGCCCAGCACCCGGCGCAGGACCTCCTGGTAGGCGTCTTCCACGCCGCCCAGATCCCGGCGGAACCGGTCCTTATCCAGCTTCTCCCCCGTCTTGGAATCCCAGAGCCGGGCCGTGTCGGGGCTGATCTCGTCGGCCAGGATAATGGTCCCGTCGGGGAGCTTGCCGAACTCCAGCTTGAAGTCCACCAGGGTCACGCCCACGGAGCT
The DNA here is from genome assembly GCA_905234425.1 of uncultured Oscillospiraceae bacterium. Lineage (GTDB taxonomy): Bacteria > Bacillota > Clostridia > Oscillospirales > Oscillospiraceae > HGM13006. Next base: position 6,773 of record CAJOHR010000007.1, on the reverse strand, counting down.
CCAGAACTCCTTGAGGGCGTCATTGACGGCAAAGGCATATTTTTTGATGGTGTCGATCTCGTCCCAGGTGGCCAGCTTCAGGGCCACGGCATGATAGGCGTTCATCAGGGGATCGTTGAGCTCGTCGCACTTGTAGGAGAACTCGATGGTGGGCTCAGAGAACACAATGCCCTCCTCCACACCGAACCGCTGGGCAAAAGACCCGGCGGAGATGTTGCGGATGATGACCTCCAGGGGGACGATCGTAACCTTTTTCACCACCGTGTCGGTGTCGCTCAGCTCCTCCACGAAATGGGTGGGGATGCCCTTGTCTTCCAGCAGCTTCATGAAGTAATTGGTGAGCCGGTTGTTGATGGCTCCCTTCCCAAGGATAGTGCCCTTCTTCTGGCCGTTGAAGGCCGTGGCGTCGTCCTTATAGGAGACGATGCAGAGAGTGGGGTCGTCGGTGGCAAAGACCTTCTTGGCCTTGCCCTCATAGAGCTGTTCCAGTTTGTTCATAGCTTTGCTACCTCCGTCTGAAGATTTTCATTTTTCACGAGCACGGCTTCCGCCATGGAGCGCTTGTAGTCCCGGAGCTTTTCCGCCAGAGCGGGTTCGCTGAGAGAAAGCATCTGGACCGCCAGGATTCCGGCATTGTCGGCGGCGTTCACGCCCACCGTGGCCACGGGGATACCCGAGGGCATCTGCACAATGGAAAGCAGGCTGTCCAGTCCGTCGCAGAAGGAGGACTTGATGGGCAGACCGATCACCGGAAGCACCGTCTGCGCCGCCAGGACGCCGCCCAGATGCGCCGCCTTGCCCGCGGCGGCAATGATGACGCCGAAGCCCTCCGCCTCCGCGTTTTTCGCAAATTCCTCGGCCTCCGCAGGCGTTCTGTGGGCAGAGAGGACTCTGGCCTCAAAGGGAACGCCGAAGGCCTTGAGCTGCACCAGAGCGCCCTTGACAACGGGAAAATCGCTGTCGGAGCCCATGATGACCGCAACCTTTTTCATATATAATACCTCCCTGACTGTTTATGCTTATTAAACCAAATTTCCGCTTTCTTTGCAAGGGGCAACCGCATTTTTGTATTCCTGCACAGGGAAACGGGAAACCGTCTTGATTTTTGTGTGCAATTGCCCCCTTCCCTGTCAAACTGTCTTTTGAAAACGGCGTCATTTTTACATCGAAATATTTGATTCTCGTAATGTCCCATATTGATTTATTTTTAACAAAGTAGTATAATTCGACTTATATATACACTTCTTCCGGCATTGCCACCGGGGAAACCGTCTTTTATGTATGGTGGTGACGATATGCGGCTTCTTTACACAGTGATTCTTGCCTGCCTCGTTCTGACGCTGCTGGTCTTTGCATTTCTTGCCGGGCATTCCCGCAAGGCCATCGGCATACCGGTCATGCATTTGCTGCTGGCCCTGCTCCCGCCCATGGTAGGCAATATGATCCTCATCTTTTCCACGTACCGGACGCTATCCATTGTGGGCTGTTACATCTACTTTCTGGGCATGGATCTGGTGATGTTTGCTCTGACGCGGTTTACCGACGCCTACTGCCGCTTCTCCTGGTCTTGGCGCGTCTACGTTCCCCTCTATATTATTTTGGGTCTCGACGCGGTTCAGCTCATTTGCAACATCTACACGGGGCACGCTTTCACGACGGAGGTCATCATCGCCTACGGAGCGCCTTATTATCGCCTGGTGCCTTATCTCGGCCAGACCTTCCACCGCATTGTGGACTATGGTATTCTGACTGTGAACCTGGTTGTTTTCTTTCTCCAGGGACTCTGGTCTCCGCGCATTGACTCCGAGCGCTACGGCGTTATTTTCTTCTCCATGGTCGTAACCACCGTCTGGGAAACCATTTACATCTTTTCCAGAACACCCATGGACCGGTCCATGCTGGGCTTCGGCGTCTTCGGCATTCTGGTCTTTTATTTCTCCCTCTATTACCGCCCCTTCCGGCTTCTGGACCGGATGCTGGCCACGGTAGCCTCCGAAATGCCTTACGCGCTGTTTTTCTTCGACGTCAACGGCCAGTGCATCTGGACAAACATTCGGGGCATGGAGCTTGTTGATCTGGAAGAGGGCGACTATGAGCAGGCCACGGACCGTTTGAACCGGATTTTGGGCAGCACCGGTGCAGACGGTGAAAACTGGTCCGGCTCCCACATTACCGGCTCCGGTGAAACGGTCCAGAGCTACGTGATGGAGCGCCGCATGCTGACAGATGAAAAGGGCAGGAACATCGGCTCCTTTCTCACTGTCCGTGACGACTCCGACGAGCAGAAGCTGCTGCAGAAGGAGATCTTCAACGCCACCCACGACTCCCTCACGGGCGTATATAACCGGGCGGGATATGATCTGCTTTTGTCCCGGATGGATCTTGACTCCACCCTGCTGCTTCTGGTGGACGGAGACCGGTTCAAGCAGGTCAACGACAGCTACGGGCATGAAGTCGGAGACCGGACCCTCCAGAAGATTGCCAGGGCCATCAGCCACAGCTTCCGCTCCGACGATTCCATTTGCCGCATCGGCGGCGATGAATTCACCGTTCTGATGCGCAACACAGGTCCGGCCCAATATGACCTGATCCGGGACCGGGTCAAGCGGATCAATCAGGAGCTGACGGACACCTCGGACGGGCTCCCGGCTATCACCATCAGCGTGGGCATTGCCCGGGGCAGCGACGCCGCCGACAGCACGGAGCTTTACGAACAGGCGGATCGGGCCCTCTATGAGACGAAACGAAACGGCCGCTGCGGCCTGACCTTCTATTCCGATCTGGTTTCTGCATGATAACTGACAGGGACGCGCCGTTGGCGCGTCCTTTTTTGATTCGTATACAACCGTTCCCTTGCATTCCCGGAAAAAATCCATTATTCTGGAAGCAAAGGAGGGAGGAACACTATGAAGCATATTCTGCGGCTGACAAGCATTCTGCTGATCCTTTCCATGCTGCTCTCTCCCGCAGTCCTGGCAGCGCCGTCCCCATGGGCAGCGTCGGAGGTTTCAGGCGCCATAGACTGCGGTCTTGTGCCGGAAGCCCTGCAGCAGCGGTATCAGTCGCCCATTTCCCGGGAAGCAGTTGCGGAGATATTCGTCCGGCTTCTGGAAGCATCCACCCACCAGCCTATAGATCAAATCCTTTCGGACCGCGGCCTGACCGTTCAGGAAACGGCTTTTCCTGACACCGGAAATTCCAATGTGCTGGCCTGCCACGCTCTGGGGATTCTGAAGGGAAAGGACGGAGGACGGTTCGACCCCAAGGGGACCCTGCTTCGTGCGGAACTGGCCGCCGTCATCAATCGTATTGCCCATGTGATGGGTATCGACACCGACGGGTATTCCCACGGGTTTTCCGACATGGCGGGGCACTGGGCAAGCAGCGAGCTGGGCTGGCCGGTCCATGCCGGAATCATCAAGGGCAAGGAAAACAACCGGTTTGATCCCAACGGAACCCTGACCACCCAGGAGGCCATCGTAACGGTCTACAGGGCATTTCTGGTCTTTTCTTCGGATTCCTCCGGCTTTGAGGTTTATTTTCTGGATGTGGGGCAGGCGGACGCCGCCTTTGTGCGCTGTGACGGCCACACCATGCTGATCGACGGCGGCAATGTGGCGGATTCCTCCTTGATCTACGCCTTTCTCAAGGATCAGGGTGCGGATTACCTGGATTACATGATCGCCACCCACGCCCATGAGGATCATGTGGGCGGTCTGGCGGGCGCGCTCAACTATGCTGCGGTGGGCAAGGCCTATTGCTCTGTCACAAGCTACGACTCCAAGGCCTTCGGGAATGCGGTCAAGTATCTCGGCAATCAGGGCAAGGCCTTTTCCGTCCCCTCCCCGGGCGACAGCTTTCTCCTGGGCTCCGCCAGAGTCACGTTCCTGGGACCTATCCGGTCCTCCGGAGATCACAACAACATGTCTCTGGTCCTGCGGATCGTCTACGGAAACACCGCTTTTCTCTTCACCGGAGATGCGGAACGGGAGGAGGAGCAGGACATTCTGGACGCCGGGTTTTCCCTGCAAAGCACAGTATTGAAGGTGGGACACCACGGCAGCGACAGTTCCTCCGGCTACCCCTTCCTGCGGGCGGTCATGCCCCGGTACAGTGTGATTTCTGTTGGCACAGGAAATTCCTATGGCCACCCCGCCGAAGGGACCTTGAGCCGTCTGCGGGACGCGGGAACCACGGTATACCGGACGGACCTCCAGGGGCAGATCCACTGCGTCAGCGACGGGACAAACGTGTATTTTGATGTGGAACGGAACAAAGACGCGGACACTTTGGTATCCGGCGACGGCGACACGGTGCAGCCCACCGCTGATCCCGGCGGAATCGGGGATTATGTGCTCAACACCTCCACCAAACGGTTCCACTATCCCTGGTGTACCAGCGCAGGGAAGATCTCGGCGGCAAACCGGATGGAGTTTACCGGCAGCCGGTACGACCTGATTGAGGCGGGATATGTCCCATGTAAATCCTGCAATCCATGAAAACAGAGGAGACCGCGTTTCGCGGTCTCCTTTGTTTTCAGATCATACCTCACGCTTCGGATACTCCCGGCCTTCCTCTCTGGCCACCTCCACGCAATAGCTGCGCGTTCCGCAGGATGGACATATGAGCTTCCTGGTTTTCGGAAAATGGGGCGCCCAGAACGCCTCCCAAAAAGGCGGTACAAACGCTTTGTGGCATTGGGGGCAGATATAGGCCACGCTGTTAAAATAGAATTTTGACACCCAGACGGCATAAGGAATCGCACAGACGAGATAGATCGCAAAGGGCCACCAGATCCCGCCCAAAATCCATAGCAGCAGAGTTCCGATCTCCAACAGCGAAAAGGGAACGGCCGTCAAAAGCATGGTGCGGTGGATCTTTTTCAGCTTCTGTCTGTTCGTCATTTGATACGCAATGTCACCGATGGATTCCAGGGATAGACGGTCCAGGGATGCAAGCTCCCGTTTCAGCTTCGTGAGCCGCTCCAGCTTCTTCTGCCGGTCCTCCAGCTCTTCCTTGAGCACCTGGGCTTGCTGCTCCAAAAGCAGATTGATCACACTGCCCGGATTTTCCTCTGACAGCAGCCGGGAAATTGCGTCAATGGAAAGGCCCAGCTCCCGGAGAAAGCAGATGATCTGCATCCGTTTGCGGTCGTCCTCGGAGTAGAGCCGCCTGCCGCCCTCGGTCAGGGCGCTGGGAACCAGGATTCCCCGTTTATCATAATACTGGACCGTTCGGACCGTGACGCCGCAGAGCCTGGCCAGCTCCCCGGTGGAATATTGTGACACAGCTTTTCACCTCCTGCCCCGACAATAGCATATGACGCTGCGTCATGAGCAACCCCTGACCTAAGGGGATTTTTGCGTTTTTCGAAAATTTGCCGTGCTTTGCACCAATTCAGCGCAAAGCACGGCTATTTATTCTATCACTTGATAATGTCCCGCAGATTGTCCATAATGGCCGCGGCCACGGTGGGGTTGTTCATGGAATAGACGTGGACCGTCCGGAACCCGTTGGCAAACAGATCGATGATCTGGTCCGTGGCGTAGGCGATGCCCGCCTGACGCATGGCTGCCGGATCATTGCCAAAGGTGTCGATGATCCGACGGAAACGCTGGGGGAGTTGGGAGCCGGACAGCTTCAGCGTCCGCTTCACCTGGGCGGCGTTGACGATGGGCATGATGCCGGGATGGACCGGAACCTGGATTCCAGCTTCCCGGAGCCGGTACATATAGCTGTAGAACACGGCATTGTCGAAGAACATCTGGGTCACAAGGAAGTCCAGGCCGGCGTCCACCTTCTCCTTCAGGCGGGCGATGTCCTCGGCTTCCGTGGCCGCCTCCGGATGAGCCTCGGGATAGCAGGCGCCGGCCACGCAGAAGCTGTCGTCAAAGGCTTTGATCTCCTTCACCAGCTCGATGGCATGGCGGTAATGCAGCTCCGTGGGCTCAAAGCCCTCGGGAATGTCGCCCCGCAGAGCCAGAATGTTGCGGATCCCGGCGTCCTGGAGCTTTTGGAGCTGATCCCGGATCCTGGCCCGGTCCGAGGTGATGCAGGTGAGATGGGCCATCATGGGGATCCCCTTGTTGTCCTGGAGATCCTTGGCCACCGCCACGGTATAGTCGCTGGTGCCGCCGCCGGCGCCGTATGTAACGCTCATAAAGACCGGGTCCAGGTCGGCGATCTTCCGCGCCGCCGTGGTGACGGATTCCACCGTATCCTGGGTCTTGGGCGGAAACACCTCAAAGGACACGGAATAGGGCTTTTGTTCCACAAGCTCGCTGATTCTCATATGTTTTCCCTCCAAGCGGTTGGTATTATGAATCACTATACCACAGTATCTGTCGATATGCAAGTTATTTCTTATAATTCATATATGAAATGTGTGTGACCCAGGAAACTCCCGCTCTGCTGCGTCCTTGGGACCCGTTTCTTCTGAATTACGTCGATCCCGCCTCCCCTTTCGGGACACTGTAGATCCCTGTGGCCGTGGCCAGCGGGCGGTCCTCCTGTCCCTCTGCCCACAGGGTGCAGGCAGCGTGGACAAAGCGCCGGCCCGGCTTTACGATCTTGGCCTTCATGTAAACGGCGCCCTTTGTAGGGCCTGCCCGGAGATAGCCCACGTCCATGGACACAGTGGGCGTCATTCGTCCTCCGGTGCAGTACCGGGCCAGAATGCCCATGGTGAAATCCAGAAGCGAGGCGGTGATACCGCCGTGGAGAATCCCGCCGGGATTCCGCATCCAATCACGGAGCTCCGCCCGGAGGACAAG
>CAJOHR010000006.1 GCA_905234425.1 uncultured Oscillospiraceae bacterium | reverse complement strand
TGATTACGAATCAGCTGCTCTACCGACTGAGCTATACCAGCAAAGGGACTGAAAGTATAGTACCACAAAATCCGCATCGCGTCAACTGAAACTTTCTGCGAAGCGGCGGCTTCATGGGTTGAGGGTTTGCCTTTGGTGTGCTATAATGACGGAAAAGCGAACGAAAGAAAAGGAACGGAAGCCATGAAATCCTTTACCATCGGGAAAAACGACGCGGGCCAGCGGCTGGACCGGTTCATTGCGAAAACGGTACCGCTGCTGCCGGCGTCCCTGAGTCAGAAGTACATCCGGCTCAAGCGCATCAAAGTCAACGGCGGCAGGGCCCAGCGGGACACCAGGCTTCGGGAGGGAGACCTGGTGGAGATGTACGTCAACGACGAGTTTTTCGATACGCCAAAGGCGGAAAACGCTTATCTTACGGTCTCCGCGCCAAAGCTTCGGATCGTGTACGAGGACGAAAACATCCTTCTGTGCGACAAGCGGCCTGGACTGGCAGTCCATCCCCACGACGGCGCGGAGTACGGAAGGACCCTTATCGACCATATCCAGGCCTATCTCTACGCAAAAGGGGAGTGGCGGCCCCGGGAGGAAAACAGCTTTGCGCCCGCGCTGTGCAACCGCATCGACCGGAACACCGGCGGTATCGTCATCGCCGCGAAAAACGCCGAGGCATTGCGGATCCTGAACGAAAAGATCAAGGACCGGGAGCTGGACAAGCGTTACCTGGCGGTGATCCACGGCGCCATGGAGCCCAAAGCGGGCATGCTGACGGGATACCTCTTCAAGGACGCGGTGAAAAACCGGGTCTATGTGACAAAAATGCCTCAAAAAGGGGCGAAAACCTGTCAGACCCGATATCAGACCCTGGACAAACGAAAGGACCTTTCCCTGGTGGAATGCGAGCTGCTCACCGGCCGCACCCATCAGATCCGGGCACAGTTTGCCGCCGCCGGACATCCTCTCCTGGGAGACGGAAAATACGGCAAAGCGGAGACGGCGCGGAAGTATCAGGCGCTCTATTCCTATCGCCTGACCTTTTCCTTTTTAACAGACGCCGGACCTTTGGAATACCTCAGGGGCCGGAGCTTCCAGGTGGCAGGCGTGGACTTTGCCGAGGAATACTTCCCGGAAACGGCCCGATTGATTTTCTCGGATTCGGATGATAGTATAGGGAATAGTTCCCGTGTGGAGGTGTGAACATGACCGCGGCAATTCGTAACTATCTGTTGGAGATCCGTCCCTCCGCCATTGGCCTGACGCTGCTGCTGGCGGGACTGCTCATCGCGTTTTTTGTGAAATACCGCCGGGAGATGGCGCCGCGCATGGGGACCCTGGAGTGGATCCAGAACTATGAGCGGCCCAGATTCACCCTGAACGGCGTGCGACATACCATGGAGCGGAAGGACCTGATGCCGCTGATCATCCTCATGGCAGTCTATGCCGTGGCGGCCTTCATCAATCTGGGCAGCGCCGAGGCCCCCCAGAGCTTCTATACCTTCACCGAGGAAAAGGACGTGGTGGAGCTGGACCTGGGCCAGCGGGAGACGGTCACCTCCATCCTCTACTATACGGGGCTGTATCCCGGGGAATACGATGTGTTCTATTCCGCCAACGGCAGCAACTGGCTCCGGCTGCGGAACGAGAATCCCGGCCAGAATGAATCCGACGCGGCCATGCCCCAGAGCTATGCGGATCTGTTCAAGTGGCAGTATGCAAAGATGGACCGGGAGCAGATCCAGGTCCGATATCTCCGTGTCGCCGCCAGAAACCTGCCTATGGAGCTGGGCGAAATGGCGTTCTACGACGAAAACGGCGCGCTGCTGGATGTGTCGGCGGTGGACAGCGTGCTCCTGGACGAGCAGGATACGGTGCCCGAGGAGCCAAGCTGGTATAACGGCATGTACTTCGACGAGATCTACCACGGCCGTACCGCCTATGAGCACATCAAGAACATTTATCCGTACGAGATCACCCATCCGCCTCTGGGCAAGCTGCTGATCGCCCTGGGCGTGGAGCTCTTCGGCATGACGCCCTTCGGCTGGCGCTTCATGGGGAACTTCTTCGGCGTCCTCATGCTGCTGCCCCTCTATGTGCTGCTGAAAAGCATGTTCGGCAAAACCAGGGTGGCCCTCTGCGGAACGACCCTTTTTGCCTTTGAGTTCATGCACTTCACCCAGACCCGGATCGCCACCATCGACACCTACGGCGTGTTCTTCATTCTGGTGAGCTATCTGTTTATGTGGCGCTGGATCGCCGCGCCCTATGACGCGCCGCTGAAAAAGACATGGTGGGATCTGGCCTTTTCGGGCCTGGCCTTCGGCCTGGGCTGCGCCAGCAAATGGACCGTGGTCTATGCGGGCATGGGGCTGGCCTTCCTCTGGCTGCTCCGGGTGATCCTGAAATACCGGGCCAAGGGTCTGGGGAGCTTCGGCCTGGAGCTGCTGGGGACCCTGGGACTTTCCGTTCTGTTCTTCATGGCGGTCCCTGCGGTGATCTACTGCCTGAGCTATATCCCCTACGGGCTTGCCCAGGGAATGACCTTCCCGGACATGCTCGTCAGCCGGGATTACTACGATACGGTATGGAGCAACCAGGTCTATATGCTGACCTACCACAGCGGCGTGGATCAGGCCCATCCCTATTCCTCCCGGTGGTATCAGTGGGTCCTGGATCAGCGTCCCATTCTCTACTACCTCCACTACGGCCAGGAGGCGAAATCCGCCTTCGGCGCCTTCAACAGCCCGCTCGTCGCCTGGGGCGGCCTCGGAGCCCTGTTTGCTATGATATTCGCGTTCTGGAAGCGGCGGCAGGCCCCGGCGGTGCTGATCTGGACGGGCTACCTGTGCCAGCTCCTGCCCTGGGTGTTTATCACCCGAACCACCTTCGCCTATCACTATTTCGGATGCAGCCTGTTTCTGACCATGGCCCTGAGCTTTGTGTTTGACGAGCTGATTTCCAGAAGATCAAAGAACGACAAGCTGGTCTTCGGCGTGACGGGATTGGAGCTGGTCCTTTTCGGAGCGTTCTATCCGGTGCTGTCCGGCGTGGAAGCGACGGTGGAATACTGCCTGAGCTTTCTCAAGTGGTTCCCCCAGTGGCCCTGGGGCTGAGGAAGGGGGAGCTGTATGAAGGTGAACTATCATTTTCACAGCCGCTGCTCCTTTGACGCGGAGCATCCGCTGACGGAGCTCTGCGCCGTGGCGCAAAAGGCGGGACTTCGATACCTGTGCCTGACGGATCACTGCGATCTGGTGGACGAGTTCGGCGTGGACGACGACACCTGGGATTGGGCCGCCATCGACCGGGAGCTCTCTGAGGCCAGGGCGCGGTATCCGGATCTGGAGATCTGCCGGGGCGTGGAGCTGGGAGAGGCGCTGATGCGTCCGGAGCCGGCGAAAAAGGTTCTCTCGGAGCCTGGGATCGACTTTGTCCTGGGCTCCATGCACCACACGGTCAGGCGGGAGGACTTCTATCATCTCCGCTATACGGATGCGGGGAAATGCGAAAGAATCCTGGAGGAGTACCTTTACTGCCTCCTTGCAATGTCCCGCACAGACGATCTGGATTCCCTGGCCCATCTGACCTATCCCATGCGGTACATCCGGTACCGGGATGGGGTGAAGGTGGATATCCGCCGCTTTGACGACCTGATCCGGGAGATCCTGAAAAATCTGGCGGAGCGTGGCAAAGCCCTGGAGCTCAACACCTCCGGCTACCGGCAGGGCATGGGCGGACCCATGCCGGACGAATACATTTTGAAGATGTACCGGGAGCTGGGCGGAGAGCTGATCACCATCGGCACCGACGCCCACGTGCCGGAGCATATGGCCTCGGATCTGGACAGGGGAGAAGCTTTGCTGGAGGCCTGCGGCTTCCGCTATGTAACACTGTATCGGAATCGGAAACCGATCCAAATGAGACTGGAGGATGTAAAATGATCATTGCAATGGCCTGTGACCACGGCGGCTTTGGCCTGAAGGAGACCGTGAAGAAGCATTTACTGGAGGCGGGACATGAGGTCCGGGATTTCGGCACCGACTCCCTGGAGAGCTGCGACTACCCCGATTATGCCGGACCCGCCGCCAAGGCGGTGGCGGCGGGGGAATGCGACCGGGGCGTTTTGATCTGCACCACCGGCATCGGCGTTTCCATGGTGGCCAATAAAATCCACGGAATTCGCTGCGCCCTTTGCCACGATTTGCTCTCCGCGTCCCTCACCAGACGCCACAACAACACCAATGTGCTTGCCATGGGCGCCGGCATCATCGGCTCCAATCTGGCCCTGGAGATCGTGGACGTGTGGCTGGCCACGGAGTTCGAGGGCGGCCGCCATCAAAGACGGGTGGACAAGGTCATGTCCCTGGAAGGATAAAAGAGGATACCCCTCATTCTCAACGGCTGCGAGAATGAGGGGTATGCTTTATCATAATTAAATCAATTTCGGTTTTATCGCGCAATCAAAGAATCGGAAAAACAGCAGAAAATGTAGGACAGCGAAATTATTGAAGGTTGGATAATTCGCGATATTTGCTATAATATTCTAATCTCCGGAATGACGAAAGAGGGAAGATCATGAAGCTGATCCATCTGTCGGACCTGCATCTGGGAAAGCGGGTCAACGAGTTCAATATGCTGGAGGACCAGGCGTATATCCTGCGGCAGATCCTGGAGATCATCGACCGGGAAGGGCCGGAGGGCGTGATCATTGCAGGAGACGTCTATGACAAGTCCGTGCCCTCTGCGGAGGCGGTGCAGCTCTTTGATGATTTTCTCTACTGGCTGTCTAAACGGAAGCTCCAGGTGTTTGTCATCAGCGGAAACCATGATTCTCCGGAGCGGGTGGCCTTCGGCGCCCGGCTTGTGGAGGGCAGCGGCGTCCATCTGGCCCCGGTCTATGACGGGAAGGTGACGCCTGTCACCCTGGAGGATGAATTCGGCCCGGTGGATATCTATATGCTGCCCTTCCTGAAGCCCGCCCATGTGCGTCGTTTTTTCCCCGAGGCGGAGATCGAGACCTACACGGACGCCATCCGCGCGGCAGTGGAACAGATGGCGCCGGATCCCGCGCGACGGAACGTGCTGGTGACCCACCAGTTTATTACGGGGGCGGCAAGATCCGAGTCGGAGGAGATCTCCGTGGGCGGGTCGGACAACGTGGACGCCTCGGTATTCGACGGCTTCGACTATGTGGCCCTGGGGCACATTCACGGTCCTCAGAACATCGGCTCGCCCCGGATCCGGTACTGCGGCACACCCCTGAAATACTCCTTCTCCGAGGCCGGTCACGAGAAGTCCGTCACCGTATTGACCCTGCAATCCAAGGGGGAACTGGAGCTTAGGACCGTTCCGCTGACGCCGCTGCGGGATCTGCGGGAGCTTCGGGGGACCTATATGGAGCTCACCGCCCGGGAGAATTACATCGACACCAACCTGGAGGACTATGTGCACATCACCCTCACTGACGAGGAGGACATTCCGGATGTGATCGGGAAGCTCCGGGTGATCTATCCCAACCTGATGAAGCTGGACTACGACAATCTGCGGACCCGGGCGAAGACGGACCTGACCGGCGTTCGGGACGTTGAACGGAAATCTCCGCTGGAGCTGTTTGAAGCCTTCTATGAAATGCAGAACGGACAGCCTGTGACGGAGGAACAGAGGACGTATCTGACGGATCTGATCGAGAGAATTTGGGAGGGGAGCGAATGAGACCGCTGCATCTGACCATCTCCGCGTTCGGCCCCTATGCGGGGGAAACCGAGGTGGACTTTCAAAAGCTGGGGACCAGCGGTCTGTACCTGATCACCGGCGACACCGGCGCGGGAAAGACCACGATTTTCGACGCCGTCACCTACGCCCTCTATGGGGAGGCCAGCGGCGACAACCGGGAGCCCGACATGATGCGCTCAAAGTACGCAGAGCCGGAAACGCCCACCTTTGTGATGCTGACCTTTGCCTACGGGGACAAGCAATACACGGTGAAACGCAATCCGGAGTATGCGCGTCCCGCCAAACGGGGCGACGGCACCGCCACCCAGAAGGCCGATGCGGAGCTCCATTACCCCGACGGAAGGATCGTGACGAAGCAGCGGGAGGTCACCGCCGCCGTGCGGGAGATCCTGGGCGTGGACCGGAGCCAGTTTTCCCAGATCGCCATGATCGCCCAGGGGGACTTTTTGAAGCTCCTGCTGGCCGATACGCGGGAGCGGCAGACTATCTTTCGGGAGATCTTTCAGACCCGCTATTATCAGGCCCTCCAGGACCGGCTGAAAAGCGCCTCCGGGACTCTGAACCAGGCATGCGAGGACGCGAGAAAGAGCATCGGCCAGTACCTGGGCGGCGCGGTTTGCGATCGGGAGGATGTGCTTGCGCCGGAGCTGGAAAAGGCCCAGAACAAGTCCCTGCCCATGGGGGAGACCCTCGTCCTTCTGGAGACGCTGATCAAGCAGGATCAGGCGGCGCTTACGGACGTTACCCGGCAGACGGAGGTCATAGAAAAGGATCTGGAACAGATTCATGGAGACCTTGGAAAGGTGCAGGAGGCCGAAAAGGCGGCGTCCGCGCTGCAAAAAGCGGAAGAGGAGGAAGCTCGGGCGAAGAAAGAGCTTGACCGTCTGACGATGGAACGGGAGAGCGCAAAGGCCATGCAGCCGGAGGCGGATCGGGCCGCTGCCGGAATCGCCGCCATGGAAATCCTGTTCCCGGAATACGACGCCAGAGAGCGGCTCCTCCGGGAGAAAAAGCGCCTTTCCCTGCAGCGGCAGGCGGAGCAGACTGCCAATCAGCAGAGCGTTCTTACCCTGGAGAAGAAAAAAGCCCTTCTGCTGTCCCGGAAGGAAGAGCGGAAGGCGCTGGAGAATGCGGGCACGGAAAAAGAGCGGCTCATGCGGGAAAAGGACGCCGCGTCCGCCAAAGCGGACAGACTGAAGGAGCTCCTGTCGCTGTCAGACCGGAAGACGGACCTGGAAAAGCAGGCCGCAAACGCCCAGGATGCATACAGAGAAGCGCGGGATCGGTCGGAGAAGGCGCTAAGACGCTATGAGGACATGAACCGGACCTATCTGGACGAACAGGCGGGCATTTTGGCAAAGACTCTGATACCAGGCAAACCGTGTCCCGTCTGCGGCGCCCTGGATCATCCGGCCCCTGCCGGACTGTCCGCCCAGGCGCCCACGGAAGCAGCGCGGAAACAGGCGAAGGACAGCGCGGATCTGGCCCGAAAAAAAGCGGAGGAGGCCAGCCGAAGCGCCGGGGCGCTGCTGGCGCGAAAGGACACGCTGGAGCAGGAGCTTTTTGAAAAGGCAACGTCTGTCCTTGGCGAGACCGCGCCGGAAGAGATTGCGGCGGAAGCCAATGCAAGGTTCTGTGAGACACAGGCGGAGCTCTCCGCGCGGAACGACGCCATCCAAAAGGAAACGGCGAGGCTCCGCCGCAGACAGGCGCTGGATCATGAGATTCCCGCGGAAGAAAACGAGATAGACTGTCTGGAGAAGGAGACGCAGGAGCAATCGGAAAAGCTGGCGGCCTGGGCGGCGCAGATCACGGAAATGGACCGGCAGCTGGAGGCAATGGCGGCCAAGCTGACCTATCCCGATAAAGAATCAGCCATACGGGAGCGGGACAGGCTGCGCGCACGGGCTGCGGAGATCAACACGGCCCGGCAAAAGGCGGAGGAAGCCCACCGAACCGCGTCGGAAACGGCGAAAGAGCTCCAGGGCCGGATCAAGCAGCTGCGGGAACAGCTTGAAAACACGGTGGTTCCCGACAAGGAAAAGCTGCTGGAGCGGCAGGAATCCCTGACGGCCCGGAAAACGGCGCTGACCCAGAGCGGCAACCGGCTTCATTCCCGCATTGCGGCAAATATGCACGCGCTGACCGGCATCCGAAAAAAAGGGGAAGAACTGGATGCTTTGGAGCGCAGATGGACCTGGGTGAAGGCCCTGTCCAATACGGCTAACGGCAATCTCCCCGGCAAGGAGAAGATCATGCTGGAGACCTACATCCAGATGACCTTCTTCGACCGGATCATTGCCCGGGCCAACACTCGGCTCATGGTCATGTCCCAGGGCCAGTATGAGCTCAAGCGGCGGACCGCCGCCCAGGATTTCCGCTCCCAGAGCGGCCTGGAACTGGACGTGATCGACCATTACAACGGCACGGAGCGAAGCGTCAGGACCCTGTCCGGCGGCGAATCCTTCAAGGCGTCCCTATCCCTTGCCCTGGGGCTCTCGGATGAGGTCCAGTCCTCTGCCGGCGGCATCCGGCTGGACACCATGTTTGTGGACGAGGGCTTCGGTTCTTTGGACGAGGAATCCCTCCATCAGGCCATCCGGGCTCTGTCCGGTCTGACCGAAAGCAACCGCCTGGTGGGCATCATCTCCCATGTGGCGGAGCTCAAGGAGAAGATCGACCGGCAGATCGTGGTGACCAAGGAGAAAAGCGGCGGCAGCCGGGTGAATGTGATTGCCTGAGGAAATCGCCTTGACTTCCCCTGGCGGCATGTTACAATTATTTGTATATGATCATGATAAAAGGAGGAGAAAACATGAAAAAGTATCTTGCGATGCTCCTGGCTCTGGCCCTTGTGCTGAGCATGGCGGCCTGCGGCGGGGCGGCGGCGTCTTCGCCTGTCAGCGAGACGGCCGTGTCATCCGTGGAGGAGACGCCCGAGCCGGAACCCTCGGCGGAACCCACGCCGGAGCCAGAGCCCTCGGAGGAGCCCACGCCGGAGCCGGAGCCCCCGGAACCTGCATGGGAAGGCCCCACCGTCACGGATGTGACCTATGGGGCAAACTACGTGGAAACGGCGGCCACGGAGCAGGACTGGATCAACAGCCCTTCGGCCTCCAGCAATATCGCCTCTGTGACCCTGTCCGACGGCACCACCGTGGAGGCGGAAAACGGCGGCGTTCTGACCCTGGTGATCCAGGGAGATCAGTATGACATCCTGGATTTCCTGGAGTCCGGCGATATGCTGCCTGAAGGAGAGTTTTCCTTTGAGACCACCTCGGGCCAGACAGCCTGGGCGGAGATGGGCAAGTTCATGAACATGGCGGGCCAGACCGCCCAGTACACCTACCGCTCCGCCCTGAAGGTCACAGCCGACGGCGTGGACGACAGCGAAACCGTTCCCGCGCTGCTGACCAAGGCGTCGTATGACGCCCAGGGAATCCGCGACGGCGAGCTCAGCAGCTACGGCCCCTTCTTTAACGGTGTGATTGCGGATTCCGCGGCCTTCACCCTGGCAAACATGACCCTCAAGGGCTATGGGGACGGGGCCAACGACTTCCAGGGCGAGGCCGCCATGGTCCTCTCCCAGGGAGACGCAGATGTGACCGTGGAAAACAGCTTTATCCACACCCAGGGCGTGATCCGCACCGCCGCCGCCGTGAAGGACAACGGCATTCTGCGAATCAACGATTCCGTGCTGTTTACCGAAGAGACAAACGACACCCAGGCGGAATACGACGCCCTGGTGGTGCCTATGATGAAGCGGACGCCCTTCGCCCTGGGCCTGGAGGGCGTGGTCCGGGCCACCAATGTCCTGGGCGCAGGCCAGGGAATCTATAAGGATTCCATGATTGTGTCCTCAGGCTGGGGCGTACTTTCCACAGACTCCGGCAACGCCTACGACTGGGTTGGCACCTATGCCCTGGACGTTTCCGACACCGTGGCCGGCACCGGTCAGGTGGAGGAGGTCCGGGAGGGGAAGGAGTACTTTGCCACAAGAGAAGTGGGAGGCGTGACCTACGGTTATCTCCCCGGCGGCTCCGGCTATGTGGCCTACGCGGATTCCGGCGTCTTCGACAAGTTCGACAACGTGCGGTTCTACGGCGGAAACGAGGTCCAGATCATGGCCTCCAGCAATTCCTCCGCCTTTTATACCAATTCCGAGCTGAATTCCGGCCACATCGGCGTCATGACCCAGCAGAACGCCGGCGGCACCATCTCCGTGAAGGACTCTGTTATGAACGTGGGGGAGACCGGCGTGCAGATCAAGTCCGGCGCGGCCAACAACGGATATACCAACGTGGAGCTTGTGGGCACGGAGGTGAACTTCACCTCCGACGCCAAGTGGGGCGGGACCCTGGTAGAGCTGGTGGAGTCTGACGACGCGGGCAACCCCGGCAACACCTCCTTCACCATCGACGACCGGGGAGACGAGGCCACCATCGCCACGGCTTCCGGACAGGTCGCAGCCTCCAGCGCGGCCCTTTCCCAGGGAGAATATACCGGAAACATCTGGAACAACATCTATAACAAGTATCAGGAGCTGAATGTGACCCTTGACAACGCCACCCTGAACGGCACCGTTTCCTCCTCCTACGGCTACCACATCGGAGACAACGGGGAGCGGATCGAGAACGGCGCCGTCCTGGAGGCGGACACCACGGGCAATTATCTGAGTTCCGGCGTCACCGACTATGAGAAGATCGGCGCCCAGTACAATGTGGCCCACGAGCAGGTGAACAATCCTGTCAATCTGACGCTCACCGGCAATTCCACCTGGAACATCGTCCTGGCGGACGGCACCTGCGGCGAAGCGGACGCCATCTATATGAACAACCTGACCGTGGAGAAGGGCAGCAGCATCACGTCTGCGGATAAGGTCACCATCCACGTGTACGGCACCCGGGATATCCAGGGCGACGTGGACAAGAACATCACCATCGTGGAGGAGGACTACGAGCCCAGAGACTTCAACACAAACACTCTGACGGCCTACGACATGGCAGATCCCCGGCATACGGCCACCTTCGTCATTGTGGACGAGGAGGGGAACGCTGTGAACGGCGCGGCCTATTTCAGCGCCTACAAGGCCTTTGCCACCAGCTATTTCACCCTGGCCTTCAGCGGCTACGAGCTTTCGTTTATGGAGGTGACCGAGGGTAGCGCGACCATCTCCGAAATCACGGAGGATGATCCCGACGGTTACTACGGCGAGTACGACTACAACATCGCCATGGACTCCGACTGCACCGTGACCGTGACGGTGAAGGCCGCCGCCTGGGGCGGCGGTATGGGCGGCCCTCCGCCCATGCCCTGATGGGAAGGGGAGAGAATCATGAAGCATTCCAAAACCCTTGTTTCCCTGGTGCTGGTCATGGCGCTGCTTTGCGCCGTGACGGGACCGGTTTTGGCGGCGGATACAGCGCCTGCCGGTCTTCTGATCACCGGCGGAAGCTGCGGCACCCTGGTGGAGGCCGGGGAGCAAATGGCGGCCATCACCCTGGAAAATACCACGGATCGGGAGATTTCGTTGAACGTGGTGAACCTGGGGGAGACCTCCGTTCAAACGATCCCCGCCGGCGGAAGTCTGAGCCTTTCCGCGCCCGATCTGTATGATGAAAACGGAGACGCCTACAAGCTGGCGCTGACATGTATGGACAGCAGCGGCAGCGTAATGGAATTGCCGGTGACGCCGGACACGGTTCTGGACCCGGGAAATGCGTATACCGTCACCATTCTCCGGGGCGTCCGGGACGTGTACGCCTCCCATGGCCAGGAGACGCCTCGCTGGATCACCTGCATGATCTATGCCGACGAAAACGGCGTGGACCCGGCGTGCTCCGTGCTTTCCGGCGTGGCGGGAGAAAACGCCATTGCAGCCGGCGAGAAGTCTGTTTCGGATATTAGAATCCATTCGGAAAACGAAAACACCGCCGCCATCCGGGTGGGCGGCAGCGGCGCATTGACGGTCACAAACGCGGATATCCGGCTGATCGGCGACGGCGGCGACGATTTTACCGGCATCGGCTCCGCTTTGGGCGTCGCGGATACGGCCGCATTGACGGTTTCCGATTCCACGATCTACACCGAGGGGACCCTCCGAAGCGCCATTTTCGCCGGGGACCAGGGGACCATGAACCTCAAGAACGTGACCATCGACTGCGAGCCCGGCGAATACCGGCCCGACGTGAACATTCCCTCTGCGGGTATGGCGTCGCCGCCCAGCGGTCTGGGGATCTGGGGGAACTGCCGGGCCATGAACCTGGTGGACGCGGCCACGGTGAACATCACCGGGTCGGAGATCACCTCCCAGAACTGGGGCGCGCTGGGCGTGGACGACGTCACAGACGGCAGCCTGAACGTGCAGGATTCCACCATTCGGATCACGGAGCAGGGCTACGGCGCCTACGCCATCGGCAAGTGCGTGGACACCTTCCAAAACTGCGTGTTCGAGATCGAGTACGGCGTAGTGGGCTTTGCGGCGGCCGGAGACGGGGCCGAAATGATCCTGTCCGGCGGCTCTCAGGCGGAATCCGCCAACTACTATGGCTTTGTGACCCACCAGTCCTTCAACGGAACCAATTCCAAAATCACCGTCACCGGGGAGAACACCCTGCTCCATGCGAAGCTGGGCGGCGTCATCGCCAAGGGCCGGGGCGCGGACATTGAGATCAGCGACGGCGCCGTGGTGACGGCGGAGAGCGGCGTCCTGGTCCGGGCTCAGATCAACGACGATACAGGCGCGGGCACCATGGACGGAAGCGAGGTGGTCAACGTCACCATCCGGAATACCGCTCTGGAGGGCGATATTATCCAGGGTATGGGCGCGGCGTACGAGGAAACAGGCGACGCAGCCATGCCGGATATGGGCGAAATGGGATCGCCGCCGGAGATGCCGCCTGATGGCATGGGTCCGGGCGGTCCCGGCGGTCCCGGTGGTCCGGGCGGTCCCGGAGGACCTGGCGGCAGCGCAAAGACCGAATCCGTCATGTACGTGACGCTGGCGGAAGCGGAGCTGAAGGGCGCAGTCTCCTCGGCGGAGTTGACTATGGCCATTGAGGACGGCAATATCTCTTTTGACAACATCCGGGACGTGGGCGTCATCACCGAAACGGTGCTGACGGACAACCCCTATGCCCATATCCACCTGATGATGGAGGACGGGGCCGTCTGGACTCCCACGGAGACCTGCTATCTCACGGGACTGGAGCTGTCCGGCGCCGCCGAGATCCGGCCGGAGCCCGGGTATCTGGTCCGGCTGACGGCGGAGGGAGAGATAGTGCCTGCAGACGCCCCCTGCGCCTATTCCGGCGTGGTGGTGGAGGTGCTGGAGGACCCGGACTATGTGCCGGAGCCCGAGGAAGCTCCCGTTCTGGAGGAGCCTTCCCCCGAACCGGAGCCTTCGGACTCCGAGGCTTCGGAGGAGCCTGCGGAAACGCCGGAGCCGGTTTCCCGGGAAGCGTCTGCGCCGGAGACGGAACAGCGCGGAATCAGCCCGGTCATTCCCGTTGTGATCGTATTGATCGTGGCCTGCGGCTGCGCAGCCGGGATCCTTTACCGGCGTAAAAAGAAATAGAAAAACGGCGCTGCCTCAAGCCTGCTCTGCGGGCAGAATGAGGCAGCGCCGTTTTCTTCCTTTTCACCGCTGACGAAGCTCCGGATGGGTGTGATAATACTGTTTCTTGTCCGCGTACATGGCGTCGTCCGCCTTACGGAATGCGGTGGCAAGGTCCGTTGAGCCATCGGACCAGCAGGTGCCCACGGCGAACTGCACGTCCTGATTCTTTTCCATGGCGTCGAGAAAACGCGCAAGCTTCCGGTTGAAGGTCTCCTCGCTGATGCCGGGAAGCAGCACGATGAACTCGTCGCCGCCGGTGCGGTAGATGTCCCCGGCGTAATACACCTTGCGCAGGGCCTCCGCCGCCTGGATCAGCAGCCTGTCGCCGGCGTCATGCCCCTGGTTGTCGTTGACGGTTTTCAGTCCGTTGAGGTCCAGATTCACGATCCCGAAGGCGGCGCCCTCGATGCGCGGCATGGTCTGGAGCATGGCCGCCCGGTTTTTAAGACCCGTCAGGGCGTCGGTTGTGCTCATTTCCTCCAGCCTGTCCAGCAGCAGGTGGTTGGAGATCTCCGTTCCG
This sequence comes from uncultured Oscillospiraceae bacterium, assembly GCA_905234425.1. GTDB lineage: Bacteria > Bacillota > Clostridia > Oscillospirales > Oscillospiraceae > HGM13006. The sequence goes on along the minus strand of CAJOHR010000006.1, from coordinate 29,902 downwards.
AGATAAGTGGAGATCAGTCCGCCCAGCTCCCGCACCACCCCGGCCTTCTGGGGGTTAAAGTCCAGAATATCCACAAAGCCATAGAGCTCTTTTCCGTGGCGAAGGGGAATGAGGGCAATGGCCTGCACACCGAATTTTAAGAGGTCCTCCACCCATTCGGGATTGGTCTGGGACAGGGTGGAAAAGCCCCATTCCCGGGTGTCGATGACGACCCGTTTTCCCACGGTGCACTTTTCCCATTTGCGGATAAAGTCGTAGGTCAGGGCGTCGTTTTGGCGATGGGTACCGGTCTTGCTGACGGCGGAGCTGTACATAAGTACGTTTTTAATCTTGTGATCCAGAAGAAAGATGCGGCTGACCACGGCTCCGCAGGACTCGATAATGCCACGGAGGACCTGCTGCACGCCGTGCGCAAAATCGTCGTCCTCCATCAGCGCCAGGCTGGCCTTGATGACAGCCTCTGCCGTGGAGGTGGTAACGGCCATGTCCCGGTCCACAGCGATGGTTTTCCCATACTGCATGAATATGAGGCAACTGCCGAGGCGGTCTGAGTCCGCCTGCATGGGCACAGCCTGAACCTCCATCAGCCCGGAGGGAAATTCCATAAAGCTGTGACCGGATACGCCGGAGAAGGCGGCCCGATAACAGAGTTCCCTGAATTCGGGGATAATCAGCAGAACGTCCAGATCGATCGTATCCGAGACATTTTGAAACAGGCGGTTTTGATCCTTCACACGAATCTCACCGCAGATGCCGTCTTCCGATTTTTGAACAGACATGTTTGCGCAGGGGACCATGATTTGCTCTATGAATTTCACCTGGACCATTGAATCCAGCTCCTTTTCCAAAGCCGATGTATCGGGAATCAGCTCTGTCAATCGAAAGGTTTGAAGCAAAGGTACCATTTCCTGATGACAGTATACCATCCTTTTTCCGGTTTCGCAACGGGATTTCCGGAGAATGACAGAAAAGTTTCAGTATCTATCAATTCGTAAATGATCAGGAAAAACCAGGCGTTGCCGCTGTTTTGCGCCGGGATTAAACAGAGAATTGCAAATATTCAGGATAAGTCCTGTGAATATTGACAAAATGAAAGAAAAATATTGCATTAATGCAGAATATTCAATATAATAGATAATAGTGTATTGTGCTCTGCCGGAAGCAGAATCATGGATTGAGGATAAAGGTGGAAAACATGAAGAGATACGGACTCCCACCCCAGGAACGGTCATTCCTTGAGGGGCTGCCGCAGCCCTTCGCTGTGTTTGAAAATGTAGACGGAAAGGCTGAGACGCTTGCCGTTTCAGCGGGTTTCTGCGCCATGCTGGGCCTGAAGGACCACGCGCAGGCATACCGGGAAATGGAGGAAAACCTGTTCCGGTATGTGTATCCGGAGGATTCGGCCGGTGTTATGGACGCCTTTTCCCGGTTCCTGCGCGACGGCGAAAGACTTGATAAAGTATTCCGGCTCAGGTGCGGCGTCAGCGCAGGATATCGTGTGATCCACGCATCAGGTAGTCAGAAGACGGGGGAGAACGGCGCCAGATATGCATTTGTCTGGTATATGGACGAGGGCGTCTATTCCCTGGAGAATGCGCAAAAGAACGCGGGGATCAACCAGAGCCTCAGCAACGCGATCCGGGAGGAAAACATTGTAAAGTCCGGCCGTTACGATTATCTGACCGGACTTCCCGGCATGAGCTATTTCTTTGAGCTGGCGGATCAGAAAAGACGGGAGATCGGCGGCGAAAGCGCCGCCCTGCTCTACATGGATCTCAACGGCATGCGGTTCTTCAACTCCAAAAACAGCTTTTCCGCAGGCGACGCCCTGCTGTGCGCCTTTGCCGAACTCCTGATGAACACCTTCCAGGACGGATACGCCTGCCATGTCAGCGGAGACCATTTCATGGTGTTTACAGCGGAGGAGCGCCTGGAGGACCGAATCCTGAGGTTCTTTGAGAATTGCAAGGAGATCAACGGCGGAAATTCCCTTCCTGTCCGGGTTGGCGTCTATTTCATCCGGGAGGACGATTCCATCAGCACAGCCTGCGACCGGGCGAAATTCGCCTGCGACACGGTTCGGAAAACCTATCAGTCCGACTACCGGTATTACAGCGCGGATCTGGAGGGGGAGGCGGAGCGCCGCCAGTATATCCTCTCCAATCTGGACCGGGCCATTGCGGATAAATGGATCCAGGTATACTTCCAGCCCATTGTGCGGACCGTGAACGGAAAGATCTGCGGGGAGGAGGCCCTGGCCCGCTGGATCGATCCCGTCAAGGGCCTTTTGTCTCCCGGGGAGTTTATTTCCATCCTGGAGGAAGCGGGCGTGATCTACAAGCTGGATCTCTACGTTGTGGAGCAGGTGCTCGATAAAATCCGCGTCCAGAGGGAGCACGGCATGAGCGTGGTGCCCCATTCGGTGAACCTGTCCCGTTCCGATTTTGACGTTTGCGATATTGTGGAGGAGATCCGCAGGCGGGTGGATGAAGCCGGTATCAGCCGGGATATGATCACGGTGGAGATCACCGAGGGCATGATCGGAACCGATTTCGACTTTATGAAGGAGCAGATCACCCGATTCCGGGAGCTTGGCTTCCCCGTGTGGATGGACGACTTCGGAAGCGGCTATTCCTCTCTGGATGTGCTCCAGAGCATCCAGTTTGACCTTTTGAAATTCGACATGAGCTTCATGCGGAAGCTGGACGACGGCGACAACGGGAAGATCATTCTCACAGAGCTTATGAAGATGGCCAATGCCCTGGGTGTGGACACGGTCTGCGAGGGCGTGGAGACGGAGGCCCAGGTCCGGTTCCTCCGGGAGGTGGGATGCTCCATGCTCCAGGGCTACTATTACTGCAAGGCCATCCCTCTGGATATGATCCTGGACCGGAACGACGGCCTGCAAATCACCTATGAGAATCCCGAGGAGGCCCGGTATTATGAAGAGATGGGCCGGATCAACCTCTACGACATCGCGGTGATCGCCAACGAGGAAAACTCGGCCTTCCACCATTTTTTCAACACCCTGCCCATGGGCGTTATTGAGGTCAGCGGCGATTCCACCCGGTTTGTGCGGAGCAATCAGTCCTACCGGGAGTTCATCAAGCGGTTCTTCGGGCTCAACCTGTCTTATGAGGGCTCCGCCTTTGCCAAGTTCAGCGATTCCTTTATGAAAAATGTGGTGAAAACCTGCTGTGAGCTGGGGACCAGATCCTTCTATGACGAAAAAATGCCTGACGGCTCCGTTGTCCATTCCTTTGCCCGCCGGATCGGCGTCAATCCCGTCAACGGAAATATCGCTGTGGCCGTGGTGGTGCTTTCCATCACGGACTCCAACGAGGGGGCAACCTACGCCGAGATCGCCAGAGCCCTGGCCTCGGACTACTACAACATCTACTGCGTGGACATGGATACCGGGAAGTTCATCGAGTACAGCTCCCCTGTGGGCGGGGAAGAGCTGGCTATGGAGCGACACGGCGAAAACTTCTTCGCCCAGGTGATCCGGGACACCAATATCCGCATCTACGAGGAGGACCGGGAGCGGTTCCTTGCCGGCTTCACGAAGGAGAATATCATACGGGAGCTGAACGAACAGGGCGTGTTCACCACCACCTACCGTCTCATCGACTCGGGCGAACCTCTGTACGCCAGCATGAAGATCAACCGCATGGAATCCGGCAGCAACCGGATCATCATGGGCATCAGCATCGTGGATTCCCAGATGAAGCAGAATGCCGAGCGGGACCGGCTCCTGATGGAGGAGGAGGCCTACGCCCGGATTCTGGCCATGTCGGGCGACTATCTGACCCTTTACACCGTGGACCCCGACACGGGGCATTATTTTGAATTCAGCGCCACGAACAAATATGAGGCCCTGGGCTTTGAAAAGGAGGGCGACGATTTCTTCCGGAAGGGACGGATCGACGGAGAGAAGACCGTATACCACGAGGATCTGCCGGAGTACCTCGCCCGGTTCACCAGGGAATCTGTTTTGCATGAGATCCGGGAGAAGGGCGCCTTCCGGATGCGCTATCGCCTTGTGATCGACGGAGAGCCGACCCCTGTTGTGCTCAAGATCGTGCCTGTGCGGGAACGGGACGGGAACAAGCTGATCGTCGGCGTCAGAGAGTGGATAGCAAGACATTGACAGGATTGGATCCGCACACAGCCGCGTTTGATTCTTCGGCTGTGTGCGGATTCTTTTGGGCGGCAATACGATTTCCGTTGCAATCGCGGCCCTGTCATGGTATGATGATACGAGATAAAATACATCGGAATTCGACGCTGTGTCTTTTTGGGGTATTTGCGGATATCACGAAACGGGAAGGGGATTGGTATGGTTTTTGCTGAGGTTCTGATTTGCTGCCTGATCGGCTATGCGCTGGGCAATATCAATCCCTCCTATTTCTTTGCCAGGAAAAAGGGGTATGACGTCCGGAAGGACGGCTCCGGAAACGCCGGGGCCTCCAACGCCCTGATCCTGGCGGGAAAAAGCGCCTTCTTTGTGACGGCGCTCATGGACATTTTCAAGGCCTATCTGGCCTGCCGGATCTGCCGGGTGCTGTTTCCGTCTCTGTCCGTCGCGCCGCAGCTCGGCGGCGTGGCCTGCATCCTGGGTCACATGTTCCCGGCGCTGCTTCGGTTCCGGGGCGGAAAGGGCCTGGCGTGCCTGGGCGGCGTGATTCTGGCCTGGAGCTGGCAGTGGTTTTTCCTGCTTCTGCTTCTGGCGGCCATGGTGGCCTTCGTCACCCGGTACGTCTGCGTCGTGGCCCCGGCCTTCTCCGTGATCTTCCCGGCCTGCTATGTCTGCCGGACCGGAGAAATGCTTGCGGCGCTGATCCTGCTCATTCCCGCGATTCCCATCTTCGCAAAGCACTGGGAGAATTTCCGGCGCATCCGGGAGGGCACGGAGCTTAGAATGAGTTATCTCTGGAACAAGGACGAGGAGCTCCGGCGGATCGGCAGATAAATACGGTTTTTGCGCGGCGGGTCCTTAGGTGGGATTCGCCGCGATTCGTCTGTTTTCCTCCATTCTTTGTCTTGCAACAGGGCGCAATACCCTGTATAATGGAGCCAGATAAAACGTCACAGAACGCCGCGTAGAGACCGTCGGCGTGTGATACGAAAAGGAGCTGAACGTAATGACCGCACAGGAAAAATATGAGCTTTGGGTGGAACAGGTCCCTGCCGGAACGGCCATGGGAGAAGAGCTTGCGGCGCTGGCGGGAAACGCGGAGGAGATCCAGTCCCGCTTCGGCGCGGATCTGACCTTCGGTACCGCCGGACTGCGCGGCGTCATGGGCGCCGGAACGGACCGCATGAACATCTATACCGTTCGCCGGGCGGCCCTGGCCTATGGACAGTATATCAAGGCGGCGGACCTTCCGGACACCTGCGCCATCGCCTACGACACCCGGAACAATTCCAGACTGTTTTCCGAGACCTGCGCCATGGCCCTGGCGGAGGTGGGAATCCATGTGTTCCTCTATCCTGACGCCGCCCCCACGCCTATGCTCTCCTTTGCCGTGCGGCATCTGAAAACAGGCGGCGGCGTGGTCATGACGGCCAGCCACAACCCCGCGCCCTACAACGGCATGAAGTGCTACGGCTCCGACGGCTGCCAGCAGACCGACGAGCCCGCCGCCGAGGTTTTCAGGCGGATGCAGGCTCTGCCCATGATCTCCGAGACCAAGGGCACCTTCCAGGAATGCCTGGACAGCGGCAAAGTGGAGTATATCGGCCAGGACGTGTACGAGGCCTATTACGCAGCCGTGCTGTCCCAGAGCCTGACGGGATCGGAGATCCCCGGCTCCGGGCTGAAGGTCCTCTATACGCCCCTCCACGGCACGGGCCTAAAGCCGGTGACCACCCTGTTTGACCGGCTGCAGGTGGACTATGACGTGGTGACGGCCCAGGCAACCCCCGACGGCAATTTCCCCACCTGCCCCTATCCCAATCCTGAGACGGCCCCTGCCTTTGACGAGGCGAAGAAGGTCATCGACGCCCCGGGCGCGCCGAAATACGACGTGGTCATCGCCACGGACCCGGACGCGGACCGCGTGGCCTTGGCGGTGCCCCTGGCCGACGGCACCCTCCGGCGTCTGTCCGGCAATGAGCTGGGCTGTATGTTCCTGGAGTATATCGTCAGCACCCGGGCTGCGGGAGGCGACCTGCCCGCCGCGCCCAAGACCATCAAGAGCATCGTCACCACGCCCATGGTCCGGGATATCGCCTCCGCCTTCGGCGTGGAGACCATCGACGTGCTCACGGGCTTCAAGTATATCGGCAGCACCATTCTGGGCCTGGAGAACCAGGGCCGGGAGAACGAGGTGGTCTTTGCCTTTGAGGAGAGCTGCGGCTTCCTGAAGGGCACCTACGTCCGGGACAAGGACGCCCAGGTGGCCAGCATGCTGGCGGCGGAGCTGGCGGCGGTGACCAAGCGTCAGGGCATGAACCTCGCCGAGCGGATGGACAGCCTTTATGCCAAATACGGCTGGTATACCAACCAGGTCCGGTCCATCGACCTGGACGGGGAGAAGGGCAAGAAGCTCTGCGCAGACTTCATCGACGCCCTGCGGCAGGATCCGCCCAAGGTCATTGCCGGCCTCGATGTGAAGACCATTGACGACTATCAGAACAGCCTGCGGACTGACTGCGCCTCCGGAGACAAGACGCCCCTGGACTTCCCCAAGTCCAATGTGCTGGGCTTCTTCCTGGACGGCAGGGGACAGGCCATGCTCCGCCCCTCCGGCACGGAGCCCAAGCTCAAGGTCTATTTCTTCGCCGCGGACGATTCCCCGGCAGCGGCGGAAAAGAAGCTGGCGGCGATCATGGAGGACATGGACGCCCGCCTGAAGGCCTTTGGCGTCATTTCCTGAGGATAAAATCCTGGCCGGACTTGACAACCGCCCGGGATCGTGGCATAATAACCACAATATGTCTATGGCAATGAGAAAGAGGAGTAGGGACCCGGAATCCTCCAGAGAGCGAACGGTGGGTGCAAGTTCGCGGTGAACGGTCCTGAAGGTCGCTTTTGAGCCGCCGTTTTGAAGCCCAGTAGGAACGGCCGGGAGCTCCCGTTACAGAGCGTTTGAGTGCGGCGGTTTTCCGCCGAATTCAGGTGGTACCGCGGAAAACGTATTATTTTCGCCCTGAACGTGTATAACGTTCAGGGCGATGTCTTTTTTAAGGAGCTGATCGAATGAAAGAACTTCCGAAGATCTATGACCCCAAGCAGGTGGAATCCCGCATTTACAAGATGTGGGAGGACGGCGGCTATTTCAAGGCCGTAAGGGACGAAAAGAAGAAGCCCTTTACCATCGTCATGCCCCCTCCCAACGTGACGGGGCAGCTGCACATGGGCCACGCCATGGACTGCACCCTCCAGGACATCCTGATCCGGTTCAAGCGGATGCAGGGCTACGCCACCCTCTGGATGCCCGGCTATGACCACGCCGGCATTGCCACCCAGATCAAGGTGGAGGAGGAGCTCCGGAAGGAGGGTCTCAGCCGCCACGACCTGGGCCGGGAAAAGTTCCTGGAGCGGGTCTGGGACTGGAAGGAGAAGTACGGCGGCCGGATCGTGGACCAGCAGCGGACTCTGGGCTCCTCCTGCGACTGGGAGCGTCACCGCTTCACCATGGACGAGGGCTGCTCCCGGGCGGTCCGGGAGGTGTTCGTCCGGCTCTATGAGAAGGGCTATATCTATAAGGGCAGCCGGATCATCAACTGGTGTCCCCATTGCATGACAGCCCTCTCCGACGCCGAGGTGGAATACGCCGAGAAGCCCGGCAAGCTCTGGCATCTGCGCTATCCCCTGAAGGACGAGCCGGGACGGTATCTGGTGGTGGCCACCACCCGGCCCGAGACCATGATGGGCGACACCGGCGTGGCCGTGAATCCGGCGGACGAGCGCTACAAGGATCTGGTGGGGAAGACCTGCATTCTGCCCATCATCGGCCGGGAGATGCCCATTGTGGCCGACGACTATGTGGAAATGGACTTCGGCACCGGCTGCGTGAAGATGACGCCTGCCCACGATCCCAACGATTTTGAGGTGGGCCTCCGGCACAATCTGGAGATCGTCCGTGTCATCAACGACGACGGTACCATCAACGAGCTGGGCGGCCCCTACGCCGGCATGGACCGGTATGAATGCCGGAAGGCCGTGGTGCAGGACCTGGAGGAGCAGGGCTATCTGGAAAAGGTGGAGGACTACTCCCACAACGTCTCCACCTGCTACCGCTGCCACAACGACGTGGAGCCCCTGATCTCCGCCCAGTGGTTTGTGAAGATGGCGCCGCTGACCCGGGAGGCCATCCGCGTGGTGAAGGACGGGGAGACGAGGTTTGTGCCCGACCGGTTCTCCAAGCAGTATCTCCACTGGATGGAGAATCTCCACGATTGGTGCATCTCCCGGCAGCTCTGGTGGGGCCATCAGATTCCCGCCTGGCACTGCGACGACTGCGGCGAGTACACCGTGGCCCGGGAGGACCCCACAGAGTGCTGCCACTGCGGCAGCAAGCACATTGTCCGGGAGGAGGACGTGCTGGACACCTGGTTCTCCTCGGCCCTCTGGCCCTTTGAGACCCTGGGCTGGCCCGACGAAACGGAGGACTTAAAGTACTTCTATCCCACGGACGTGCTGGTGACGGGCTATGATATCATCACCTTCTGGGTCTCCAGAATGATTTTCTCCGGCTGTGAGCAGACGGGCAAAACCCCCTTCCACACCGTATTCATCCACGGCCTGGTCCGGGACGACAAGGGCCGGAAGATGAGCAAGTCCCTGGGGAACGGCATCGACCCCCTGGACATGGTGGACCGGTACGGCGCTGACGCCCTGCGGATGAACATGATCAGCGGCAACTCCCCCGGAAACGACATGCGGTTTTATGTGGAGCGCTGCGAGGCCATGCGGAACTTCGCCAACAAGATCTGGAACGCCAGCCGGTACGTGATGATGAACCTGACCATCAACGAAAACCGGCTTCCCGCTCTGGAGGCGCTGGAGCAGGAGGACAAGTGGATCCTCTCCAAGCTGAACCGGCTCATCGGCGAGGTCACGGAGAATATGGATAAGTTCGAGCTGGGCGTGGCCGTCCAGAAGATCTATGACTTTATATGGGACGACTACTGCGACTGGTATATCGAGCTGACCAAGGCCCGGCTCTATGCAGACGACGAGGCCAGCAAGACCGTGGCCCAGCAGGTGCTGGTCTACGTGCTGGATCAGTTCCTCAGGCTGCTCCATCCCTTTATGCCCTTCATCACCGAGGAAATCTGGCAGGCCATTCCCCATGAGGGGGAGAGCCTGATAATCGCTCCCTGGCCCGTGGTTCGGGAGGACCTGAGCTTCCCGGCGGAGGAGAGCGCCATGGAGTCCATTATGGAGGCCATCCGCGCCGTCCGGAACCGCCGGGCGGAGATGAACGTGCCCCCCAGCAAGAAATCCACCCTGTATATCGTCACGGAGAAGCAGGACGTGTTCCGGCAGGGACAGGCCTTTATCCTCAAGCTGGCCTATGCCCGGGAACTGATCGTCACGGTCGAGGACCCGGAGGGCGCCGAGGGTATGGTCTCCTGCGTCACCCATGACGCAAAGATGCTCATGCCCATGGAACAGCTTGTGGATCTGGAGAAGGAGAAGGCCAGGCTGGCGAAGGAGCTGGAAAAAGCGAGGAAGAACCTGGAGGGGACGGAGAAAAAGCTCGGAAATCCCGGCTTTGTGGGAAAGGCCCCGGAGAACGTGGTGGCCGCCGAGCGGGAGAAGGCCGAAAAGCTGCGCGCTCTGATCGCTCAGCTGGAGGAGAGCTGCGGCAGGCTTGCATGATAAACGATCAGGCCGGAAACATCAGCTTCCGGCCTGACATGAAGTGTTGAAAATTCCGTTTTTTTGCAGTATTATATAAAAAGTCAGCTTACAGTACGGGAGGCGGAGCAAATGGAACAGATGACCCAGGCGGACAGCCGGAGGGAGCGCCGGATCCGGAAGCCCATCCGCAGGAGCGTTCTGACTGGCTTCCTGATGTTCTTTGCGATCCTGTCCATTGCGTTGCTTGTGATTTCCTATCTCTTTATCTCCGCGTCGCTCTACAGCCGGTACGAGTCCAAAATGGCCAATGTCATCACCTATGTGGAGCACAGTGTTGACGCCGACGATCTGCGGACTTGCATCGAAACCGGGCAGCGGTCAGAAAAGTATGAGCAACTCCAGGCCATGCTGAATGTTATCGTAGACGACTTTGAGCTGGATTATCTGTACATTCCCATCCCCACAGAAACGTGTATTATCAACGCCTGCTCCGCCACCAGCGCCGCGGAGCGCGCGGCGGGGGAAACGGACTTGGCGCTGCTGGAGGTTTCCGACGCCTACAGCCCGGAGGAGTGTATGCGTTTCCTCGCCTACATGGATACGACGGGTATCAACTATTTCGAGGAAACCTCGGATTACGGAGATTACTACACAGCCTGCAAAGCCCTGCGGGATTCCCAAGGCGAGGCCATCGCCCTGATCTGTGCCGACATCTCCGTGGAGAGCATCCACAGGACCATCCGAAGCTTCATGCTGATCAGCCTTCTGCTCTTCGCTCTGATTCTGGCGGTATTCGGGATTCTCGCGCTCTGGTGGCTGCGGAAGAGAATCACCGACCCCATTCTGGCCCTGGAGGACAGCGCCTACGAATATGTGGAGCAGGTCAAGGTTGCGGGCGATACTGTGCTGCCATCCTTTGACACCTCCCCCATTCAGACGGACAATGAGGTGGAATCCCTGGCGGAGACCCTGGGCGAGATGGCCGTGGCACTGCAAAGGTATCTCCTGGATATGCTGGACGCCAGGCGGATCGCCAACCGGGACGAGCTCACCGGCGTGAAAAACAAGCACGCTTACATTGACATGGAAGCCAGGCTTGACCAGAAGATCGAGGATGGCGAGCCGGTGGAGTTCGCCATTGTGATGCTCGACATCAACGGCCTCAAGGCGGTCAACGACTCCCGGGGACACGCGGCAGGCGACCGCTATATTCAGGACGCCTGCGCTGTTGTATGCTCCGTGTTCCGGCACAGTCCTGTGTACCGGGTGGGCGGCGACGAATTTGCCGTGGTCATCCAAAATCAGGATTACAGCAATCTCGAATCCCTGCTTCAGGAGATCGGCGCCTTCAATGACCGTCAGCGGAACGAAGGCGACATGACCTTTGCCTACGGCATGGCAAAATATCAGGGGGACAGAAGCGTATCTCTGGTGCTGGAGCGGGCAGACTATAACATGTATAAGATGAAAAAAGCGCGGAATGTGGGGCGTTGAGGGCGCCGCTGCCTTGACTTTGACGTTTTTCCGTGCTACATTGTACTTACCGAGCCGCAAGTGCTCTTCCGGCGAGGTGCTATCCTGTTCTTACATCGAAAACCGGCTTTGAGATGGAAGTGCTGCGCAACCTATCAAGAGCGAACTGCGCCATTCCGCCGGAATGGCGCTTTTTTCCGTTCAAGGCCGAACAAAGCAGATCGGAGTGGTCTCAGTGATCAAAATTGCCATATATGGAAAGGGCGGCATCGGGAAATCCACCGTCACCGGGAATCTGGCCGCCGCCTTCGCGGTTCTTGGGAAGAAGGTCATCCAGATCGGATGCGACCCCAAGGCCGATTCCACCATCAATCTTCTGGGAGGCGAGCCCCTGGAGCCGGTCATGAACTTCATGCGGGAGAAGGACCGGGACCCGGAATCCCTGGAGGAGATCGCCAAGGAGGGCTTCGGCGGCGTTGTCTGCATCGAGACGGGCGGCCCTACGCCCGGTCTGGGCTGCGCCGGCCGTGGCATCATCGCCACCTTCGCCCTGCTGGAGGATCTGAAGCTCTTTGAGACGGTAAAGCCCGACGTGGTGCTCTATGATGTGCTGGGAGACGTGGTCTGCGGCGGATTTGCCGCGCCCATCCGGGAGGGCTACGCGGAAAAGGTTTTGATTGTCACCTCCGGCGAGAAAATGGCGCTGTACGCGGCCAATAACATCAACACCGCCGTGAAGAATTTTGAGGACCGGGGCTACGCCTCCGTGTTCGGCGTGGTGCTCAACCGCCGGAACGTGGAGGGCGAATATGAGAAGGTCAGGGCCTTTGCGGACAGCGCCGGGATCGAGATCGTGGCGGACATTCCCAGGAGCGACGACATCATTCGATTTGAAGATATGGGCAGGACCGTGGTGGAAGGGGACAGGACCCTTCCCGTGGCGGAGAAGTTTCTGGACCTTGCCCGCCGTCTTCTGGAAAGCGAGGAAGCTCATGACTGACCGTCAGGCGGTTTTCTATACTGCGTCGGAGCTCACCGCCAGAGGGAAGGATCAGATCCCCTCAGAGCTGATTTCCGGCGAGCATCTGATCTACAATTCTCCGGCCTCTCTGCTGTTCAATTCCCCGGGCGCCGAGGGCTACGGCGTGAAACGGGCGGGCCTTTCCGTGCCGGACTCCGTCATGCTCCTGGTGGCCCCGGGCTGCTGCGGACGGAACACGTCGTTGATCAGCGCCATGCCGGAGTATCATAACCGGTTTTTCTATCTGATGATGGACGAGACGGACCTTGTCACCGGGCGGCATCTGAAAAAGATCCCGGAGGCCATCTCGGAGATCTGCGATTTTCTGCCGGAAAAGCCTGCTGCCGTCATGATCTGCATCACCTGCGTGGACGCGCTCCTGGGAACGGATATGGAGCGGGTCTGCCGCAAGGCCGAGGCGGAATGCGGCGTCCGTGTCCGGCCCTGCTATATGTACGCCCTGACCCGGGAGGGGAGAAAGCCCCCCATGGTCCATGTGCGGCAGTCTATCTATTCCATGCTGGAGCCCCGGAAGCGGGACCCCAGAGCGGTGAACCTTTTGGGATTTTTCGCCGGACTCCGGGAGGACAGCGAGCTCTATACGCTGCTGGGCGAGGCCGGAGTCAGGACCATCCGGGAGATCGGAAAATGTCCCGACTTTGACAGCTACCTCCGGATGTCGGAGGCAAACTTCAATCTGATCCTCCATCCGGAGGCCAGATTCGCGGCGGAGGACATGGAAAAACGGCTGGGGATCCCCTGGGTGGAGCTGACAAGGCTCTATCAGATCGACAAGATCCATAGCCAGTACGCCGCCTTCGGCGCGGCCATTGGCGCAGAATTGGACGACGGAGCTTATTTTGCGGAGGCGGAAAGGGAAATCCGCCGCTTCCGGAAGGACTTCGGACCCCTGACCATCGCTGTGGGAGAGACGCTCAACGCCGACCCCTTCGAGCTCTCTCTGGCCCTTTTGCGGGCTGGCTTCCAAGTCGGGGAGATCTATGCCGCGCCCGCGCCGGAGCAGTATGTATACCTGCGGAAAATCGCCGCCATCAGTCCCGAGACCCGGATCTATTCCAATCTGGAGCCCACCATGCTCTACTATGGGGAGGGAAGAATTCCGGCGGATCTGACTGTGGGAAAGGACGCGTCCTATTATCAGCCCGACGCCCCCAACGTGCCCTGGAACAGCGACGTTCAGCCCTTTGGCTACAGAGGCGTGACGGCTCTGTTCCGGGCGCTGCGGTCAGCTTATGCCGGAAAGGAGACGACGTAAGTGAAGGGACTTCGCAAATATCTGACCCCCTTTGCCCCTGATCAGTCCGGCGCGGCGTCGGTGCTCTATGATCTGGGCGGCATTCTCGTGATCTGCGACGCGGGCGGCTGCGCCGGAAACATCTGCGGCTTTGACGAGCCCCGCTGGTCTACCCAAAGAAGCGCCGTGTTCAGCGCCGGGCTCCGGGATATGGACGCGATTCTGGGCCGGGACGACCGCCTGGTGGAGAAGCTGGCCGCCGCAGCGGAACGGATCGACGCCAACTTCGCCGCCATTATCGGCACGCCGGTACCCGCCGTCATCGGCACAGACTTCCAGGCTCTTGGCCGCATGGCAAAGCGCAAAACGGGCCTGCCCATTCTCAGCCTGCCCTGCTACGGCATGAAGCTCAGCGACGCCGGCGAGGAAATGGCCTACGACGCCCTGTTCCGCACCCTGGCCGAGGATACGACGGAAGCAGACCCGGGACGGATCGGCGTCCTTGGGGCCGCCACCCTGGAGCTGGGAGATCTGTCCGAGGCGGAGGAAATCCGGGAGGCCCTTACGGCGGAGGGCTGGGAGACCGTGTCCCTCTACGGTATGGGCGCCTCCTTCCGGGAGGTCCGGACCGCCGGCCTGGCCGCGAAAAACCTTGTGATCGCCCCCTCCGGATTGAAGGCGGCAAAATATCTGGCCGAACGCTTCGGAACGCCATACGAGGTCCGGTATCCCGTGGAGGACCCGCGGTTGGAAGCCCTGGACCTGACAGGAAAGCGGGTCCTGGCGGTTCATCAGCAGGTCCGGGCCAACTCCCTCCGGGAACAGCTCCGGATGCATGGCGCGGAGACAGTCCGTACGGCAAGCTGGTTCAGGATGGATGACAGCCTGTCAGAACCGGGCGACGTGCACCTTGCGGAGGAGGACGCCTTTATGGACCTGGTCCGGGAGGGCGAATTTGACGTGATCCTGGCGGACGATACGCTCCGGCCCATGTGCCCTGATTTCCGGGGCCTGTGGCTGTCCCTGCCCCATTTTGCCGTTTCCGGGAAGCAGGTGGTGGTGTGACCGATCTCGTCACCCGCCGTCTCCGGGTCTATGGCATTGTCCAGGGCGTGGGCTTCCGGCCCACCGTGTCCCGCCACGCCGCGGCTTCCGGCATTCATGGCACCGTATGCAACTTCGGACCCTATGTGGAGATCCTGGTTCAGGGGACGGAGCAGGCATGCGACGACTTCCGAATGCGCCTGGAGCGTCAGCCCCCCAGACGGGCTTCCATTTTGAAAATCGACGAACAGACCCTGGAGGACGCGCCGGAATACCCGGATTTCTCCATTATCGAGAGCGGGAAGACAAGGGGGGAGATTTTCGTGTCTCCCGATATCGCCATCTGTGAGGACTGCGAAAGGGAGATGTTCGACCCCAAGGACCGGCGGTATCTTCATCCCTTTATCAACTGCACCTGCTGCGGCCCCAGGCTGACCATTCTCGACGCCCTGCCCTATGATCGGGAGCGGACCTCCATGAAGGAGTTTCCCATGTGCCCCGACTGCGCGGCCGAATACTACGATCCCGCCACCCGCCGCTATGACGCCCAGCCTGTGTGCTGTCCGGATTGCGGGCCTCAGGTCTATCTGCTGGGGAGCAGGGAGAAGGGCAGAGATGCGATCACCGCCGCCAGAAGGACGATCCTGGCGGGGGAAATCGCCGCCATCAAAGGTATCGGTGGCTTCCACCTTTGCTGCGACGCCACAAACCGGGACGCCGTCAGCCGGCTCCGGACCCTGAAAACGAGACCTGCCAAGCCCTTCGCGGTGATGCTGCGGGATATGGAGACGGTCCGGCGGGAGTGCTTTGTGACGCCTGCCCAGGAGAAGATTTTGACGGGACACCAGAAGCCCATTCTGCTGCTGAAAAAGCGGCCCGGCGGACTTCTGGCGGAGGCGGTGGCGCCGGACAATCCCTATGTGGGCGTCATGCTGCCCTACGCGCCCATCCATCTGCTCCTGTTCCGGTACGACGACGGCATTACAATGCCGGACTGTCTGGTGATGACCAGCGGCAACGTCTCCGGCGCGCCCATCTGCCGGGAGGACAGGGATGTGGAGCAGGAGATTCTTGGCTTTTGCGACACGGTCCTGTCCCACGACCGGAAGATCCGCATCCGGGCCGACGACTCGGTCATGGACTTCTACCGGGACCGGCCCTATATGATCCGCCGCTCCCGCGGCTACGCGCCCCTGCCGGTCATGGTCAGCAGGGGCTGGAAGGGCCAGGTCCTGGCTGTGGGCGGCGAGCTGAAAAACACGTTTTGCGTGGGGGTCAACGATCTGTTTTATCCCTCGCCCTACGTGGGCGATCTGGAGGACATTCGGACCGTGGAAGCCCTGGAGGAGACCATCGGACGGCTGGAAACCCTGCTGGAGGCGGAGCCAAAGGCGGTGGCCTGCGACCTGCACCCGAGATACAATTCCACCCTTGTGGCGGAAAAGCAGGGGCTTCCGCTGCTGCCGGTCCAGCATCACTATGCTCACGTTCTGACCTGCATGGCGGAGAACGACTGCTTCGATCCGGTCATCGGCCTGAGCTTTGACGGCACGGGCTACGGCACGGACGGCACCATATGGGGCGGAGAGATCCTGCTCTCCGATCTGGACGGCTTCCGGCGGCTGGGAAGCATCGCGCCCTTCTCCCAGGTGGGCGGGGACAGCTCCTCCCGGGAGGGCTGGCGGATCGCCGTTTCCATGATCCGTGGCCTGACCGGCAATGCGGAAGACGCGCTGGAGCTGGTCAAACAGCTTGATTTGTGCGGCGAACAGCAGGCCCGGGCCATTCTCACCATGGCGGGAAAAAACATCAATACGGTTCAGTCCACCAGCATGGGACGGCTCTTCGACGCCGTCAGCGCAATCCTGGGCATCCGGCGGGCCTCCACCTTCGAGGGAGAGGCGGCCACGGTGCTCCAGTTCCGGGCGGAGGCGGCAAACAGGACACCGAAAAAGTGGACAAGCACCCTGGATGCCGATTTGGAAGGACGGATGATCCTGAACACGGCGGATCTGGTTCGATCCCTGGTGGACAGGCGATTGGCCGGAGAGGATCCCTGCGATCTGGCCCTGGATTTCCACAGCGCCTTGGCGGATATGGCCCTGGAGGCCTGCCGCCGTGCCCGGGAGGAAACGGGCGTGGAGACCGCGGCGCTGACCGGCGGCTGCTATCAGAATCGGCTGCTGCTGGAGCTTACCGAATCCCGCTTGGAGACCGCCGGATTCCGGGTCCTGACCCATCGGCTGATTCCCCCCAACGACGGCGGGATCGGTCTGGGACAGGCGGTCTACGCCATGCACCGCATGCAAACATGAAGGTGATGAATTAATTGGGATTTGCCGGGATGAACGCCCCTACAGATTTGAATTCGACAAACCCCAATTTGCAAATAAAGCGATTTTTTATCACTAAGAAAACAGGACAGGAGGAACAAATCATGTGTGTAGGTTTATCGGCCAAGGTGGTTCGGGTCAGCGACGGCACGGCCCTTGTGGACGCGGAGGGCGCAAGACGGGAGGTTTCCGCCATGCTGCTGGAGGATCTGGAGCCTGGGGATTACGTTATGGTCCACGCCGGAACGGCCATCGCCAAAATTTCTGCTGATGATGTGGATGAGACGGAGCGTATTCTGGAGGAGATCGGATCATGACCGAGCAGGCGATTGAGAAACTCAAAACCTATGACGGGCCCAGGTTCCGGATCATGGAGGTCTGCGGCACCCATACCCATGAGATCTTCCGCCAGGGCGTCCGCAGTCTGCTGTCTCCCCAGATCGAGCTGATCTCCGGTCCCGGATGTCCCGTCTGCGTGACACCGGTGGATTATATCGACGAGGCGGTGATGCTGGCCCTGGAGCACGGGGCCACGATCTGCACCTTCGGGGATCTGGTCCGAGTGCCTGGAACAAAGCAGAGCCTTTCTCAGGCCCGAGGCAAGGGCGCAAAGGTCCAGGTGGTCTATTCGCCCCAGGACGCGGCGGACTATGCGGGGGATCACCCGGAGGAGGAAGTGGTGTTCCTGTCCGTGGGCTTTGAGACCACGGTGCCCTCCTCCTGTATCGCCGTGGAGATGGCCATAAAAGCGGGGCTTCACAACTTCTCCCTGCTCACCGCCAACAAGACCATGCCCGTTGCCTACGAGGCCATGAAGGACGCCTGCGACGCCTATCTCTATCCCGGTCACGTCCATGCCATCATCGGCACGGGCCTCTGCGAGACCATGCGGGACCGGGGCGTCAGCGGCGTGGTGGCGGGCTTCACGGCCCGGGAGCTGGTGACGGCCCTGACCGTGGCCCTGACCCGGTTCCGGGAGGGGAGACCCTTCTTTGAGAACTGCTACCCCAGAGTGGTGAAGCCCGAGGGGAATCCGGCGGCGGTCCGGATGATCGAGAAGTATATGGAGTCCTGTGACGCCCAGTGGCGGGGCATCGGCGAGCTGCCCGGCTCCGGCTTGAAGCTCCGGGCGGAATATGCGGAATTTGACGCCAGGCTCAAATACAAGCTGCCGAAAATCGAGGGAAAGGCCAATCCGGCCTGCCGCTGCGGCGACGTGCTCCGCGGTAAGTGCCTGCCCACGGACTGCAAGGTGTTTGGCCGGGGCTGCACCCCGGAGCATCCCGTAGGGGCCTGCATGGTCTCGGGGGAAGGGGCCTGCTCGGCCTGGTATCTGTATGGAGGTGTATTGCTGTGACGGAAACGGTAACCATGGCCCACGGGGCCGGCGGAAAGCAGACCAATGAGCTGATCGACAGCATTTTCAAGGAGTGCTTCAGGAACCCCGATCTTACGGGGGACGACGCGGCGGTGCTGCCGCCCACATCCGGAAATATGGCCATGTCCACCGACGGCTTTATCGTCTCGCCCCGGTTTTTCCCCGGAGGCAACATCGGAAAGCTGTCCATCTGCGGCACGGTGAACGATCTGGCCTGCATGGGCGCCAAGCCCCTGTATCTGACCTGCTCCTTCGTCATGGAGGAGGGCCTTCCCATATCGGAGCTGAAGGAAATCGTAAAGGCCATGGGCGAGACGGCCAATGAGGCCGGCGTCCGCATCGTGGCGGGAGATACGAAGGTGGCCGGGAAAGGGCAGGTGGACGGCGTGTTCATCACCACCACCGGCGTGGGAGAGATCCTGCCCGGGATTAAAACCTCCGGGACCCTGGCCAGACCCGGAGACGCCATTCTGGTCACCCGGGACGTGGGACGCCACGGCTGCACGGTGCTTCTGGCCCGGGACAGCTACAGCATCGACGCCGAGGTCACCAGTGACTGCGCGCCCCTCTGGTCCACGGTGGAGGCTGCCCTAAAAGCCGCACCCCACATCCATGTGATTCGGGACGCCACCCGGGGCGGCGTGGGCACGGTGCTCTATGAGATCGCAGGACAGAGCCATGTGGGCATGGAAATTCAGGCCTCCAAGGTTCCCGTGGACCCGGCGGTCCGGGGCGTCTGCGGCCTGCTGGGTCTGGAGCCCCTTTACCTTGCCTGCGAGGGCGCCATGGTCATGATCGTTCCTCAGGAGGAGGCGGAGGCGCTCCTGGAGGCCCTTCATAAGATGCCCTATTCCGCCAATGCCGCCGTCATCGGCACCGTGACCGAGGCCTATCCCGGCCGGGTAGTCATGACCACGGAGCTGGGGGCGAAAACCATGCTGCCGCAGCCGGGCAACGAGCTGCTGCCGCGGATATGCTGATGGGAGGCAAGCCATGCTGAAGCGGATCGGTTCCTACGGCTTGGAGGATACGGCGGTTCCCGCGAAGGACGCCGCTTTTCCGCAGCCCTTTTCCTGGTCCCTGGAATACTGTCCTCCCGTCTACGAAAGCTGGAACATCGTCCACATCGGGATGCTCCTGCCGGAGGCCCACCAGATCTACGTCTGCGCCGACAACTGCATGCGGGGCGTCACCATGACGGCGGCGGAGATGGGCCAGTCCCATCGGTTCCACTGCGTCATTGTGGAGGAGAAGGACATGCTCTTTACAAATCTGGAGCAGGTCACCATCGAGGGCGTCAGCGACGTCATCGACAACCTCCCGGCCCATCCGCCCGCAATCCTGGTGTTCACGGTCTGCGTGCACCACTTCCTGGGCAGCGACACGGATTACATCTACCGGGAGCTGGAAAAGCGCTACCCGGATATCACGTTTATCCGCTGCTGGATGGACCCTGTCATGCAGAAAAACCACCGGATGCCCGACGTGACGGAGCGGGCCGCCATGCTGGATGTGGTGCCGGAAATGCCCAAAAATCCCGGTTTGGTGAACATTCTGGGGGCGGACCTTCCCCACGACGGGGACAGCGAGCTCATGGAGCTGCTTCGGAATCAGGGGATTCGGGTCCGGGAGCTGCCCGGATGCAAAACCTATGAAGATTTTCTGAAGTTCGGGGAAGCGGGCCTGAACATCGTGACCTATCCCTCCTTCCGATACGGCGGGGAGCGGTTCTGTGAGCGGATGGGCCGGGATATGCTCTATCTGCCGCCCTCCTTTTCCTATGAAGAGATCGACCAATCCCTTGGGGCGCTTGCGCAGTATCTGCATGCGGATATGCCCGACACCGCACCCCTCCGGGAGGCATGCGAGCGGGAGCTGGAGGAGACCCGTCAGGCGCTGGGAGATATGCCGGTCTATATCGACTATATCGCCCACACGAGGCCGGCCGGCATGACAAGACTTCTGCTGGAGCATGGCTTCCGCGTGGAACGGCTTTATATCGACGCCTTCAGCGCCGAGGAGGAGGACGACTTCCGCTGGCTCCAGGCAAACGCGCCGGAGCTCATGATCTTCTCCACCATCCGGCCAAAGCTCCGGGTTTTGCCCCGGGAGCAGGACAGACCTGTGCTGGCCATCGGTCCCAAGGCGGCCTTCTATGCCGACACCCCCTATTTTGTGAACATGGTGGAGTGCGGCGGGACCTGGGGTTACACGGGCATCCTTCGCCTCTGCCGGGACATGCGGCAGGCGGCACTCCAGGAAAAAGACACGCGGGACACGGTGACCCGCAAGGGATTGGGGTGGGTGAGCCTCATATGAAGAATACCTATCAGATCCTTCCGGTTTATTCCGGCGACGTCTCCGGGGCCTGCGCGGCGCTCTATGAGCTGGGGGGCATGGTGGTCATGCACGATCCCTCCGGCTGCAATTCCACCTACAACACCTTTGACGAGGTCCGGTGGTACGAGAAGGAGAGCCTGATCTTCCTCTCCGGCATGACTGACGTGGACGCCATCACGGGAAACGACAAAAAGCTCATTGCCGACATTCTGATGGCTGCCGGGGAGCTGCATCCCAGGTTCATCGCCCTGGTGAACTCTCCGATTCCGTTCCTCAACGGCACGGACTTCGCCGGGATCTGCCGCATCCTGGAGGACCGGCTGAACATCCCAGCCTTTTACGTCTCCACCAACGGCGCCCACGACTACACCGAGGGCGCGGGCCAGGCCTTTTTGCAGGCCGCCCGGCGTCTGGTGGACGGGAATGGGGAAAAGCGGCCCGGAACCGTCAATATCCTGGGCATGACGCCCCTGAACTACACCCTGTCCGGCTCCGGGAAGCGCATGGAAGCAATCCTGACGGAGGCCGGTTTCCCGGTCAACGCCAACTGGGCCCTGGACTGCGACCCGGAGACCTTCTCCCGGGCGTCTGCCGCGCCGGTGAATCTGGTGGTTTCCTCCGCCGGACTCTACGCCGCGGAGGAGCTGCATCGGCGGTTTGGCATTCCTTATGTGATCGGCGCGCCTTTAGGCGGCTTTGCGCCTGCGGTGATGGAAGCGCTGAAAACAGCCATGGAGACGGGAGAAAATCAGGTTCCCCACATCCAAAGCCGGAAGGGCGGAGAGCCGGACGTGACCCTGGTGGGAGAGCCGGTGGTCATGACCTCCCTGGCAGCGTCCATCGAACTGGAGACAGGGAAAACCACCGAAGTGCTCTGTCCCACAGAGGTCACAAGGGGCCTTTTGGGTTCCGCAGATCAGTCCGTTGCGGGAGAAGCGGAGATGCAGGAAGCCCTTCGGAGCGCCAGGCACATTGTGGCCGATCCCCTGTACCGGAGCGTAAGCCCCGAGGGCGTTCCCTTTACCCCACTGCCGGACCTGGCCTTCTCCGGACGGCTGTACTTGAAGCAGACGCCGGATCTGTTCACCTGGAAGCTCTCGTAAACAGGACGAACATTGACGGAATGGGGAAATCAAATTATAATAGAGCCTGTGCATGACATGGACAGGGAACCATTCAAATTCCGGCTCTCGGGAGAAACCATGCTCCCAGGAGCCTTTTGCCAAATAACTATGCGGAAACGGCGGTGATTGCCATGAAGAATAAAACCTGGATCCTGCTGTTTTCGATTCTGCTGGCGGTCCTGATTGCGCTGGCGCTGTTTCTGCATTTCCGGGGCGGCGGCGCCGTGGCCAATGTCTATCAGGACGGGGTTTGTATCCGCTCTATAGACCTGTCCCGCCTGACGGAGCCCGTCGCCTTCACCGTAACAGATGGGGACGGCCATGAGAACGTGGTGGAGGCGGAGCCGGGCCGGATCCGGGTGCGGGAGGCAAACTGCCCCGATCAGGTCTGCGTCCATACAGGCTGGCTGTCCCACGGCAGGCAGCCTATCGTCTGCCTGCCCGCCAAGCTGGTGATCCGGCTGGAGACCGAGGCCGGGGAGCAGCCGGAATTCGACGGCGTGGTGGGATAAAATACCGGCATCCTTGACGATTGGGATTTGTCGGGGTCATTGAGCATCCCTGTCATTCTATCTTGCGTCAACCGGGAAGGAAAGATCCTTCGCTGCGCTCAGGATGACGCAACATACCTCTCAGGTGACGCAACATACCTCGACAAATCCCAATTTGTTATCGTAACGCTATTTTGCGGCATAAAATGACCGAAGGGAGGGACTGCCTTGTCCCAGGGAAATAACGGGAAATACTGGTCGGCAGCCCTTCTTCGGAGACGTGGCTGGACCAACGACCTTATGGAAAAGCTGCTGCCGGGTCCGCAGTACCGCTGGTTTCGGGGAAAAAAGACCAGGGTCTGGGAACGGAAAAGCGTCCAGGAGGCGGAAAAGACCGAGCAGTTTCAAAGGGAGCGGATCAGGCGGTCCGCCCCGGTCCGGGAACCGGCGGATCCCGCCGGTATCGACCGGACGGCCAAGCTGCTGATCCAGGCATGGGAAAAGGCCGGCAGGGAGGATACGCTGGCCTGGGTTCTGGCCGGACACTACCATGCGGCCATCCTTCAGCATTTGCCCGCCGCCGCCCAGCGGTTTTCCCTTCGGGTGGACCAGGGCGCGGGATATATGGGCCAGTTTTTGAACCTGGAACGCCGGTGCGACCCCAAGAAGCTCCACCGGGAGCTGGCTCACTTCGCCCGTTCCGGGTCCTGGCTGGGGGCCAATCAGGACAACTCCATGGCAAGGCGGGTGCTGAACCGATACGCCCTGGTGCTCCACGCGGCGGCGGAACGGGCCGTATATGACTTTCAGGAATCCCAGCCCGAGGCGGAGCTTTCCAGGATGCTGCGACAGGAAGACTTCCCGGCAGGGATGCTCTTTTCCATGTCTCTGGGGGGCGTCTGGTCCGTCTGGTACGTGCCCAGGGCCATCCAGAACAGCCTGTCCCTGCTCCTGGCCCTGAATCCCAAGGATGAATACCCCGAGGCCCGGGCCATGCAGCGCCATTTCACCCTCCATATCGGCGGGACCAACACGGGAAAGACCTACGCGGGCTTTCAGCGTCTCCGGGAGGCGGAGACCGGCGTCTATCTTGCCCCGCTCCGTCTTTTGGCCCTGGAGGCTCAGGAGACTATGCTGGACGCCGGCATCGACTGCTCTCTGACCACCGGGGAGGAGGAGGATCTGCGGGAGGGGGACACCCATGTGGCGGCCACGGCGGAGAAGCTGGACCTGAAGGCCCGGTATCAGGTGGCGGTCATCGACGAGTGCCAGATGATCTCCGACGCCCAGCGGGGGTACGCCTGGACCCGGGCAATACTGGGCGTTCTGGCGCCGGAGGTCCATCTCTGCGCCGCCCCTGAGGCAAGGCATATCCTCATTCGCCTGATCGAGAGCTGCGGGGACACCTTTGACGTGGAGTACCACCGGCGGCAGGTGCCTCTGATTCCCATGTCTTCTACCGTGGACTATAGCAGGATCCAGCCGGGAGACGCCCTGATCACCTTCTCCAAGGTGGGGGTGCTCTCCGTTGCGGAGGACCTGCGGCAGGCGGGGAAGGAGCCCGCCATCATCTATGGGGCTCTGCCATACGCCACAAGGCGAAAGCAGATGGAAGGCTTTCTCTCCGGCCGGATGCAGTACGTGGTGGCCACCGACGCCATCGGCATGGGCCTGAACCTGCCCATCCGGCGGATCATCTTCATGGAGACGGAGAAGTTTGACGGAGTGGAGCGCCGGGAGCTGAAGCCCGAGGAGATCCAGCAGATCGCCGGACGGGCGGGACGCTTCGGCATGTACGACCGGGGCTATGTGGGGGCCACCCAGGGCCTGGGCTTTATTCGGGCGGGACTCCATACCACGGTGCCGCCCATCCAGCACGCGGTGGTGGGCTTTTCCGATCTGGTGCTCCAGGTCCGGTTTGATCTCCTGGAGGTGCTGACCCAGTGGAGCCGGATGCCCACGCCGGACCCCTATGTGAAGCTGGACATCTCCCGCTACATCTCCCTGATCTCCAAAATGCGGGAGATGGGCTTTCTGCTGGACAAAGAGCAGGAGCTTCGGGCCGCCAACATCCCCTTCGACGAGACGGAGGAACCTCTCCGGGAGCTGTTTTTCAAGTATCTGCGGCTCTATCTCCAGGGGGAGACCATCGAGCAGCCGGGCTTTCCCGAGGATGGAAACGCCACCCTGCCGGAGCTGGAACTCCTTCACCGGAAGCTGGATCTCTATTTCTCCTTCGCAAGAGCCTTCTCTCTGCCTGTGGACGAGGACAAGCTCTATGAAACGCGTTCGGCGCTGGCGGAGAGCATCAACGAAATCCTGCTCTATAAGCTCCGGAACAACATCCGCTTCTGCGCCAAATGCGGCGCGGCCCTGCCCCTCCATCAGAAGGGAAGGCTCTGCGACGCCTGCTTCCGCAAAACGCGAAGGACGCTCCAGCAGCCCGTGTGGAGGCAGCGGCAGGACCGAAAACGATGATGTATTTCCTTGCATTTTCCTATGAATTTCTCTATAATGATCTCCATAGCGAAGGGAGTGTAAGCCATGTATGATCTGAAACAGTTCTTTGCGGAGCACCCCAAATGCGCCCTGGCCTTTTCCGCCGGGGTGGATTCCAGCTTTCTGCTATATGCCGCCCTGAAATATGGCGCGGAGGTCCGGGCCTACTATGTTAACACTGCCTTTCAGCCCGCCTTTGAGCTGTCCATGGCCCATCGCATGGCGGAGGACCTGGGCGCGGACCTGCGGGTTTTGGAGTATGATATTCTGTCCGATCCCGATGTGGCCGCCAACGTTCCCCGGAGATGCTATTTTTGCAAGCGGCGGCTGTTCACCCTGATTCGGAACGCGGCGGAAGCGGACGGCTTTTCCCTGCTTCTCGACGGCACCAACGCCTCCGACGACGACGCCGACCGTCCCGGAATGCTGGCCCTGGGAGAGCTGGGCGTTCGATCCCCCCTGCGAGAATGTGGCTTGACAAAAGACAAAATCCGGGCGCTGTCCCGGGAAGCCGGGCTCATCACATGGGATATGCCCGCCTATTCCTGCCTGGCCACCAGAATCCCTTCCGGGGTGGTCCTGACCGAAGCGCTGCTCCATCGGACAGAGCAGGCGGAGGATTATATGCGTACTTTGGGATTTACAGATTTCCGCGTCCGGACCCTGGGCAGACAGGCCAAGCTCCAGATCACCGCCGATCAGCTTCCGCTGGCGCTGGAGCGGCGGCGGGAGATTCTGGACACGCTGAAACAAACCTATGACGGCGTTCTGCTGGATTTGGAGGCGCGCAATGAGCACTGAGATCAAAAAACTGCTGGAGGGCGTGCGGGACGGAAGCGTTTCCGTGGAGGACGCCATGCGCTCCCTGAAATCCCGGCCCTTTGAGGACATCGGCTTTGCCAAGGTGGATCTTCACCGGAAGGTACGCCAGGGCTGGGCGGAGGTCATCTACGGCGCGGGGAAAACCCCGGAGCAGATTTTGGGTATCGTACAGGTCATGGTGGAAAACAGCCAGAAGACGGTCCTGATCACCAGAATGAGCCAGGAGGCGGCGGAGTTCATCGCGCCCCACTGTGACCTCCAATATTACCCCGACGCACGGATCGGCATCGTGGGTCCGATCCCGGAGCCGGACGGGATCGGCACGGTTGTGGTGGCCACAGGCGGCACCAGCGACATTCCCGTGGCGGAGGAGGCGGCATGGACGGCCCAGGTCATGGGGAACCGGGTGCTCCGGCTCTACGATGTGGGGGTCTCCGGTCTTCATCGGACCCTGTCCCATCTGGATGAGATCATGAGCGCCAGCGTCATTGTCGCCATTGCGGGCATGGAGGGCGCGCTTGCCAGCGTGCTGGGAGGTCTGGCCGACTGCCCGGTGATCGCCGTGCCCACCAGCGTGGGATATGGCGCTTCCTTCGGAGGCCTGTCGGCGCTCCTGTCCATGCTCAACTCCTGCGCCAGCGGCGTCTCGGTGGTGAACATTGACAACGGCTTTGGGGCCGGCTATCTGGCCGGCATGATCAACCACGCGGACGGAAAGCGGGGAGAGGGAAAGTGAAGACGGATATGCACGCGGAAGAACTGCTGGAGCTCTCCTGCAATCTCGACGATATGACGGGAGAGGGGATCGGCTTTGCCATGGATCGCCTGCTGGAGGCAGGGGCCCTGGATGTGTGGACCGAGGCCATTGGCATGAAGAAGTCCCGTCCCGGCGTCCTGCTCCGGGTACTCTGCCGGGAGACGGAACGGGAAACCATGGTCCGTCTCCTGTTCCTGCACACCACCACTTTGGGCGTCCGGGAGAACGTCTGCCGGCGGTATGCCCTGGACCGTGACCTGGAGCAGGCGGAAACCCCTTACGGCCCTGTCCGGGTGAAGCGCTCCGCCGGATACGGCGTCACCCGATCCAAGGCGGAATACGAGGATCTGGCCCGCATTTCCAGGGAAACGGGCAAGAGCCTGACGGCGCTCCGAAAAGAATTGAATCTGGATTGAATCAAGCCTGTCATTGCGGAAATGGCAGGCTTTTTCCTGTGAACTTCATTGCAAAGAAAGGCTGAGTGTGGTATAAAGGAAAGGTAATATGCGGATATCATTCGGATTGGAGAAACGGAGGAAATTGTATGCGGAAAACGAAGATCATCTGCACCCTGGGTCCGGCCACGGACGATCCGGAGGTCCTGAAGAATCTGGCCCTGGGCGGCATGAACGTGGCCAGGTTCAACTTCTCCCACGGGGACAAGGACAGTCATCTGGCCCGGCTCAATCAGCTCCAGGAGGTGCGGGAGGCGCTGGGGCTCCCCATTGCCGCCATGTGCGACACCAAGGGGCCGGAGATCCGGACGGGAACCTTTGCGGGCGGCAGCGTGGAGCTCCACGTGAACGACGCCTTCACCCTGTACGCCGAGGAACGGACCGGCGACGCCTCGGGCTGCAGCACCACCTATGAAAACCTGGCCTCCGTGGTGAAGCCCGGCAGCAAGATCTGCATCGACGACGGCCTCATCGAGCTGGAGGTGTCGGAGATCCGCGGGAGAGACGTGGTCTGCATCGTCCACAACGGCGGCACGGTGAAGGACCGCAAGGGCATCAACCTGCCCGGAACGCCGGTGGATCTGCCATTCCTCTCCCCAAAGGACCGGAGCGATATTCTCTTCGCCGCCAACAACGGCTTTGACTTTATCGCAGCCTCCTTTACCCGCTCGGCCCAGGATGTCCGGGACATCCGCGCGTTGCTGGGGGAGCTGGGCGCCCAGAGCATGGAGATCATCGCCAAGATCGAAAACCAGCAGGGCATCGACAACATCGACGAGATCATCGACGCGGCGGACGGCATTATGGTGGCCCGGGGCGATCTGGGCGTGGAGGTGCCCTCCTATCAGGTGCCGCTGCTCCAGAAGGAGATCGTGCGGAAATGCCGCCAGGCCGGGAAAAACGTGATCATCGCCACCCAAATGCTGGACTCCATGATCCGCAATCCCCGTCCCACCCGAGCGGAGGTAAACGACGTGGCCCAGGCGGTCTTTGACGGGGCCAGCGCCATTATGCTCTCCGGCGAGACGGCCTCCGGCGCCTATCCCGTGGAAGCGCTCCGGATGATGGCCTCCATCGCGGCCCATACGGAGGAATCCATCGACTACTGGGCCTCCTTCGGCCAGATGGAGATATTCCAGGGCAACGACGTCAGCGCCGCCATCTCCCGGGCCTGCTGCTCCACGGCCATGGAGCTTCAGGCCAAGGCTATCGTCACCGTCACGCATCGGGGTATCACGGCCAAGTCCGTGGCGAAATTCCATCCCGGCTGTCCCGTGCTGGCTCTGACCGTGGACGAGCGCACCCGGCGGAAGCTGGCCCTGGTCTGGGGCGTGGAGACGGCCCTTGTTCCCGTGGTGGACACCACTGACAAGCTGCTGAATCTGGCCCAGAGCATGACCTGGGACCTGGGCTTTGCGGGAGAGCATGACCTGGCCGTGGTCACGGCGGGCATTCCCGTGGGCATCAGCGGCTCCACCAATCTCATTAAGGTCCTGCGGTTTTGAATCGGAGGGAATAGGAGGTAGAATATGGTCACAGTCATCATCAGCGTGATCCTGGTTCTGGTGGTAATCGTTCTGCTGCTGGGCCGGATGCTCGCGGCCTATTCCATGCAGATCCGCCGCCAGAGCCTGGAGGAGGCCAGAGCGTGGCAGGCGGACCACTACGACATCTCCTGGTATGACGGCCTGGAGAAAAAGGATTACACGGTCAAATCCGAGGACGGCTATGTACTTCATGTACAGCGCCTTGTGAACCCCATCCCGTCCACGCGGTATATCATCCTGTCCCACGGCTATACGGACAACCGCTTCGGGTCCCTCAAATACACGAAGATGTATCTGGACCTGGGCTTCCAGGTGATCCTCTATGATCTCCGGGGCCACGGGGAAAACGAGCCCACCTTCTGCACCTACTCTATCCGGGAGAGCGTGGACCTCAAGTATCTCATCGACGATACGAGAAAGCGCTATCCGGATATGACCATGCTGGGCATCCACGGGGAATCCCTGGGCAGCGCCACCTCCATTGCCTGCCTCAAATACAAGCCGGAAATAGACTTTGTGGTAGCAGACTGCGGCTTCAGCGAGATTGCCAGCGTTATGCAGGCGGGCCTGAAGGGCATGCACCTTCCGGGCTGGCTGATCCATGTGGCGTCTCTCTTTGCCAAGCTGAAATACGGATGGTCCTACAATCAGATGCGGCCCATCGACAGCCTTGCCGGCAACAACATCCCCATTTTGTTTATCCACGGCGACGCGGACGACTTCATTCTGCCCTTCCACAGCCAGAATATGCAGAAGGCTACAGCCGGCTACAGCGAGCTCCATCTGATTCCCGGCGCCACCCATGCGGCCTCCGTGCTGACGGCAACCGAGGACTACCGTACATACGTGGAGGGCTTTTTCGCAAAAATCGGCGTGACGGCCGATCTGCCGGAATCCGTGGAAAAAACCGAGATCCCCGGTTGACTGTACCCGGCGGCTCCGATATAATAAACAGGATTATACATAATTGCGTGTAGAGAACAGGAGGACCTAAAATGGATAGCAATCACAGACCCGAAACCATGGAACGTATCACCACACCGGAGCTGGCCCAGGCCTTTATCGACGAGCAGATCGAGGCCCTGCGGGCCCAGATCGGCGATAGGAAGGTGCTTCTGGCCCTGTCCGGCGGCGTGGATTCCTCTGTGGCCGCCGCTCTTTTGGCGGAGGCTGTGGGCAGCCAGCTCACCTGCGTCTTCGTGGATCACGGCCTCATGCGGAAGAACGAGGGCGACGAGGTGGAGGCGGCCTTCTCCAAGTGGCCCATTCGGTTCGTCCGGGTGGACGCGGAGCAGCGGTTCCTTCGCCGCCTTGCGGGCCTGGAGGAGCCGGAGGACAAGCGAAAGGCCATCGGCGAGGAGTTCATCCGGGTGTTCGAGGAGGAGGGCAAGAAGATCGGCGCCGTGGACTATCTGGTCCAGGGCACCATCTATCCCGATGTGATCGAGTCCGGCGCCGGAGACGCGGCGGTCATCAAGAGCCACCACAACGTGGGCGGCCTGCCGGATTTCGTGGAGTTCCGGGGGATCCTGGAGCCGCTCCGCAT